>NZ_CP097636.1:3473894-3831859 GCF_023573145.1 Aquincola tertiaricarbonis
CAGCTTGGCCTTCAGGTACTCGCGAACGTCCAGGTCTTCAGCCAGCATGGTGCTGAAGTTCTTGTTGTTCGCAAACCAGCGCGAAGCCCAGGCACGGGTGACAGGCAGGCGGAAGCCGGTCGGATGGATCTTCTGTCCCATGGTCTTCCTTTAGTTGCCGACGGTCACGTAGATGTGCGCGGTCGGCTTGCTGATGCGGTTGCCGCGGCCCTTGGCCCGGGCGGAAAACCGCTTCAGCGTGGCGCCCTGCTCCACGTAGATCGACTTGACGCGCAGTTCGTCGATGTCGGCACCATCGTTGTGCTCGGCGTTGGCGATGGCCGACTCCAGAGCCTTCTTGATGATGCCGGCGGCCTTCTTGGGCGTGAACGTCAGGATGTTGAGGGCCTGATCCACCTTCTTGCCGCGGATCAGGTCGGCCACCAGCCGGCCCTTGTCGCAGGAGAGGCGCACGCCGCGAACGATTGCTTGAGTTTCCATCGTCGCTGTCCTTTACTTCTTGGCCTTCTTGTCTGCCGGGTGACCCTTGAAGGTCCGCGTCAGCGCGAATTCGCCAAGCTTGTGGCCGACCATCTGGTCGCTCACGTACACCGGCACGTGTTGCTTGCCGTTGTGCACAGCGATCGTCAGACCGATGAACTCGGGGAGGATCGTCGAGCGGCGCGACCAGGTCTTGATCGGCTTCTTGTCCTTGATGGCCACCGCCTTTTCGACCTTGGCCTGCAGGTGCTGGTCGACGAAGGGGCCCTTCTTGAGAGAACGTGTCATGGCTGTCCTCCGCCTGATTACTTCTTGCGACGCGAGACGATGAACGTCTGCGTGCGCTTGTTGCTGCGGGTACGGTAGCCCTTGGTCATCGTGTTCCACGGCGACACAGGCACTTGGCCTTCGCCGGTACGACCTTCACCACCACCGTGCGGGTGATCCACCGGGTTCATCGCCACACCCCGCACGGTCGGGCGGATGCCCTTCCAGCGGATGGCACCAGCCTTGCCGTACTGGCGCAGGCTGTGCTCTTCGTTGCTCACTTCACCGATGGTGGCGCGGCAATCGATGTGGATGCGACGGACTTCACCCGAGCGCAGGCGCAGCTGGGCGTAGGAGCCTTCGCGGGCCATCAGCGTCACCGAGGTGCCGGCCGAGCGCGCGATCTGCGCGCCCTTGCCAGGCAGCAGCTCGACGCAGTGGACGATCGAACCCACGGGGATGTTGCGGATGGGCAGCGTGTTGCCGGCCTTGATCGGCGCTTCCGAGCCGCTCAGCAGCGTGGCGCCCACTTCCAGACCGCGCGGGGCGATCACGTAGCGGCGCTCACCGTCGGCGTAGCACACCAGCGCGATGTGGGCGGTACGGTTCGGGTCGTATTCGATACGCTCGACCTTCGCCGGGATGCCGTCCTTGTTGCGACGGAAGTCCACCACGCGGTAGTGATGCTTGTGGCCACCGCCCTTGTGGCGGATGGTGATGTGACCGTTGTTGTTGCGGCCGGCGTTCTGCTTCTGCGGCTCGAGCAGCGATGCTTCCGGCGCACCCTTGTGCAGGTGCTTGTGCACCACCTTCACCACGGCACGGCGGCCGGGCGAAGTCGGCTTGACCTTGACGACAGCCATTACGCGCTCTCCCCGGAGAAGTTCAGTTCCTGGCCGTCCTTCAGGCACACATAGGCCTTCTTGACGTGGTCGCGGCGGCCGATGGAACGACCGAAACGCTTGACCTTGCCCTTCTGGTTCACGGTCTGGACGGAGTCCACTTCGACCTTGAACATCAGCTCGACGGCAGCCTTGATCTCGGGCTTGGTGGCGTTGCGCAGCACCTTGAACAACACCTGGTTGTTCTTTTCGCCGACGCTGGTGGCCTTTTCCGAGACGATCGGGGCGACCAGCACTTGAGCCAGGCGGCCCTCATCGAATTTTTGCGGAGCGGCGCTCATGCAAACATCTCCTTGAGCTGCTCGATGGCCGCCTTGGTCACCAGCACCTTCTTGTAGAAGACCAGCGACAGCGGATCGGCGTAGCGAGGCTCGACAACCAGCACGTTGGACAGGTTGCGCGAAGCGAGCAGCAGGTTCTCGTCGACGGTGTCGGCGATGACCATGACCGAGTCCAGGCCCATGCCCTTGAACTTCTGGGCGAGCTGCTTGGTCTTCGGCGTGTCGACGGTGAACGAGTCCACCACGGCCAGGCGACCGTCACGCGCGAGCTGCGACAGGATCGACGCCATGCCGGCGCGGTACATCTTCTTGTTGACCTTCTGAGTGAAGTTCTCGTCCGGGCTGTTCGGGAAGATGCGACCACCCCCACGCCACAGCGGCGAGGAGGTCATACCAGCGCGAGCGCGGCCGGTGCCCTTTTGGCGGAACGGCTTCTTCGTCGAGTGCTTGACGACGCCGCGGTCCTTCTGGGCACGGGTGCCTTGACGGGCGTTGGCCTGGTAGGCCACGACGATCTGGTGCACTAGCGCTTCGTTGTAGTCACGCGCGAAGACGGTGTCGGGCGCGTCCACCTTGTCGGTGGGCTGACCTTGTTCGTTCAGGAGCTCGAGTTGCATCACTGGGCTCCCTTCGCAGCCTTGGCCTTGATGGCCGGGCGCACGAACACGTGGCCGTTCTTGGCACCCGGGACGGCACCCTTGACCAGCAGCAGTTGACGGGCTTCGTCAACGCGCACGATGTCGAGGTTCTGGGTCGTCACGGTCTCGTCGCCGCGGTGGCCGGACATCTTCTTGCCCGGGAACACACGGCCCGGGTCCTGCGCCATCGAGATCGAGCCGGGCACATTGTGCGAACGGCTGTTACCGTGCGACGCGCGCTGCGAGCCGAAGTTGTGGCGCTTGATGGTGCCGGTGAAGCCCTTGCCGATCGAGGTGCCTTGCACGTCGACGATCTGGCCGGCGGCGAACAGCGTCACAGGCACGGTCGAGCCGGGCTTGTATTCGGCTGCCACTTCGGCGGGCACGCGGAATTCCTTGAGCACTTCACCTGCCAGCACACCTGCCTTGGCAAGGTGGCCTGCTTCAGGCTTGGTCACGCGCGAGGCGCGACGGGTGCCGAACGCCACTTGAATGGCGCTGTAGCCGTCGGTTTCGACGGTCTTGACCTGGGCGACGCGGTTGTTGGACACGTCGAGCACCGTCACGGGCACGGCGTCGCCGTCGTCCGTGAAGATGCGCATCATGCCCACCTTGCGGCCCAGCAATCCGAGCCGATGGCTCGCGCTTGCGGTCGTCATGGTTCTTCTCCAGCCCCTTGCCTGGTGCAAGGAGCCCGGTTGCACAACACCCGACATCGATTGGCCGGGCTGACTTGAATTCCGTGATCTCCCCCGGAAAGCCCGAGGTTGTCGCGAAAAGCCTGCGAGTGTAGCAGATCCGAAGACCGGCCACACTCGCACACCACGCTGAGCGTGGTTTTGGGGTTACTGCAGCTTGATTTCGACGTCGACGCCGGCGGGCAGGTCGAGCTTCATCAGCGCGTCGACCGTCTTGTCGGTCGGGTCGACGATGTCCATCAGACGCTGGTGGGTGCGGATCTCGAACTGGTCGCGCGAGGTCTTGTTGACGTGCGGCGAACGCAGGATGTCGAAGCGCTGCATCCGGGTCGGCAGGGGCACCGGGCCACGGACGATGGCGCCCGTGCGCTTGGCGGTGTCGACGATTTCGAGGGCCGACTGGTCGATCAGCTTGTAATCGAAAGCCTTCAGGCGGATGCGGATCTTTTGCTTTTGCATGACGTTTCCTTCAAAGAGCGGTGCGGCCCGCGGGCCGCGGAGTTGTGGAACCCGGGCCGTGCGGGCCCGGGCCGTCACGCAATTACTCGATGATCTTGGCCACCACGCCGGCGCCGACGGTACGGCCGCCTTCACGGATGGCGAAGCGCAGGCCTTCTTCCATGGCGATCGGGGCGATCAGCTTGACGGTGATGCTGACGTTGTCGCCAGGCATGACCATTTCCTTGTCCTTCGGCAGCTCCACCGCGCCGGTCACGTCCGTCGTGCGGAAGTAGAACTGGGGACGGTAGTTGTTGAAGAACGGGGTGTGGCGGCCGCCTTCTTCCTTGCTCAGCACGTACACCTCGGCGGTGAAGTGCGTGTGCGGCTTGATGGAGCCCGGCTTGCACAGCACTTGGCCGCGCTCGACGTCTTCACGCTTGGTGCCGCGCAGCAGGATGCCCACGTTGTCGCCCGCTTGACCTTGGTCCAGCAGCTTGCGGAACATTTCCACGCCCGTGCAGGTGGTCTTCTGGGTGGCGCGGATACCGACGATTTCGATTTCTTCGCCGACCTTGACCACGCCACGCTCGACACGGCCCGTCACCACGGTGCCGCGGCCCGAGATCGAGAACACGTCTTCCACCGGCATCAGGAAGGCACCGTCCACGGCGCGCTCAGGCGTCGGGATGTAGCTGTCCAGCGCTTCGGCCAGGCGCATGATCGCCGCTTCGCCCAGGTCGCCCTTGTCGCCTTCCAGCGCCAGCTTGGCCGAACCCTTGACGATCGGGGTGTCGTCGCCCGGGAAGTCGTACTTGCTCAGCAGCTCGCGCACTTCCATCTCGACGAGCTCCAGCAGCTCGGCGTCGTCCACCATGTCGCACTTATTCAGGAACACGATGATGTAGGGCACGCCCACCTGACGCGCCAGCAGGATGTGCTCGCGGGTCTGGGGCATCGGGCCGTCAGCGGCCGAGCACACCAGGATCGCGCCGTCCATCTGCGCCGCACCCGTGATCATGTTCTTCACGTAGTCGGCGTGGCCCGGGCAGTCCACGTGCGCGTAGTGGCGGTTGGCGGTTTCGTACTCGACGTGCGCGGTGTTGATCGTGATGCCACGCGCCTTTTCTTCCGGCGCCGCGTCGATCTGGTCGTACGCCTTGGCTTCGCCGCCGAACTTGGCCGACAGGATCGTCGTGATCGCCGCCGTCAGCGTCGTCTTGCCATGGTCCACGTGGCCGATGGTGCCCACGTTGACGTGCGGCTTGGTCCGCTCGAATTTACCTTTTGCCATTTCAAGTTCTCCGTATCAAAGAGCAGTGCCAGTGCTCAGGTTTTAGGTTTCCGACCGGGTGCTGGTTCGCCCGCCACTGGCAGCGGACGGCACCCGGCCGAAGACCGGCTGGTTGTTGTTGCTTACTTACCGCGAGCGGTGATGATCGCGTCGGCGACGTTCTTCGGAGCTTCGCTGTAGTGCTTGAACTCCATCGTGTACGTCGCACGGCCTTGCGTGGCCGAGCGCAGGCTGGTCGAGTAGCCGAACATCTCGGACAGCGGCACTTCGGCCTTGATGACCTTGCCGCCACCCGGCATGTCGTCCATGCCCTGCACCATGCCGCGACGGCTGGACAGGTCACCCATGACGGTACCGGCGTAGTCTTCCGGCGTCTCGACTTCCACGGCCATCATCGGCTCGAGGATGACCGGGCTGGCCCGGCGCATGGCTTCCTTGAAGCCCATCGAGGCGGCCATCTTGAACGCGTTTTCGTTCGAGTCCACGTCGTGGTACGAACCGAAGGTCAGCGTGGCCTTGACGTCCACCACCGGGAAGCCGGCCAGCACGCCGTTCGGCAGCGTGTCGATGATGCCCTTTTCCACCGCGGGGATGTACTCGCGAGGCACCACGCCGCCCTTGATGGCGTCGACGAACTCGAAGCCCTTGCCGGCTTCCTGCGGTTCCAGCGTCAGCACGACGTGGCCGTACTGGCCCTTGCCGCCCGACTGGCGCACGAACTTGCCTTCGACGTCGGTCGCCGTCTTGCGGATGGTTTCGCGGTAGGCCACCTGCGGCTTGCCGACGTTGGCTTCCACGCCGAACTCGCGCTTCATGCGGTCGACGATGATTTCCAGGTGCAGCTCGCCCATGCCCGAGATGATGGTCTGGCCCGACTCTTCGTCGGTGCGCACGCGGAACGACGGGTCTTCGGCGGCCAGGCGCGACAGGGCGATGCCCATCTTTTCCTGGTCGGCCTTGGTCTTGGGTTCCACGGCCTGCGAGATCACCGGCTCAGGGAAGACCATCTTTTCCAGCGTGATCACGGCATCCGGATCGCACAGGGTTTCGCCCGTGGTCACGTCCTTCAGACCCACGCAGGCGGCGATGTCGCCGGCCAGAATTTCCTTGATTTCTTCACGCTGGTTGGCGTGCATCTGCAGGATCCGGCCGATACGTTCCTTCTTGCCCTTGATCGGGTTGTAGACGGTCGAGCCGGAAGCCAGCACGCCCGAGTACACGCGAACGAAGGTCAGCTGGCCGACGAACGGGTCGGTCATCAGCTTGAAGGCCAGGGCCGAGAACTTCTCGCTGTCGTCCGCCTTGCGGAAGACTTCCTTCTCGTCGTCGTCCGTGCCGCCGACCGGGGGGATGTCCACCGGCGAAGGCAGGAAGTCGATCACCGCGTCGAGCATGCGCTGCACGCCCTTGTTCTTGAAGGCGGTGCCGCACAGCATCGGCTGGATTTCCGTGGCGATGGTGCGGGTGCGCAGGCCGAGCTTGATCTCTTCCTCGGACAGCTCGCCCGATTCGAGGTACTTGTTCATCAGCTCTTCGCTGGCCTCGGCGGCAGCTTCGATCATGCCTTCGCGCCACTTCTCGCACTCCGCCTGCAGCTCGGCGGGGATGTCCTCATACGAGAACTTCATGCCTTGCGAGGCCTCGTCCCAGATGATGGCCTTCATCTTGAACAGGTCGACCACGCCCTTGAAGTTGTCTTCAGCGCCGATGGGCACCACGATGGGCACCGGGTTGGCCTTCAGGCGGGTCTTCATCTGGTCATAGACCTTGAAGAAGTTCGCGCCGGTGCGGTCCATCTTGTTGACGAACGCCAGACGGGGCACCTTGTACTTGTTGGCCTGGCGCCAGACGGTTTCCGACTGGGGCTGCACGCCGCCCACGGCGCAGTACACCATGCAGGCGCCGTCCAGCACGCGCATGGAACGCTCCACCTCGATGGTGAAGTCCACGTGCCCCGGGGTGTCGATGATGTTGAAGCGGTGCTCCGGGTAGGACATGTCCATGCCCTTCCAGAAGCAGGTCGTCGCAGCCGACGTGATGGTGATGCCCCGCTCCTGTTCCTGCTCCATCCAGTCCATCGTCGCGGCACCATCGTGCACCTCGCCGATCTTGTGGTTCACGCCGGTGTAGTACAGGATGCGTTCGGTCGTGGTGGTCTTGCCGGCATCGATGTGCGCAGAGATACCGATGTTGCGGTAGCGCTCGATGGGGGTCTTGCGGGACATGGTGTTGCTCCAAATACAGGGGCCGCTCGCGGGTTGGTGCAAACCCGAAGAGCGGCCAGGGGAACGTTGGACTGGGACGACTTAGAAGCGGAAGTGCGAGAAGGCCTTGTTGGCCTCTGCCATGCGGTGCACTTCGTCACGCTTCTTCATCGCGCCGCCGCGGCCTTCCGAGGCCTCCAGCAGCTCATTGGCCAGGCGCGCGGCCATCGACTTCTCGCCACGCTTGCGGGCGGAGTCCTTCAGCCAGCGCATCGCGAGCGCCATGCGGCGGACGGGGCGAACTTCCACGGGAACTTGGTAGTTCGCACCACCGACGCGGCGGCTCTTGACTTCGACCATCGGCTTCACGTTGTTCAGCGCGGTCATGAAGATCTCGAGCGGATCCTTGTTGGCCTTCTTTTCGACCTGGTCGAGGGCACCGTAGATGATGCGCTCGGCCACGGCCTTCTTGCCGGATTCCATCACGACGTTCATGAACTTCGAGAGATCGACGCTGCCGAACTTCGGGTCGGGCAGGATCTCGCGCTTGGGTACTTCGCGGCGACGCGGCATGGGAGTCTTCCTTTATCAGCTTCAGTTGGCGCGGGCTTCTTGCCCTTGCCTTGGATGGCCATAGCCTGAAACAACCATCCACTTACTCGGCGAGCCCTGGGGCCCTCCGCAACGTGCAACCGGCTTGCGGCCGATCGCGCTGGTGGCTTTAAGCCTTCTTCGGGCGCTTGGCGCCGTACTTGGAGCGAGCCTGCTTACGGTCCTTGACGCCTTGCAGGTCGAGGGAGCCGCGCACGATGTGGTAACGCACACCGGGCAGGTCCTTCACACGGCCGCCGCGCACGAGCACGACGCTGTGTTCCTGCAGGTTGTGGCCTTCACCGCCGATGTACGAGATGACCTCGAAACCGTTGGTCAGGCGCACCTTGGCGACCTTACGCAGCGCCGAGTTCGGCTTCTTCGGGGTCGTGGTGTAGACGCGGGTGCAGACACCGCGGCGCTGGGGGCCGCCCTGCATGGCAGGCGACTTGGACTTCGTGGCTTCGACCTCACGGCCGTGGCGCACGAGCTGGTTGATGGTAGGCATGTGGACTTGTTCCCGTTTGAAGTCACGCAATTTTTTCTGTCGGGAGAAGCCACAGCGCTCTTGTGTGGGACGACCTGAGCGCCGCGCGGGGCGCAGCAGGCGACAAAGAGCGCAGCAGAATCTGCCGAAGAACCCGGGAGTATATTCGCACTCCCGTTGACCGTGCAAGCCGATGATCCCTGACCCCCTGTCCACCGACGCCGTGGTCGTCGACACCAACGTGGCGCTGGACTGGCTGGTGTTCCGCAACCCGGGTGTGCTGCCGCTGTTCGAGCGGATCACCAGCGGGCGGCTGCGCTGGCTGGGCTGCGAGCGCATGCGCGACGAGCTGGCGCACGTGTTGTCACGCGGGCTGGGGGGCCGGCTGGGCGACATGCCACCGGCGCCGGTGGTGCAGGCCTGGACCCGGCAGGTGCAGCTGCACCCTGCGCCGGTGCCGGGCGCCACGCAGCGCCTGCACTGCACCGATCCGGACGACCAGGTGTTCATCGACGCCGCCGTGGTGTGGCAGGCGCGCTGGCTGGTCACGCGCGACCGCGCGCTGCTCAAGCTGGCCAAACGCGCCCGCCGCTGGGGCGTGGAGGTGCTGACACCCGAGCGCTGCCTCGAACAGCTGGGTTCAGCCGCCGGGCAGCCCCAAGGCTGAACGCGCCCCCTTGGGGAGCCGCGAGCGCAGCGAGCTGGGGGCAACGCAAATGAAAAGGGGCGGCCTAAGCCGCCCCCTCCAGATGCAGGCCACCACGCGGGCGGACTGTCTGCCCGGCCTTACTCGGCCGCCTCGTCCGGCGTGTCGCTGCCCACCGCGGCCAGCTGCGCAGCAGCCAGCTCTTCGGCTTCCTGCAGCGCGATGGCGCGGCGTTCGCTCTCGTCCATGTCTTCCTTGGCACGGCGTGCCTCGTGGAAGGCCATGCCGGTGCCCGCGGGAATCAGGCGACCGACGATCACGTTTTCCTTCAGACCACGCAGCTCGTCGCGCTTGCCCATGATCGCCGCCTCGGTCAGCACGCGGGTGGTTTCCTGGAAGGACGCCGCGGAGATGAACGAGTCGGTCGACAGCGAGGCCTTGGTGATGCCCAGCAGCACATCGGCGTGCGTGGCGGTCACCTTGCCCTCGGAGCGCAGGCGGTCGTTGGTGTCCAGCAGCTCCGAGCGCTCGACCTGCTCACCGGCGATGTAGGACGACTCGCCCGGGTTGACGATCTGCACGCGGCGCAGCATCTGGCGAACGATCACCTCGATGTGCTTGTCGTTGATCTTCACGCCCTGCAGACGGTAGACGTCCTGCACCTCGTCGACGATGTAGCGCGCCAGCTCCTCGATGCCCAGCAGACGCAGGATGTCCTGCGGATCCGCCGCGCCGTCGACGATCAGCTCGCCGCGGTTCACCACCTGGCCTTCGTGCACCAGGATGTTCTTTTCCTTGGGCACCAGCTCCTCGAACACCTTGCCGTCCGGGTCGGTGATCTGCAGGCGCACCTTGCCCTTGGTCTCCTTGCCGAACGACACGGTACCGGTCTGCTCGGCCAGCGTGCCGACGTCCTTCGGCGAACGGGCTTCGAACAGCTCGGCCACCCGCGGCAGACCGCCGGTGATGTCGCGGGTCTTCTGGCCTTCCACCGGGATACGTGCCAGCACTTCGCCGGGGGCGAGGTCCTGACCGTCGCGGATCTGCACCAGCGCGCCCACCGGGAAGCCGATCGTCACCGAGTGGTCGGTGCCGGGGATCTTCACTTCCTGGCCGGCAGCGTCCAGCAGCTTGACCTGCGGGCGCACGACCTTGGTCGCGCCGCGGCGCTTCGGGTCGATCACCACCAGCGTCGACAGGCCGGTGACTTCGTCCACCTGCTTGGCAACCGTCACGCCCTCTTCCACGTTCTCGAACTTCGCCTTGCCGGCGAATTCCGTGATGATGGGTCGGGTCAGCGGGTCCCAGTTGGCCAGCACGGTGCCGGCCTTGATGGTCTGGTCGGCATTGACATTCAGCGTGGCGCCGTACGGCACCTTGTGACGCTCGCGCTCACGGCCGTGCGGGTCGAGGATGACGATCTCGCCCGAACGCGAGATGACCACCAGTTCGCCCTTGCCGTTGGTGACGTAGCGCATCGTGGCGTTGAAGCCGATGATGCCGTCGCTCTTGGCTTCGACGCTGTTGGCCACCGCGGCGCGCGAAGCGGCACCACCGATGTGGAAGGTCCGCATCGTCAGCTGCGTGCCGGGTTCACCGATCGACTGCGCGGCGATCACGCCCACCGCCTCGCCCACGTTCACCAGGCCGCCACGGCCCAGGTCGCGGCCGTAGCACTTGGCGCACAGGCCGAAGCGCGTGTCGCAGGTCAGCGGCGTGCGCACCTTGACTTCGTCGGCGCCAGCGGCTTCCAGCACGTCCAGCGTCTCTTCGTCGAGCATCTGGCCGGCCGGCACCAGCAGCTGCTGGTTCTCGGGGTGCAGCACCTCGACCGCGGCGACGCGGCCCAGGATGCGGTCACGCAGCGATTCGATGACTTCACCACCTTCGACCAGCGCGCGCATGGCGATGCCGTTCTCGGTGCCGCAATCGACTTCGGTGACCACCAGGTCCTGCGTCACGTCCACCAGACGACGGGTCAGGTAGCCGGAGTTCGCGGTCTTCAGCGCCGTGTCCGCCAGGCCCTTACGGGCACCGTGGGTGGAGATGAAGTACTGCAGAACGTTCAGGCCTTCGCGGAAGTTCGCGGTAATCGGCGTCTCGATGATCGAGCCGTCCGGCTTGGCCATCAGGCCCCGCATACCGGCCAGCTGGCGGATCTGCGCGGCGGAACCCCGGGCGCCCGAGTCGGCCATCATGTAGATGGAGTTGAACGACTCCTGGTCCACTTCCTTGCCGTGGCGGTCCAGCACCTTCTGCTTGGAGAGCTGGGCCATCATGACCTTGCCCACCTCGTCACCGGTCTTGCCCCAGATGTCCACGACCTTGTTGTAGCGCTCACCGGCGGTCACCAGGCCCGAGACGTACTGCTGCTCGATCTCCTTGACTTCCTTCTCGGCGCGGTCAATCAGGCCCTGCTTCTCCTTCGGCACCAGCATGTCGTCGATGGCGATGGAGATGCCGGCGCGCGTGGCCAGGCGGAAGCCCGACTGCAGCAGCTTGTCGGCGAAGACCACCGTTTCCTTCAGACCGCAGGTGCGGAAGGACACGTTGATCAGCTTGGAGATCTCCTTCTTCTTCAGCGCCTTGTTGATGTTGCTGAAGGGCAGGCCCTTGGGCAGGATCTCGGACAGCAGCGCACGGCCGACGGTGGTGTCGACGAGCTTGGTCTCCGGCACGAACTCGCCGGTTTCCTTGTTCTTCGTGTACTGCGTCAGGCGCACGCTGATCTTGGCGGTGATTTCCACGGCGCCGTTGTCCAGCGCGCGCTGCACTTCCACCACGTCGGAGAAGATCAGGCCTTCGCCCTTGCCGTTGGTGCGCTCGCGGGTGGCGTAGTACAGACCCAGCACCACGTCCTGCGACGGCACGATCGACGGTTCGCCGTTGGCCGGGAACAGCACGTTGTTGGAGGCCAGCATCAGCGTGCGGGCTTCCATCTGCGCTTCGATCGACAGCGGCACGTGCACGGCCATCTGGTCGCCGTCGAAGTCGGCGTTGAAGGCGGCGCACACCAGCGGGTGCAGCTGGATGGCCTTGCCTTCGATCAGCACCGGCTCGAACGCCTGGATGCCCAGGCGGTGCAGGGTCGGCGCGCGGTTCAGCAGCACCGGGTGTTCCTTGATGACTTCTTCAAGGATGTCCCAGACCACCGGCGTGCCGCTCTCGACTTCCTTCTTGGCGGCCTTGATGGTGGTGGCGATGCCCATCGCCTCCAGGCGCGAGAAGATGAAGGGCTTGAACAGCTCGAGCGCCATCAGCTTGGGCAGGCCGCACTGGTGCAGCTTGAGCGTCGGGCCCACCACGATGACCGAACGGCCCGAGTAGTCGACGCGCTTGCCCAGCAGGTTCTGGCGGAAGCGGCCGCTCTTGCCCTTGATCATGTCGGCCAGCGACTTCAGCGCGCGCTTGTTGGCACCGGTCATCGCCTTGCCGCGACGGCCGTTGTCCAGCAGCGAGTCCACCGCTTCCTGCAGCATGCGCTTTTCGTTGCGCACGATGATCTCGGGCGCCTTCAGCTCCAGCAGCCGCGCCAGGCGGTTGTTGCGGTTGATGACGCGGCGATACAGGTCGTTCAGGTCGGACGTGGCGAAGCGGCCACCATCCAGCGGCACCAGCGGACGCAGGTCCGGCGGCAGCACGGGCAGCACTTCCAGCACCATCCAGCTCGGGCGGATGCCCGAGCGCTTGAAGGCTTCCATGACCTTCAGGCGCTTGGAGTTCTTCTTGATCTTGAGCTCGGAGCCGGTCATGTCGCCGCGGAGCTTCTCGATCTCGACGTCGAGATCCATCTCCTCCAGCAGCTTCTTGATGCCCTCGGCGCCCATCAGCGCAACGAACTCCTCGCCGAACTCGATGCGCTTGGCGTCGTAGTCGTCCTCGCTCATGATCGAGAACTTCTTCAGCGGGGTCATGCCGGGGTCGACCACGACATAGGCTTCGAAGTACAGCACGCGCTCGATGTCGCGCAGCGTCATGTCGAGCACAAGGCCCAGACGCGACGGCAGCGACTTCAGGAACCAGATGTGCGCGCACGGCGCCGCCAGGTCGATGTGACCCATGCGGTCGCGGCGGACCTTGGTCTGCGTGACTTCAACGCCGCACTTCTCGCAGATGACACCGCGGTGCTTCAGGCGCTTGTACTTGCCGCACAGGCACTCGTAGTCCTTGATGGGGCCGAAGATCTTGGCGCAGAACAAGCCATCGCGCTCGGGCTTGAACGTGCGGTAGTTGATCGTCTCGGGCTTCTTCACTTCGCCGAACGACCACGAGCGGATCTTCTCGGGCGAGGCCAGCCCGATCTTGATCGCGTCGAAGTGTTCGTCGGGCGTGAATTGCTTGAAAAGGTCGAGTAGTCCCTTCATGCCTTTTCTCCTGTTCCCTTAGTTGCGCTCGAGCTCGATGTCGATGCCGAGCGAACGGATTTCCTTCACCAGCACGTTGAACGATTCCGGCATGCCGGCTTCGATCGAGTGCTCGCCCTTGACGATGTTCTCGTAGACCTTGGTGCGGCCGTTCACGTCGTCGGACTTCACGGTCAGCATCTCCTGCAGGATGTACGAGGCGCCGTAGGCTTCCAGCGCCCACACTTCCATTTCGCCGAAGCGCTGGCCACCGAACTGCGCCTTGCCGCCCAGCGGCTGCTGGGTGACGAGCGAGTACGGGCCGGTGGAGCGGGCGTGCATCTTGTCGTCGACCAGGTGGTGCAGCTTCAGCACGTGCATGTAGCCCACCGTCACGGGGCGCTCGAAGGCGTCGCCGGTGCGGCCGTCATGCAGGATGGCCTGCGTGCGCGACTCGGTCAGGCCCTTGGCCTTGGCGATCTCGTCCGGGTAGGCCAGCTTCAGCATGCCGCGGATCTCTTCCTCGGCCGCGCCGTCGAACACCGGCGTCGCGAACGGCACGCCGTTCTCGAGGTTCTTGGCCATCTCCACGATGTCGTCGTCGCTGAACGAGGACAGGTCCTCGGTCGTGCCGCCCGACTGGTTGTAGAGCTGGTCGAAGAACTTGCGCAGCTCGGCCGCACGCGACTCCTTCTGCAGCAGGTCGCCGATGCGCTGGCCGATGCCCTTGCCGGCCCAGCCCAGGTGCACTTCCAGCACCTGACCCACGTTCATCCGCGAAGGCACGCCCAGCGGGTTCAGCACGATGTCGCACGGCGTGCCGTCGGCCATGTAGGGCATGTCCTCGATCGGGGTGATCTTGGACACGACACCCTTGTTGCCGTGGCGGCCGGCCATCTTGTCGCCAGGCTGCAGGCGGCGCTTGACGGCCAGGTACACCTTGACCATCTTCAGCACGCCGGCCGGCAGCTCGTCGCCCTGCGTCAGCTTCTTGCGCTTTTCTTCGAAAGCCAGGTCGAAGCTGTGGCGGGTCTGCTCGAGCGAGTTCTTGATCGACTCGAGCTGGTTGGCCACCTCATCCTCGGCCGGGCGCACGTCGAACCAGTGGTACTTCTCGATCGAGGCCAGGTAGGCCTTGTCGATGGTCGTGCCCTTGGCCAGCTTCTGCGGGCCGCCGTTGGCGACCTTGCCGTTCAGCAGCTTCTCGATACGGTCGAAGGCGTCGGCCTCCACGATGCGCAGCTGGTCGTTCAGGTCCAGGCGGAAGCGCTTGAGTTCATCGTCGATGATCTGCTGGGCGCGCTTGTCACGCTGGATGCCTTCACGGGTGAACACCTGCACGTCGATGACGGTGCCGCTGGTGCCCTGGTCCACGCGCAGCGAGGTGTCCTTCACGTCGGACGCCTTCTCGCCGAAGATCGCGCGCAGCAGCTTTTCTTCCGGCGTCAGCGTGGTTTCGCCCTTCGGCGTCACCTTGCCCACCAGCACGTCGCCAGGGTTCACCTCGGCGCCCACGTACACGATGCCCGACTCGTCGAGGCGAGCCAGTTGCTGCTCCGACAGGTTGGGGATGTCGCGGGTGATTTCCTCGGAGCCCAGCTTGGTGTCACGCGCCATGACCACCAGTTCCTCGATGTGGATCGAGGTGTAGCGGTCTTCGGCCACCACGCGTTCGGAGATCAGGATCGAGTCTTCGAAGTTGTAGCCGTTCCAGGGCATGAACGCGACCAGCATGTTCTGGCCCAGTGCCAGCTCGCCCAGGTCGGTCGACGCACCGTCGGCGATCACGTCGCCGGCGGACACGTGGTCGCCCCGGCGCACGATCGGGCGCTGGTGGATGTTCGTGTTCTGGTTGGAGCGGTGGTACTTGATCAGGTTGTAGATGTCGACGCCGACCTCACCAGCCACCGTCTCATCGTCGTTCACGCGGATCACGATGCGGTTGGTGTCGACGTAGTCGACGATGCCGCCGCGGCGCGACGCCACCACCGTGCCCGAGTCCTTCGCGGCCACGCGCTCCACGCCGGTACCCACCAGCGCCTTTTCGGGGCGCAGGGTCGGCACGGCCTGACGCTGCATGTTCGCGCCCATCAGTGCGCGGTTCGCGTCGTCGTGCTCCAGGAACGGCACCAGCGAGGCCGCCACCGACACGATCTGTGTCGGCGCCACGTCCATGTACTGGATGCGCTCGGGCGAGGTCAGCACCGATTCACCGTTTTCACGGGCCGACACCAGCTCGTCCACCAGGCGGCCTTGATCGTCCAGAGAGGCGTTGGCCTGCGCGATGACGTACTTGCCTTCCTGGATGGCCGACAGGTAGTCGATCTGGTCGGTGACCTGACCGTCCACCACGCGGCGGTACGGCGTCTCGAGGAAGCCGTACTCGTTGAGCTGCGCGTACAGCGCCAGCGAGTTGATCAGACCGATGTTCGGGCCTTCCGGCGTTTCGATCGGGCAGACACGGCCGTAATGGGTCGGGTGCACGTCGCGGACTTCAAAGCCGGCGCGCTCGCGGGTCAGACCGCCCGGGCCCAGGGCCGAGACACGACGCTTGTGCGTGATCTCGGACAGCGGGTTGGTCTGGTCCATGAACTGCGACAGCTGCGACGCACCGAAGAACTCCTTCAGCGCCGCGGAGATCGGCTTGGAGTTGATCAGGTCGTGCGGCATCAGGGCTTCGGTCTCGGCCTGGCCCAGACGCTCCTTGACGGCCTTCTCGATGCGGGCGAGGCCCGAGCGGTACTGGTTCTCGGCCAGTTCGCCCACGCAGCGCACGCGACGGTTGCCCAGGTGGTCGATGTCGTCGACTTCACCGCGGCCGTTGCGCAGCTCGACCAGAATCTTGACGACGTCGAGGATGTCCTCGTTGCTCAGCGTCATCGCGCCTTCGGCTGAGTCGCGGCCCACGCGGGCGTTGAACTTCATGCGGCCCACGCGCGACAGGTCGTACGTGTCGGCGCTGTAGAACAGGCGGTTGAACAGCGCTTCCACCGCGTCTTCGGTCGGCGGCTCGCCGGGGCGCATCATGCGGTAGATGGCCACGCGCGCGGCCAGCTGGTCGGCGGTTTCGTCGCTGGCCAGGGTCTGGCTGATGTAGGCGCCTTCGTCCAGCTCGTTGGTGTACAGGGCCTGCAGGTCCTTCACACCCGACTGGCGCAGCTTCTTCAGCAGCGTGTCGGTGATTTCCTCGTTGGCCTTGGCCACGATCTCGCCCGTGTCGGGGTCGACCATGTTGCGGGCCACGATGCGGCCGATCAGGAAGTCTTCCGGCACCGTGATGTGGTTGGTGCCTGACTGCTCCAGCGCGCGCACGTGGCGGGCGGTGATGCGCTTGTCCTTCTCGACGACGACTTCACCGTTCTTGTTGGTGATGTCGAAGCGCGCGACTTCGCCACGCAGGCGGTCGGCCACGAACTCCATCTGCGCGCCCGAGTCCATCAGGCGGAAGTTGTCGAACACGAAGAAGTGCGCCAGGATCTGCTCGGGGTTCAGGCCGATGGCCTTGAGCAGGATCGTGACCGGCATCTTGCGGCGGCGGTCGACACGGAAGTACAGGATGTCCTTCGGGTCGAACTCGAAGTCCAGCCAGGAGCCGCGGTAGGGAATGATGCGGGCGCTGAACAGCAGCTTGCCCGAGCTGTGGGTCTTGCCCTTGTCGTGCTCGAAGAACACGCCCGGCGAGCGGTGCAGCTGCGAGACGATGACACGCTCGGTGCCGTTGACGATGAAGGAGCCGTAGTCGGTCATCAGGGGCACTTCGCCCATGTAGACCTCCTGCTCCTTGATCTCCTTGACCGTCTTGGCCTGCGCGGCTTCACGGTCATAGATGATCATCTGCAGCTTCGCCCGCACCGCAGCGGCGTACGTCAGACCACGCTGCTGGCATTCGCGCGTGTCGAACGGCGGCTTGGCGATGTTGTACTCGATGAACTTCATCTCCACGTACCCGTTGTGCGAAACGATCGGGAACGCGGACAGGAAGGCGGCCTGCAGCCCCTCGGGCTTGCGCTTGGCGGGCGGCACGTCCTTTTGCAGGAACGCGACGTAGGATTCCCGCTGCATGGTCAGCAGATACGGGACGTTGAGAACGCTCTCGCGCTTACCGAAGCTCTTGCGGATCCGCTTGCGCTCGGTATAGCTGTAGTTGGGGGATGCTTGCGCCATTGAACACTCCGTGTCGAAAACCCCCGCCTGGCCGTGGCAGGAGTTTCGTCGGCGACTGGCAACTCGGGTCTTGCACCCGAGGCTTGGTGGTTGGCCACTACCAACCGCTGGCGGACAACCCCGGCGTTGCACCGGAGTCCGACCAAACCCGTTCTCTGCAGTCGGATCAGAGAACACTTGGAAAAGGAAGGGCGCGTATTGTGTCGCGCTTTCCCTTTCCGAGTGACCTCAAGCCGTGGAAACCCTGAAGCACGAAAGGCTGGGTGCCTGTAGGGCACCCAGCCTCGCTTCGGGCAAGCCGATTACTTGACTTCGGCCTTGGCGCCGGCTTCCACCAGCTTCTTGACAGCGGCTTCGGCGTCGGCCTTGGGGATGGCTTCCTTGACGGTCTTGGGAGCGCCGTCCACCAGGTCCTTGGCTTCCTTCAGGCCCAGGCCCGTCAGTTCGCGCACGGCCTTGATGACCGACACCTTCTGGGCGCCAGCGTCCAGCAGCACCACGTTGAATTCGGTCTTCTCTTCCACCGCGGCGGCGGCGGCGCCACCACCACCGGCGGCCGGAGCGGCCACGGCAGCAGCCGAAACGCCGAACTTCTCTTCAATGGCCTTCACCAGGTCATTGAGTTCCATCACGGTCATGGTGTCCAGGCTGGACAGGAAAGCGTCTTTGTCGAATGCCATTTTGGATTCCTAGAAACAGTTGAATTGCTTGAATGCTGTGCGTCAGGCCGCGGCGGTTTCCGCTTCGGCAGGCGCGGCTTCGGCGCCGCCACCCTTCTTTTCCGACACGGCAGCCACCGCACGCGCGAAGCGGGCGATCGGCGACTGCAGCAGGCCGGCCAGTTGGGTCAGCAGGACTTCGCGGCTGGGGATCGAGGCCAGGGCCTTGATGCCTTCGGCGTCGAGCGCCTTGCCACCAAATGCACCGCCCTTGACGACCAGCTTGTCGTTGGTCTTGGCAAAGTCCGACAGGACTTTGGCCGAAGCGACAGCGTCTTCCGAAAAACCGTAGATCAGCGGACCGGACATGGCTTCCGCAGCCACCTCGAACGGCGTACCGGCCACAGCGCGGCGGGCGAGCGTGTTCTTCAGCACATGAAGGTACACGCCCTTTTCCCGCGCGTCGCGGCGCAGCTTGTCGAGATGGGCAACGGTGAGGCCACGGTACTCGGCCAGCGTGAGCGTCTGCGAACGGGCTGCCTGGGCGGCCACATCCGAGATCACGGTAGCTTTCTCGTTGCGATTGAGACTCAAGGTCTGCTCCTCACATCACGTGCCTCGGCACCCTCTCGGGCGCTCCGGCACAACGGATTGCAGCGACCATCTGTTTCCAGGGAAAACAGCGGGACGCCATCTGCGCTGGCTTCGGCTCGGGCGGGCCCTTGCCTCGATTACGGCGCCGCCTGCAAGCAGACGGCACCACCAGCGGTCTTGGATGACCCGCCGCCGCCCGTGAAGGCGGCAGCGGCCCACCAATTCGTCAGGCAGCGCGCCAGACTCGCGCGCCGCCCTCGATCACATTACGACTGAGCGGTCAGCGCGATCGACGAGGTGTCGACGCGCACGCCCACGCCCATCGTCGAGCTGACGGCGACCTTGCGCAGGTACACGCCCTTGCTCGACGCCGGCTTGGACTTGTTCAGGGCTTCCAGCAGCGCAGCCAGGTTGGCCACCAGCTTGTCGGAATCGAACGAGCGACGGCCGATGGTCGAGTGGATGATCCCGGCCTTGTCGACGCGGAACTGCACCTGACCGGCCTTGGCGTTCTTCACGGCGGTGGCGACGTCGGGCGTGACGGTGCCGACCTTGGGGTTCGGCATCAGGCCACGGGGACCCAGCACCTGACCCAGCGTACCGACGATACGCATGGTGTCCGGCGAGGCGATCACCACGTCGAAGTTCAGGTTGCCGCCCTTGATCTGCTCGGCCAGGTCTTCCATGCCGACCACGTCGGCGCCAGCGGCGCGGGCTTCGTCAGCCTTGGCGCCTTGGGCGAACACGGCGACGCGCTTGGTCTTGCCGGTGCCGTTGGGCAGCACGACGGCGCCACGCACGACCTGGTCCGACTTCTTGGCGTCGATGCCGAGCTGCACCGACACGTCGATGGATTCATCGAACTTGGCGGTGGCGCATTCCTTCACCAGACCCAGTGCGGCGTCGATCGGATACAGCTTCAGGCTGTCGACCTTGCCCTGCAGGGCCTTGGCTTTCTTCGTGAGCTTGGCCATGTCAGGCTCCTTCCACGGTCACGCCCATCGAGCGGGCGGAACCGGCAATCGTCTTCACCGCGGCTTCCAGGTCGGCAGCCGTCAGGTCCTTCTGCTTGGTCTTGGCGATCTCTTCGATCTGCGCACGGGTCAGCTTGCCGACCTTTTCGATGTGCGGACGACCCGACCCCTTGTCCAGCTTCAGCGCCTTCTTGATCAGCACGGTGGCCGGCGGCGTCTTCAGGATGAAGGTGAACGACTTGTCGGCGAACGCGGTGATCACCACCGGCAGCATCAGGCCGGGTTCCATGCCCTGGGTCTGCGCGTTGAACGCCTTGCAGAACTCCATGATGTTCAGGCCGCGCTGGCCCAGTGCCGGACCGACCGGCGGCGACGGGTTGGCCTTGCCGGCCGGGATCTGCAGCTTGATGAAGCCGACGATTTTCTTTGCCATGAATGGCTCCTATCGAGTTCAAGCGCTCGGGCTGCCGAAGGCGGCAGACCGGGCTCCTCGTCCAGTGCGACCCTGTTGCGAAGACGGCGGGGGGCGCCGGGTCGCGCCACATCCCCCACCCGGAAAAATCAGACCTTCTCGACCTGCGAGAAATCGAGCTCCACCGGCGTGGCGCGGCCGAAGATGGTGACGGACACCCGCACCTTCGACTTCTCGTAGTTGACGTCTTCCACGGCGCCGTTGAAGTCGGTGAACGGGCCTTCCTTGACCCGCACCGTCTCGCCCACCGTCCACTCGACCTTGGGCTTCGGCTTCTCGACGCCCTCTTGCATCTGGTTGACGATCTTCATCACCTCGGCTTCCGAGATGGGAACCGGGCGGTTCTTGGCACCGCCAACGAAGCCGGTGACCTTGCTGGTGTGCTTGACCAGGTGCCAGGACTCGTCGTCCATCAGCATCTCGACCAGCACGTAACCCGGGAAGAAGCGGCGCTCGGTCACGGCTTTCTTGCCGTTCTTCAGCTCGACGACTTCTTCGGTCGGCACCAGGATGCGGCCGAACTTGCTGTTCATGCCGGCACGCTCGATGCGCTCACGCAGGTTGCGCTCGACGGCCTTTTCCATGCCGGAGTAGGCGTGCACGACGTACCAGCGCAGCGGCGACGGCGCCGGTGCGGCGGCGTCGGTGGGGGTCATTTCGGATTCGCTCATGCTTTCTCGCTTGTCGTCAACGCCGCCAGCCCAGGACCAGGTCGTACAGGACCCACTCCAGGGTCTTGTCGGTCAGCCACAGGAACAAGGCCATCACCAGCACGAAGGCGAACACATAGCCGGTCATCTGCATGGCTTCCTTGCGGCTGGGCCACACGACCTTCTTGGTCTCGCGCGCGGAATCCTGGCCGAAGGCGATCAGCTGCTTGCCGGTCTCGGAGACCAAGAACACGCCGACCGCGGCCGCCAGCAGCACCAGCAGGGCGACGACGCGCAGCCACAGCGGCTGCGCCGCCAGCAGGTAGAAAGCCGCCACCGCGCCAACCACCAGCACGCCGGCAGCGGCCAGCTTGGCCTTGTCTGCGCTGCTGGAGACGGTTTCGACTTGAGGATTGGTGGTGGCCATCGCTTTCAATTCAGATACGGATCGTGGGCTGTGTGCACCGGCAAAACACAGGCGCATCAGCAGCAAAGCCCGCCGGGCCGGCGCAAGATCTGCGCACTGCCCGCGGGCTGATTTGGCTTACCGAGCGAGACGCCTCAGCGTCCGACGGTGGCAGGGGCAGAGGGTCTCGAACCCCCAACCTTCGGTTTTGGAGACCGACGCTCTGCCAATTGAGCTATGCCCCTGCAGCCTTGACTACTTACTCGATGATCTTGGCCACCACGCCGGCGCCGACGGTACGGCCGCCTTCACGGATGGCGAAGCGCAGGCCTTCTTCCATGGCGATCGGGGCGATCAGCTTGACGGTGATGCTGACGTTGTCGCCAGGCATGACCATTTCCTTGTCCTTCGGCAGCTCCACCGCACCGGTCACGTCCGTCGTGCGGAAGTAGAACTGGGGACGGTAGTTGTTGAAGAACGGGGTGTGGCGGCCGCCTTCTTCCTTGCTCAGCACGTACACCTCGGCGGTGAAGTGCGTGTGCGGCTTGATGGAGCCCGGCTTGCACAGCACTTGGCCGCGCTCGACGTCTTCACGCTTGGTGCCGCGCAGCAGGATGCCCACGTTGTCGCCCGCTTGACCTTGGTCCAGCAGCTTGCGGAACATTTCCACGCCCGTGCAGGTGGTCTTCTGGGTGGCGCGGATACCGACGATTTCGATTTCTTCGCCGACCTTGACCACGCCACGCTCGACACGGCCCGTCACCACGGTGCCGCGGCCCGAGATCGAGAACACGTCTTCCACCGGCATCAGGAAGGCACCGTCCACGGCGCGCTCAGGCGTCGGGATGTAGCTGTCCAGCGCTTCGGCCAGGCGCATGATCGCCGCTTCGCCCAGGTCGCCCTTGTCGCCTTCCAGCGCCAGCTTGGCCGAACCCTTGACGATCGGGGTGTCGTCGCCCGGGAAGTCGTACTTGCTCAGCAGCTCGCGCACTTCCATCTCGACGAGCTCCAGCAGCTCGGCGTCGTCCACCATGTCGCACTTGTTCAGGAACACGATGATGTAGGGCACGCCCACCTGACGCGCCAGCAGGATGTGCTCGCGGGTCTGAGGCATCGGGCCGTCAGCGGCCGAGCACACCAGGATCGCGCCGTCCATCTGCGCCGCACCCGTGATCATGTTCTTCACGTAGTCGGCGTGGCCCGGGCAGTCCACGTGCGCGTAGTGGCGGTTGGCGGTCTCGTACTCGACGTGCGCGGTGTTGATCGTGATGCCACGCGCCTTTTCTTCCGGCGCCGCGTCGATCTGGTCGTACGCCTTGGCTTCGCCGCCGAACTTGGCCGACAGGATCGTCGTGATCGCCGCCGTCAGCGTCGTCTTGCCATGGTCCACGTGGCCGATGGTGCCCACGTTGACGTGCGGCTTGGTCCGCTCGAACTTACCTTTTGCCATGTTGCGCGCTCCTGGCTGAGAAACGATTTCTTACGGTTGGCGGGTGGTGCCCATGGCGCGGATCGAACGCGCGACCTCTCCCTTACCAAGGGAGTGCTCTACCACTGAGCCACATGGGCATCGACACGGCTCTGGGTCGCACGGGTGCGGCACAAAGCGGTGTCGACGCAGACTGGAGCGGGAGACGGGAATCGAACCCGCGTCATCAGCTTGGAAGGCTGGGGTTCTACCATTGAACTACTCCCGCTACGGAGTCAGCACCAAATCACTGCACTACAAAAAACAACTCGCCTTTGGTGGAGGAGGCTGGATTCGAACCAGCGTAGGCGTAAGCCAACAGATTTACAGTCTGCCCCCTTTAGCCACTCGGGCACCCCTCCTGGGCGAGCCAATGACTATAGCACGGTTGTTTGAAGTGTCCAGTCCATTGAGCCTAAATTTTCTTGAGAGGCCAGAAATTCCTGGGCGCGGCGGAAGTGCCCGCAGCCGATGAAGGGCACCGGCGGCCGCTGCGCCGACAGCGGCGACGGATGGTTGGCGGTGAGCACCAGATGCTGCGGATGGGCGGCGGCGATCGGCTGGCCGAAGGCCTGGGCGTGGTTGCCCCACAGCATGAACACCTTGGGGCGTGGCTCCTGCGCAACAGCGGTCAGCAAGGCGCGGGTCAGCGACTCCCAGCCCTTGCCTGCATGGCAGCCGGCCTGGCCGTCTTCCACCGTCAGGCTGGTGTTGGTGAGCAGCACGCCGCGCTGAGCCCAGGGCGTCAGGTCGCCGGAGGCGGGCATCGGCAAGCCCAGGTCGCGCTGCAGCTCCTTGAAGATGTTGCGCAGGCTGGGTGGCAGGCGCACGCCGGCCGGCACCGAGAAGGCCAGCCCCTGCGCCTGACCGGGCCCGTGGTACGGGTCCTGGCCGACGATGACGACGCGAACGCTGTGCAGCGGCGTGAGCTGCAGCATGCGCAGCGGATTGGCCGGGTACACCGGGGCGCCGGCGGTGACGCGGGCGTCGACGTGGGCGATCAGGCGGCGCGCCTCGTCGGTGGCGCGCCAGGCATCGATCACCGGCTGCCAGTCGCCACCGACCTCGCAGAGCAGGTCGGCCAGCGGCCGGCAAAGGCGGTTGGAGGTCACTGGAACAGCGCGGCCAGCGCCTGGCCCGGATCGTCGGCGCGCATGAAGGCTTCGCCCACCAGGAAAGCGTGAACGCCCGCCTCACGCATGCGCAGCACGTCTGTACGGCTCAGGATGCCGGATTCGGTGACCAGCAGTCGGTCGGCCGGCACCCGGGCCAACAGGCCCAGCGTGGTGTCCAGCGTGACTTCGAACGTGCGCAGGTTGCGGTTGTTGATGCCCAGCAGCGGCGTCTTCAGGCGCAGCGCGCGGTCCAGCTCGGCGCCGTCGTGCACTTCCACCAGCACCGCCATGCCCAGGGCGTGTGCGGTGGCTTCCAGGTCGGCCATCTGCGCGTCGTCCAGGCAGGCGGCGATCAGCAGGATGCAGTCGGCGCCCATCGCGCGCGCCTCGAACACCTGGTACTCGTCCACCATGAAGTCCTTGCGCAGCACCGGCAGCGCGCAGGCGGCGCGCGCCTGCTGCAGGTAGGCGGCATCGCCCTGGAAGAACTGGCGGTCGGTGAGCACCGACAGGCAGGCCGCGCCGCCCTGCTGGTAGCTGGCGGCGATGTCGGCGGGCACGAAGTGCTCGCGCAGCACGCCCTTGCTGGGGCTGGCCTTCTTGACCTCGGCGATCACCGCGGCCTGGCCGGCGGCCACCTTGGCGCGCAGCGCAGCCTCGAAACCGCGCAGGTCGCCGTGGGCTTCAGCCTCGCGCCGCAGGCTGGCCAGGTCGCGCTGGCGGCGCGCGGCGGCCACTTCTTCGTGCTTGACCGCCACGATGCGGTTCAGAACGTCACTCATGTCTGCCCCTCGCCCGATGACACCCTCGGGCGATCCCCCAAGGGGATGCGGGCCGCCTTGGGAGCGGCCCGGCGGTCGGCCCGCTGGAAAGATATGCGTCGAACGAAATCACGATTTCAACCTTTGCGTGGTAGCGATGAACTGCTGCAGCTTGGCGCGGGCGGCGCCCGAAGCCACGGCCTCTCTAGCCAGCTTCACGCCTTCGGCGATGGAGCCGGCCACGTCGGCACAGTACAGCGCCGCGCCAGCGTTCAGCAGCACGATGTCGCGCACCGGGCCTTCTTCATTGGCCAGCGCCTGCTGGATGCAGGCGACCGACTCTTCCTTGTTGGCCACGCGCAGCACGCGCGAGTCGTAGACGGGCAGCCCGAAGTCGCTGGGGTGCACCACGTACTCGCGCACCGCGCCGTCCTTCAGCTCGCCAACCATCGATTCGCCCGAGAGCGACAGCTCGTCCATGCCGTTCATGCCGTGCACGATCATCACGTGCTCGCTGCCCAGGCGCTGCAGCACCCGCACCTGGATGCCGACCAGGTCGGGGTGGAACACGCCCATCAGCTGATTGGGCGCGTTGGCCGGGTTGGTCAGCGGCCCCAGGATGTTGAAGATGGTGCGCACACCCAGTTCCTTGCGCACCGGCGCGGCGTGCTTCATCGACGCATGGTGGTTGGGCGCGAACATGAAGCCGATGCCGGTTTCCGCCAGGCAGGTGGCCACCTGCTCGGGCGTCAGGTCGATGCAGGCGCCCAGCGCTTCCAGCACGTCGGCGCTGCCGGAGCTGGACGAGACGCTGCGCCCGCCGTGCTTGGCCACCCGCGCACCAGCGGCGGCCGCCACCAGCATCGCGGCGGTGGAGATGTTGAAGCTGTGCGCCGCGTCGCCACCGGTGCCGCACAGGTCCACCAGGTGGCGGCGGTCGGCCACCGCCACCGGGGTGGCGAATTCGCGCATCACCTGGGCGGCGGCGGCGATCTCGCCGATGGTTTCCTTCTTGACGCGCAGGCCGATGGACAGCGCGGCGATCATCACCGGCGACATCTCGCCCTGCATGATGCGGCGCATGAGCGCCAGCATCTCGTCATGGAAGATCTCGCGGTGCTGGATAACGCGGGTCAGCGCGTCGATGTTGCTGATGCTCATGCAGCAGGCTCCTCAGGCGGACAGCAGTTCGCGCAGCACGGGCAGCGCGCGGTCGATGTCGTCGGCCGTGACATTCAAATGGGTGACGAAGCGCAGGGTGTAGAGGCCGGTGCACAGCACGCCGCGTTCCGCCAGGCGCTCCACCAGACCAGCGGCCCGCTCGGCCGGCAGGTCGACGAACACGATGTTGGTCTGCGGCGGCGTGACCTGGACGCCCGGCAGGCCTTGCAGCCCCTCGGCCAGCCGGCGGGCGTTGGCATGGTCTTCGGCCAGGCGATCGACGTGATGCTCCAGCGCATGCAAGGCCCCGGCCGCGATGATGCCGGCCTGCCGCAGGCCGCCGCCCGCCATCTTGCGCCAGCGGTGGGCGCGCTGGATGAATTCACGCGAGCCGCAGAGCGCCGAGCCCACCGGCGCGCCCAGGCCCTTGCTGAAGCACACCGACACGCTGTCGAACGGCTGCGCCAGCTCGGCCGCGCTGCGGCCCGACGCCACCGCCGCGTTGAACAGGCGCGCGCCGTCCAGGTGGCAGGCCAAACCCTTGCTGCGGGCCAACGCGGTGGCTTCCTGCACATAGGTCTGCGGCAGCACGCGGCCGCCCCAGGTGTTTTCCAGGCACAGCAGCCGGCTGCGCGCGAAGTGGGCGTCGTCGGGCTTGATGTTGGCGGCGATGTCGGCCAGCGCGATGCTGCCATCGGCCTGCTGCGGCAGCGGCTGCGGCTGGATGCTGCCGAGCACGGCGGCGCCGCCGGCTTCCCAGCGGTAGCAATGGGCCTGCTGGCCGACCAGGTATTCGTCGCCGCGCCCGCAATGGGTCATCAGCGCCACCAGGTTGCTTTGCGTGCCGCTGGGCACGTACAGCGCGGCCTCGAAGCCCAGCATCTCCGCCACCCGCTGCTGCAGCCGCAGCACCGTGGGGTCGTCGCCGAACACGTCGTCGCCCACCTCGGCGCGGGCCATCGCCTCGCGCATCGCCGCCGTCGGCCGGGTGACGGTATCGCTGCGCAGGTCGATGGTCATGATCGCTGGCTCTGGGTGATGAAGTTGCGCAGCATGGCGTGGCCATGCTCGCTGAGGATGGATTCGGGGTGGAACTGCACGCCTTCCAGCAGCACTTCCTTGTGGCGCACGCCCATGATCTCGCCGTCGTCGGTGGTGGCGGTGATCACCAGCTCGTCGGGCAGCGTCTCGCGCTCGATGGCCAGCGAGTGGTAGCGCACCACGTCGAACTGCTCGGGCAGGTCGGCGAACACACCGCGCTGGTCGGTGCGGATGCGGCTGACCTTGCCGTGCATCTGCACCTGCGCCCGCACCACCTTGCCGCCCAGCGCGGCGCCGATGGCCTGGTGGCCCAGGCACACGCCCAGCAGCGGCAGCTTGCCCTTGAAGTGGCGGATGGCCTCGACGCAGATGCCGGCCTCGGCCGGCGAGCACGGGCCGGGCGACAGCACCAGCTGGTCGGGCTTCAGCGCCTCGATGCCGGCGATGTCGATCTCGTCGTTGCGGAAGACCTTGACCTCCTGCCCCAGCTCGCCGAAGTACTGCACCAGGTTGAAGGTGAAGCTGTCGTAGTTGTCGATCATCAGCAGCATGTCAGAACCCCTCTTCCACCAGTTCAGCGGCGCGGATGAGCGCCCGGGCCTTGGCCTCGGTCTCCTTCCATTCCAGCTCGGGGACGGAATCGGCCACCACGCCGGCCGCGGCCTGCACGTACAGCGTCTGGTCCTTGATGATGCCGGTGCGGATGGCGATCGCCAGGTCCATGTCGCCGGCAAAGCTGAGGTAGCCGCAGGCGCCGCCGTAGATGCCGCGCTTGACGGGCTCCAGCTCGTCGATGATTTCCATCGCGCGGATCTTGGGCGCGCCGGTCAGCGTGCCCGCCGGGAACGTAGCCTTGAGCACGTCGAGGTTGGTGGTGCCCTCCAGCAGCGAGGCTTCCACGTTGCTGACGATGTGCATCACGTGCGAGTAGCGCTCCACCACGAAGGCCTCGGTGACCTTGACACTGCCGGTCTTGGCGATGCGGCCGACGTCGTTGCGGGCCAGGTCGATCAGCATCAGGTGCTCGGCTCGTTCCTTGGGGTCGGCCTTCAGCTCGGCTTCCAGCGCCAGGTCCTGCTCGGGCGTGGCGCCGCGCGGGCGGGTGCCGGCCAGCGGGCGGATGGTGACCTTCTCGCCTTCGGACGTGGTTTCCTGGCGCACCAGGATCTCGGGCGAGGCGCCGACGATCTGGAAGTCGCCCATGTCGTAGAAGTACATGTAGGGCGACGGGTTGAGCGAGCGCAGCGCGCGGTACAGCGTCAGCGGTGACTCGGTGTAGCGCTTCTTCAGCCGCTGGCCCACCTGCACCTGCATCATGTCGCCGGCCGCGATGTACTCCTTGGCCACGGCCACGGCCTTCAGGTAGTCGGCCTTGTCGAACTCACGCTCCACCGCATAACTGGCGCCGCGGCGCACCGGCGGCGCGGTGACGCTGAACTTGAGCTTGTCCGCCAGTTCCGACAGCCGGCGCTTGCCCGAGAAATAGGCCTCGGGCCGCGACGGATCGGCGTAGACGATCAGGTACAGCCGGCCTGACAGGTTGTCGATGACGGCCAGCTCTTCGCACTGCAGCAGCTGGATGTCGGGCGTGCCGATGTCGCCGGGCTTGGCGGCCTTGGCCAGCCGCGGCTCCATGTAGCGCACCGCGTCGTAGCCGAAGTAGCCGGCCAGGCCGCCGCAAAAACGCGGCAGGCCGGGCCGCAGCGCCACCTTGAAGCGCTGCTGGTAGGCCTCGATGAAGTCGAGCGGGTTGCCTTCGTGGGTTTCCACCACCTGGCCGTCGGTCACCACCTCGGTGCGCAGGCCGGTGGTGCGCAGCAGCGTGCGCGCTGGCAGGCCGATGAAGGAGTAGCGGCCGAAACGCTCGCCGCCCACCACGGACTCGAGCAGGAAGCTGTGCGGCTGGCCGCCGGCCAGCTTGAGGTACAGCGACAGCGGGGTTTCGAGGTCCGCGAACGCCTCGGCGATCAGCGGAATGCGGTTGTAGCCCTGCGAGGCCAGGCTCTTGAATTCGAGTTCGGTGATCATGTGTTCAGCCCTCCGGGCCCCGGCGCAGACATGGCGTGGCCGGGGTCGACAGTCGGAATTGCGGGGAAGCGGTGGCGGTGCGGGCGCTGTGCTCAGCCGGCCCGTAGGCGGCGTGCCAACCAGCCCGCCCGTTGCAAACTAGACGGAAGCAGGCTGGCGACGCCAGGGCCAGGCTCCCCGGTCGTTCGACCTCGTCGTGAGTTTGCGCGGCATGAACATGGTCGGCGACTATAGCAGCGCCCGTATGATCGCCGCCTCCCATGGCAGACACCCTCAACCCCGCCCAGCTCGAGGCGGTTTATCACCTCGACGGTCCCTGCCTCGTGCTGGCCGGCGCCGGCTCCGGCAAGACCCGCGTCATCACCCACAAGATCGCGCGGCTGCTGCAGGCCGGGCTGGAACCGAAGCAGATCGCGGCCATCACTTTCACCAACAAGGCCTCGCAGGAAATGCGCGAGCGGGCCAAGTCGCTGGTGGGCCCGCGCGCGGCCAAGGACCTGGTGGTGAGCACCTTCCACTCCCTCGGCGTTCGCATGCTGCGTGAAAGCGGCACCCGGCTGGGCCTGAAGGAGCAGTTCTCCATCCTGGACAGCGACGACGTGCTGGGCGTGCTTCGCGATGCCGGCGGCACCACCGACGCCGCCACCGCCCGCCGCTGGCAGTGGACCATCAGCCTGTGGAAGAACCAGGGCCTGAACAGCGACAGCGCGCTGGCTGCCGCCAAGGACGCCGACGAGCAAGTGGCCGCCCGGGTGATGAAGCTGTACGAGGAGCGGCTGGCCGCCTACCAGGCGGTGGACTTCGACGACCTGATCAGCCTGCCGCTGAAGCTGCTGAACACCGACGAAGAAGCCCGCGCCGACTGGCAGGGCCGCTTCCGCCATGTGCTGGTGGACGAGTATCAGGACACCAACGCGGTGCAGTACGAGCTGCTGAAGGCCCTGGTCAGCCACCCCGACGACCGCCTGGCCGGGCGCTTCACGGCGGTGGGTGACGACGACCAGAGCATCTACGGCTGGCGCGGCGCCACCATCGAGAACCTGCGCCGGCTGCCGCAGGACTTTCCAAAGCTGAAGGTCATTCCGCTGGAGCAGAACTACCGCTCCACCGGCGCCATCCTGCGCGCGGCCAACAACGTGATCGCCGGCAACCCCAAGCTGTTCGAGAAGAAGCTGTGGAGCGACTTCGGCGATGGCGAGCCGGTGCACCTGATGGAGTGCGACGGCGAAGAGCACGAGGCCGAGCGCGCCGTCTCGCGCATCCAGGCGCTGCGCGCGCAGGGAGGGCAGGTGAAGTTCAGCGATTTCGCGGTGCTGTACCGGGCCAACCACCAGGCGCGTGTGTTCGAGCAGAAGCTGCGCGCGGCGCAGATTCCCTACAAGGTGTCGGGCGGCCAGAGCTTCTTCGACCGCGCCGAGATCAAGGACCTGTGCGCCTGGCTGCGGCTGCTGGTCAACCAGGACGACGACCCGGCCTTCCTGCGCGCGGTGACCACGCCCAAGCGCGGCATCGGCCACCAGACGCTGGGCAAGCTGGGCGAGTTCGCGGGCAAGTGGAAGCTCAGCCTGTTCGAGGCCTTGTTCGCCGAGAGCCTGGGTGTGTCGCTCAATGCCAAGGCCATCGGCAGCCTGCACGAGTTCGGCCGCTACATCAACGACTTCGAGCACAAGGCCCGCCACACCACCGGCGGCGAAGACGCCAAGACGCTGCTGCTGGGCTGGCTGAAGGACATCGGCTACGAGCAGCACCTGTACGACAGCGAAGAAAGCGAAAAGCTGGCCGCCTCGCGCTGGTCCAACGTGATGGACTTCATCGACTGGATCGCCAAGCGCTGCGGCGGCGAGATCACGCAGGACGGCGGCACCTTCGAGAGCGAGCGCAAGAGCGTGCTGGAGGTGGCGCAGACCATCAGCGTGATCATCAGCCTGGCCGAGCGCGGCGAGGAGCAGGACGTGGTCACGCTGTCGACGCTGCATGCCTCCAAGGGCCTGGAGTGGCCGCATGTGGTGCTGGTCGGCGTGAACGAGGGTCTGCTGCCCTTCCGCAGCGACACCGAGGAGATGACGCCCGACCGCCTGGAAGAAGAACGCCGGCTGATGTACGTGGGCATCACCCGCGCGCGCACCACGCTGGCGGTGAGCACGCTGCGCCGGCGCAAGAAGGGCCGCGAGACCATCCAGGGCATTCCCAGCCGCTTCATCGCCGAGATGAAGCTGCACGAGTCGTCGAACAAGGAAGACCCGAAGGAGCGGCTCAAGAAGATCCGCGAAGCGCTGGCCGCCAAGGCGGCGGCCGCGGCGCCGCCGGCTACATCCCCTTGAACAGCTGCGTGTAGCTGCGGCTGACTTCCAGCTTCTCGGGCCGGTCCTTGATGGCCACCAGCTGGCGGCCGCGGAAGTCGCGTGACACGCCGGCGATGGCCTTGACGTTGACCAGCGTGGAGCGGTGGATCTGCCAGAAGCGCTGCGGGTCCAGCTCGTCCACCAGCTCCTTGATCGGCTTGCGGATCAGCGCCTCCACCTGCGCCGTCTGCACCCGGGTGTACTTCTCGTCGCTGACGAAGAACAGCACCTCGTCCACCGGAATCATCTGGATGCTGGCGCCCACGCTGGCCTGGATCCACTGCAGGTAGCTGGGCGCCTGGCCCATCTGCGCGGCCAGCTTGTGCAGCAGCTGCTGCAAAGGCTGGGCGGCGGGCGCTTCCGGCATGGCCTCGTCGCCCCGTCGCTGCGCCAACCGCTTGCGGATGCGCTCCACCGTGACGGCCAGCCGGTCGCGCTCGGCCGGTTTGAGCACGTAATCGGCCACGCCCTGCTCAAAGGCCTGCACCGCGTATTCGTCGTAGGCGGTGATGAAGACGATCTCGCAGCCGTCCCAGTCGTCGCCGGTGGGCAGCTGGGCGATCTGGCGGGCGGCGTCCACGCCGGTCAGACCCGGCATGCGGATGTCGAGGAACACCAGTTCGGGCCGGTGTTCGGCCACCCGATCGACCGCCTCCTGCCCGTTGCGGGCCTCGGCCACGATCTGCAGCGCCGGCCACACCTCGGCCAGGCGGGCGCGCAGCTGGTCGCGCATCAGGCGTTCGTCGTCGGCGATCACGCAGCGCACCGCGGGCGCCGGGTTGCTGGGGGTACTGCTCATGCGGCGGATTCTGTCGCTTCGGGCCGGGTGCGCGCCACATAGGGCACGGTGATGGTGACGATGGTGCCGCTGGGCGCGTTGGCCGCCACCGCCACCGCGGCCCGGCCGCCGTACAGCAGTTGCAGCCGCTCGCGGATATTGGCCAGGCCCACGCCGGTGCCGGCGGTGGCCGCCTTGCCGAAGCCCAGGCCGGTGTCGGCCACGGTGACGGCCAGCTTGCCGTGCACGATCTCGGCACGCACCGTGAGCTGCCCGCCTTCGGGCTTGGGCTCCAGGCCGTGCTTGATGGCGTTTTCCACCAGGCCCTGGATCATCATCGGCGGGAACTCGGCCGAGTGCAGGCCCTCGGGCACGTCGATCACGGTCTGCAGCCGCTCCTCCATCCGCACCTTCAGGATCTCGAGGTAGGGGCGGATCACCGCCAGCTCACGGCCCAGCTCGCGCACGCCGCCGGTGCTGGCTTCACGCATCGTCGGCATGCTGGCGCGCAGCAACGCGATCAGGTTCTTCTGCATGCGGCTGGCGCGCGGCGGGTCGGTTTCGATCAGGTGGTCGATCGACGCCAGCGTGTTGAAGAGGAAGTGCGGCTCCACCTGCGCCTGCATCGCGGCCATGCGCGCTTCCACCACCTGGCGCTTGAGCGATTCGGCCTCGGCCACCTCGGTGGCCTGCGCGGCCACGGTCTCGGCCTGCAGCCGGCCGCTGTAGGTGATCTTGATGATGGCCGACGCGATGATCCACAGCACCGCCAGGTCGGTGAGGAAGTCGCCGACATGCACGGTGCGGGTGCGCGTGCGCGGTCGGTCGGGGTCGGCATCGGCGGCGCTGGCATCGGCGGCCGATTGCTGGGTGGCGTCGCTGGCCTCCCGGATGGCATCGGCGATCTCGCGCACGCCCTCTTCGATGGTCTGCCGCAGCTCGTCGGCGTCGGCGCCCGGCGGCACCGAAGCGGTGGCGGCCGGCAGCTTGGCAACGATGGTTTCGGCCGCGGCCTGCGCCGGATCCGCGGCGGAGGCCGCCGACGATGCGGAAGCCGCCGACGCCGCCGAGGCAGCCGAACTGGGCCCCCGGCGCAGCACGCGCACGCCTTCCTTGCCGATGGTGATGTCGATCGTCGGCTCGGTGGTCGGCGGGCTGGTGGCGGGCCGCGGGGCAGACGGCGGCTTGGGCGGCACCGGCGGAATGGTCACGCGCACGCCGCGCTCCACCTCTTCGGTGATGCGCCAACTGAAGGGCGGCAGCCGCTCCAGGATGCTGGCCAGGATCAGCAGGAGCAGCGACAGCACGGCGAAGCGCTTCCAGCTGATGCCCACCAGCCATTTGGCATAGGCGCGGAAAGCGGGCACCCAGGCGGCGACCAGGCGTTGCCAGGTGCTGGCAGCAGGGTGCGGTGTGGCGCGAGCGTCGCTCGCGCGGAAATCAGGTGCGGACATGGGGCGGGCGGCGGCTGTGTGGCCCCACTGTACGCAGAGGCCTGCGGTCGGTGCGCGCATGGCGCGACCAGTTGCAGGCCGGTGGGCACAGGCTGCTGCCTGGCCCGACCGATGGGTGTGTGCTGCTTACTGGATGGCCTGGACGACCATCAGGACCAGCAGCATCACGACCATGGCCATTTGAACGGCTCGTTGTTGGTGCATATACGGGTTCTCCCTAGTGCCTGAAGCGTAACAGGCATTCGGTGAAACCCGTACCCACCCGATCGGGCGAATTGGTAACGAAATTTGTGTTGCAGCGCAGCATCAGCTGCGCCGCAGCTGTGTTACTGCTTGACGGCCTCGACCTGGATCACCAGGCGGACGCTGTCGCTGAAGCCGTAGTTCAGGCCGTAGTTGACGCCGAACTGGCTGCGGGTCAGCGTGGTTTCGAAGTCGCCGCCGCACACCTCACGCTTGAGCATGGGGTTCTGGTAGCAGTTGAACTTGCTGGCCTTGAGCGTCACCGGCAGGGTCTTGTCCAGCAGCGTCAGGTTGCCGCTGACCTCAGCCACCTTGTCGCCGTTGAACACGAACTTGTCGCCCACGAACTTGGCCGTGGGGTACTTCTCGGTGTTCAGGATGTCGGCGCTTTGCAGGTGCTTGTTGAAGGCCGGCGTGCCGCTGTTCACCGAGGTGGTGTCGATCGTGATCTCGACCTTGCCGGTCTTGGCCGCGCGGTCGAAGCTGACGGTGCCTTCCTTCTTGTCGAAGCGGGCGCGGTTGGTGGAGGTGGCGAAGTGGTCGATCTCGAACGTCACGAAGGTGTGCGTCGGGTCGATCGCATAGTCGGCAGCGTGGGCGGCGGGCGCGGCCAGGGCGGCAGCCAGGGCCAGAGAAGCGGCGGCCAGGGTCGAGTACGTCTTGCGCATCAGAGGTCCTACAGGGGTTGGAAAAACGGGAGACAGTGGCGTGCTTACAGCGCGCCGATGCCGGTGAGTTGCAGCTTGAACTTCACCTGCACGTCGTTGGCCACCATCGAGGTGTCGGCCCACTCGCCTTCACCGATCTTGAAATCGGCGCGCTTGAGCGTGAAGCCGCCGGTGGCGGTGGTGTTGCCGCCGGCCTGGGTCAGCACCACGGGCACCACCAGGTCGCGCACGTTGCCCTTGATGTCCAGCTTGCCGGTCACGTCGAACTTGCCCGGGCCGGTGGCCTTGACGCTGGTGGAGGTGAACTTGGCTTGCGGGAACTTGGCGACGTTGAACCACAGCGGCTTGACCACTTCGGCCTCGCTCTCGGGCGCGCCCAGGCTGATGCTGGCCAGGTCGATCGCCAGCGCGATGCGGGCGGTGTCCGGCTTCTTGGGGTCGAACGCCACCTGGGCGTCGAACTTGCGGAACTTGCCGTCCACCGGCACGCCCATCTGGCGGCTGGTGAAGCTGATGTCGCTCTGCGCCGGCACCAGCTTGGCGGCGGCCTGGGCGAACACGGGGCCGGTGGCGGCCAGCGCCAGCGCGGCGGCGGCCAGCGTGCGGCGCGAGATCAGGGAAAAGCGGATCGAGGTCATGGGGTGGGCTTTCAGGCGCGGCCCGGCACCATGCGGTGCAGCAGGCCGTCGCGGTCGATGAAATGGTGTTTGAGGGCGGCGGCCACGTGCAGCACCACCAGCACGGCCAGCGAATAGGCCAGCCAGCCGTGCCACGGCTTGATGGCGGCGGCCAGCGCCTTGTCCACCGGCACGAAATCGGGCAGCGGCACCAGGCCGAACACCACGATGGGGAAGCCCGCGGCCGAGCTGTAGGCCCAGCCCACCAGCGGCACCGCGAAGAACAGCAGGTACAGCAGGTGGTGGGTGGCATGGGCCGCCAGGCGCTGCACCGGCGACATCGGCAGGTCGGCCGGCGGGCGGTTGAACAGGCGCCACAGCAGGCGCAGCGCCGACAGCGCCAGGATCACGCTGCCCGCCCACTTGTGCCAGTTGTACAGCTTGAGCCGCTGCGGCGAGAACGGCATGCCGGACATCTGCCAGCCGACCAGGAAGGTGCCGATGATCAGCACCGCCAGCAGCCAGTGCAGCGCGATGGCGGTCAAGGTGTAACGGTGACGGGGGAGGGAGGCGTTCGGCATGGTGCGGCAGTGTGCCCAGCGGACCCGTGCCGCCGGTTCAGCACGCTTCACGCTTGGCTTCAGATGCTTTGAATGCCCGCAGGTTCCCACCACAGGCCGGCAGTGGCCTGCGCCAGCGCCGCGGCCTGCGCGGCCGGCAGCAGCTGGTGGCGCAGGGCGAAATCCAGCGTCACCAGTGCGGCGTCCACCGTCATCTCGCCTGCCTGCGCCAGGGCCAGCGCCTGCTCGACCGGCACGCAGTGGTAGGCCGACACCTCACCGTCCTGGTTGGCCGGCGTCAGGCCGGGTGGCAGCTCGATGTCGAAGACGTGCAGCCGCTCCACCTGCAGGCCTTCGGGCAACTCTCGCTGCAGCTGGATCACCCGCCCCGGCCGCGCGACGTGCAGCTGGGGTGTGGCCAGGCCGGCCTCTTCCCAGCCTTCGCGTACAAGCGTTTCGAATGGCGTCTGCCCCAGCGGCACGCCGCCGCCGATCAGGTTGTCCAGCAGGCCGGGGTCGATGGCCTTGGTGAGCGAGCGGCGGCCCAGCCACAGGTGCGTGGGCCGGCCGCCAGCGTCCGCCAGGTAACCGTTGGCATGGGCGCCGAAGGTGAGCGTGCCCCAGAAGCGCGCGGCGGCGCGCTCGATGTCCGCCAGCGGCGGTGCGCCGGTGGACGCCTGCAGCGGCAGCACCGGAAAACGCTCGTCGCGCCAGCCGGGAATGGCGCCCGCCGCCCGCAGCCGCAGGTTGAGCGGCTCGAACCAGGCGGTGGCGGCGGCGCCATCGGCCAGCCATGGGGCACTGAGGTGGTCCGGCGTCACCTGCAGGTCGGGCGCCAGCGTTTGCAGCAGCGGCAGCTGGTGCTCGGCCACGCTGCCTACCGCCTGGCCGCGCAGGCGGAAACGCCGGCGCGCATGGCCGCAGTGGCGGGCCTGGCGGATGCAGGGCCAGTCGGCGGCCGGCGCCGGCCAGGGCAGGGAGCGATCGGTGGGCAGCACCCCGCCATCGTAGGCGGCTGCCAGCGTTTCGGGATCGCGTCTGACAAGGCGCGACGACGGGCGCCGACTGCGGCGGCTGGCCGCGCTTTTTAAAGTTCCTTCAACGATTCCCTGTGCCCCACCCCGTAGTGCCCCACCCTCGCCGGAGCCCGCCATGCACCGCCGCCAACGCCGCCAACGTCCTGCCACCCCGCCCCGCCACCAACCCGCCGGCTATCGCCTGTCGGCCGTCACCTTCGTGGCCGGTATCGCCGCCGCGCTGGTGATGATCGGCGCCCAGGCCGACGAGGGCGATGCCGCCGCAGCAGGCATCGACAGCGCGCCGGTGGTGCTGTCCATCGGCCGCTGAGTTGCACTGCCCGACCCCGGCGCGCGGATTCCGGCGCTGGCACTGCGGGTAAACGCTGAGGCGGGTGAGAATCCGCCCCATGCCCACCTGCTGTAAACCGGACCGCCTGTGAGCGCGGTCCAGCGGCCGCTACAGGCCATCCTCTTCGTCGTGTTCGCCGTCGCGTGCTTCGCGGTGCTGGACACGGGCACCAAAACCCTGAGTGCGGTGGTGCCGGCCGTGATGGCCGTCTGGTTCCGCTACCTGTTCCAGGCGCTGGTCACGGCGGTGGCCATGCTGCCGCGGCGCGGACTGAAGCTGCTGCACACCCGACGTCCAGGCATGCAGTTCGCGCGCGGGGCGTTGCTCACGGCGTCCAGCGTGTTCTCGTATTTCAGCCTGATGCACATGCCGATCGGCGAGTTCACCGCCATCGTGATGCTCACGCCGCTGATGATCACCTTGATGGCCGCCACCTCGCTGGGTGAGCGCATCTCGCCGCTGCGCTGGGTGTGCGTGGCCGGCGGCTTCGTCGGCGCCATCACCGTCATCCGCCCCGGCAGCGACATGTTCACGCTGGCCAGCCTGATGCCGCTGGGCCTGGTGGCCACCAACGCCGCCTACCAGGTGCTGACCAGCCGCCTGGCCCGCACCGAAGACGCGGCCACGATGCACTTCTACACCGGCTGCGTGGGCGCGGCGCTGCTGTCGGTGCTGCTGCCTTTTGTGTGGACCACGCTGCCGGCCGAGGTGTGGGCGATGTTGGTGGGCATCGGCGTGTGCAGCACGCTGGGCCACTACCTGCTGATCCTGGCCTACGGCAAGGCACCGGTTGCGGTGCTCACGCCCTACCTTTACATGCAGATCGTGTTCGCCACGCTGGCCGGCTGGGCCGTGTTCGCGCACATGCCCGACGCCTGGGCCATCACCGGCATCCTGACCATCGGCGTGTGCGGCGCGCTGGGCACCTGGCTTACCGCGCGCGACCAGGCGCGGGTGGCGCAGGCGCGCGCGGCGGCTTCAGCCTAGGGTCATCAGGCTCGCATTGCCCCCCGCCGCGGCGGTGTTGACGGACACGCTGCGCTCCAGCATCAGCGGCTCCAGGCTGAAGACGCCTGGCTGCAGCCGGCCCGGCGCGGCCACCTGCAGGCCGACGATGGGGCCGCTGCGTGACGCCAGCTGCCGGCTGGCGTGGCGGGCGTCGTCGGGGTGGCCGTGCAGCAGCACCGCGTCGAACGCCGCCTCGGCCAGTGCCTGCGCGGCGTCGCCGGGCAGCAGCCGCACCTGGGCACGCAGCGCGGCCGGCAAGGCCTGCTGCAGGCCGCGTGCCGCGGGGCTTTCGGGCCACAGCGCGGTGGAGCCGACGGCCAGCACATGGGCCAGCTGGCACAGCCGCTCGTCGCGGTCGTCGGCCATCGACAGGCACAGCACCGCCGCGCGCGGCAGCAGCCGGTAGACGTTGCGTTCCCCAGTCGGGCCGGGCAGCAGCTGCTGCAGGCCCGCCGGTGACACCGCGGCCAGCGCGCTGCACAACGTGGCCAGCCAGGGCGCACCGGGCTGGCTGGCGGCCAGGGCCTGCAGCGGGGCCTGCACCGCGCGGGCCGCGGGTTCCAGCACGGCCGCGGCCGCGGCGCCGCCCTCTGCCACCGGCCCGGCCACCAGCCGCCGCAGGTACAGCGGCCCGCCGGCCTTGGGGCCGGTGCCTGACAGGCCTTCACCCCCGAAGGGCTGCACGCCCACCACGGCGCCGACGATGTTGCGGTTGACGTACTGGTTGCCGGCATGCACCCGCTCGGTCACCAGCGCGATGGTTTCGTCGATGCGGGTATGCAGCCCCAGCGTCAGGCCGTAGCCGGTGGCATTGATCTGGTCGATCAACGCCGGCAGCTCGTCGCGCCGGTAGCGCAGCACGTGCAGCACCGGGCCGAAGACCTCGCGCTGCAACTCGGCCAGCGACGGGATCTCGATGACCGCTGGCGGCACGAAGCTGCCATGCGCCAGCACCGCCGCATCACCGCCCAGCCGCTGCACCGCATGGCCGCGCTCGCGCAGCGTGGCGATGTGCGCTTCGATGCCGGCGCGCGCTTCTTCGTCGATCACCGGGCCGATGTCGGTGCTCAGCTCGTCGGGTGGCGCCAGGGTCAGTTCACGCAGCGCGCCGTGCAGCATCTTCAGCACATGGTCGGCCACGTCCTGCTGCAGGCACAGCACACGCAAGGCGGAGCAGCGCTGGCCCGCACTGTCGAAGGCCGAGCTGATCACGTCGGCCACCACCTGCTCGGCCAGCGCCGACGAGTCCACGATCATCGCGTTCTGGCCGCCGGTCTCGGCGATCAGCAGCGGCGGCCGGCCCTGCGCATCCAGCCGGCCGGCCAGGCTGCGCTGCAGCAGCCGCGCCACCTCGGTGGAGCCGGTGAACATCACGCCGCGCACCCGTTCGTCGGCCACCAGCGCGGCGCCCACCGTTTCGCCACGGCCGGGCAGCAGCTGCAGCGCGCCGCCGGGTACGCCGGCCGCGTGCAGCAGCTGCACCGCCTGCGCGGCGATCAGCGGCGTCTGCTCGGCCGGCTTGGCCAGCACGGTGTTGCCGGCCGCCAGCGCGGCGGCCACCTGGCCCACGAAGATGGCCAGCGGGAAGTTCCAGGGGCTGATGCAGACGATGGGCCCCAGCGGCCGGTGCTGCTCGCTCAACTCGCGCCGGGCCTGGGTCGCGTAGTAGCGCAGAAAGTCCACCGCCTCGCGCACCTCGCCGATGGCGTTGGGCAGGGTCTTGCCGGCTTCGCGCACGATCAGGCCCAGCAGCGGCTGCATCTGCGCCTCCAGCGTGTCGGCGGCGCGCTCCAGCAACGCCGCGCGCTCGGCGGGCGGCGTGGCGGCCCAGGCCGGGCCGGCGGCCACGGCGGCGGCCACGGCATCGGCCGCGTCGGCGGTGGTGGCCTCGGTCACCTGGCCCACCACGTCGCGGCGGTCGGCCGGGTTGGTCACCGGCTGCGGCGTGCCGGCCGTGCGGGGCTGACCGCCAATCAGCGGCAACGCCTGCCATGCGGCGCCCGGGCGCAGCAGTGCGCCGGCCAACGAGGCCAGCCGGTGCTCGTTCGACAGGTCGATGCCGCTGCTGTTGGCCCGCTCGGCCCCGTACAGCGCACGCGGCAGCGCAATGCCCGGGTGCGGCAGGCCGGCCTGGCCTTCGGCCTGCGCGGCGGCGTCCACCACCGCCACCGGGTCGGCCACCAGCTGCTCGATGGGCACGGCTTCGTCGGCGATGCGGTTGACGAAGGAGCTGTTGGCGCCGTTTTCCAGCAGGCGGCGCACCAGGTAGGCCAGTAGCGTCTCGTGCGTGCCCACCGGTGCATAGATGCGGCAGGGCCGAGCCAGGCCGCCCTCGGCGCGCGGGCCCACCACCTGGCTGTACAGCGGCTCGCCCATGCCGTGCAGGCACTGGAATTCGTACTGGCCGGCGTAGTAGTTCTGCCCGGCCAGCTGGTAGATGGCGGCCAGAGTGTGCGCGTTGTGGGTGGCGAACTGCGGGTACACCGCCTCGGGCGCGGCCAGCAGCTTGCGGGCGCAGGCCAGGTAGCTCACGTCGGTGTGCACCTTGCGGGTGTAAACGGGGTAGTCCTCCAGCCCGTCCACCTGCGCGCGCTTGATCTCGCTGTCCCAGTAGGCGCCCTTGACCAGCCGCACCATCAGTCGCCGCCGTGTGCGGCGGGCCAGGTCGATGATGAAGTCCAGCACATGCGGGCAGCGCTTCTGGTAGGCCTGCACCACGAAGCCGATGCCGTGCCAGCCTTCCAGGCCCGGGTCGGCGCACAGCTGCTCCAGCAGGTCGAGCGACAGCTCCAGCCGGTCGGCCTCCTCGGCGTCGATGTTCAGGCCGATGTCATAGCCGCGGGCCAGCAGCGCCAGCTTCAGCAGCCGGGGGTACAGCTCGGTGAGCGTGCGGCCGACCTGCGCCCGGCTGTAGCGCGGGTGCAGCGCCGACAGCTTGATGGAGATGCCCGGCCCTTCGTAGATGCCGCGGCCGGCCGAGGCCCGGCCGATGGCATGGATGGCGGCCTCGTAGGCGGCCAGGTAGCGCTGCGCGTCGGCCTCGGTCAGCGCGGCTTCGCCCAGCATGTCGTACGAATAGCGGAAGCCTTCGGCCTCGCGGCGGCGGGCGTTGGACAGCGCCTCCTCGATCGTCTGGCCGGTGACGAACTGCTCGCCCATCAGCCGCATGGCCATGTCCACGCCCTTGCGGATCAGCGGCTCGCCGCTCTTGGCCACCACGCGAGCCAGCGCCTGCGCCAGGCCGGTTTCGGTGTGGGTGGTGACCAGCTTGCCGGTGAGCACCAGGCCCCAGGTGGCCGCATTGACGAACAGCGAGCCGCTGCGGCCCAGGTGCGAAGCCCAGTCGCCGTCGCCGATCTTGTCGCGGATGAGGGCATCACGCGTGGCCGCATCGGGGATGCGCAGCAGCGCCTCGGCCAGGCACATCAGCGCCACGCCTTCCTGCGACGAGAGCGAGAACTCCTGCACCAGGCCCTGCACCAGGCCTTCGCGGCCGCCGGCCGACTTGCGCTCGCGCAGCCGCGTGGCCAGCTGGCCGGCCAAGGCCTGCACCGCGGCGGCCTGGGCCGCGGGCAGCCGGGCCTGCTCCAGCAGCACGGCCACGGCCTCCGGCTCGGGTCGGCGATAGGCGGAGGTGATGGCCGCGCGCAGCACGCTTTGCGGGCGCAGGCGGGCGGCGAACTCGACAAAGGGCCGGGGGGCTTCGGTGACAGCATTCATGAGGCGCTCGACTCGGCTATGGCGCAGGCGTGAATTCACCTGCCGCGGTGTGTCGGCCCACTATAGGAAGCGCCCCGCCCCGCCGCAATGGCACAGCCAGACGGCTTGCCGATGCAGTCATCGCTTTTTGCGATGGCTGCCAGCGCATACTGGCGGCATGGACCTGCGGCAGTTGAAGTACTTCGTGCGCATCGTGGAGCTGGGCGGGCTGTCGGCCGCCGCGCAGTCGCTGCACGTGGCGCAGCCCTCGCTCAGCCAGCACGTGGCCAACCTCGAGGCCGAGCTGGGCCTGCCGCTGCTGGAACGTGGCGCCCGCGGCGCTCGGCCCACGCCGGCCGGCCGCCGGCTCTACGAGCAGGCCAAGGCCCTGCTGCGCCAGGCCGGCGACATCCCGGCGCTGGTGCGCCAGGAGGGCGGCGACGTGGCCGGCCATGTGCGCCTGGGGCTGCCGGCCAGCACCTCGCGCCGGGTGGCGGTGCCGCTGCTGCGCGCGCTGCGCCTGGCCCACCCGGGCGTGACGCTGGAGATCGTGGAAGGCTCCACCGCCTACATCGCCGAGATGCTGCAGCGCCACCTGCTGGACCTGGGCGTGGCGGTGCACCCCGGCGACGACGCGCGGCTGGACGTGCACCCGCTGGTGACCGAGGAACTGATGCTGGTGGGGCCGCCTGGTGAGGCCGCGCCCGGCCCGGTGGAGGTGGCCGAGCTGGCGGCGCTGCCGCTGCTGCTGCCGGCCTTCCCGAATGCCATCCGCGTGCGCATCGAGCAGCTGTGCAACGCCGCCGGCCTGCGCTACCGGCTGGTGGCCGAAAGCGCCGCCGCGCAGGTGATGGTGGCCGCCGCCCAGGCCGGCATCGCCTGGACCATCCTGCCCTGGTCGGCCTTCGAGCATGAAGACCCGGCCAGCCTGAGCTGGCGGCCCATCGCCGGCCGCGCCTTCACCCGCACGCTGGCGGTGTGCGGCAGCCGCGCCGCCAGCGGCCAGCCGGCGGGCGAGGCGGTGCGCCGCCAGCTGCAGGCGGTGGTGGCCGCGATGCTGGCCGAAGGCGGCTGGCCGCAGGCGGAGCTGCCGGTGCGGCGGTAGCTCCGCCCGAAGCGCACCAAGAGACGACCGTGCTGCCGCACAATCCGGCCGCCCAGCCCACAGGCCCCGCCGCCACCCATGCGCAGGATGAAGCAGTCAGTCAGTACCCGCAGGGCCCGATGGCCGGCCGGCATCGCCCCCACCCACCGCACGCCGCGCCGCGGTCCGACGCGCTGGCTGCAGGGGATGCTCGTCGCCCTGGCCGTGCTGCTGGCCACGCCCGGCTGGGCCCTCGACCCGCGCCAGCCGCTGCGCGAGCTGCACCACCAACGCTGGACCGAGCTGGAAGGCGGCCCGGCCGAGGTGGTGTCCATCGCACAGACGCCCGACGGCTTCTTGTGGCTGGCCACCGGCAGCGGCCTGGTGCGTTTCGACGGCCAGCGCTTCCTGCGCGTCAACCTGTTCCCCGACCAGCCCACCCGCGGCCAGGGCTTGTCGCATGTGCTGGCGATGGCCGACGGCTCGCTGTGGCTGGGCCTGCGCACCGGCAGCCTGGCCGTGCACCGGCTGGCCGATGGCACGCTGCGCCGCTATGGCAAGGAAGAAGGGCTGATCGGCAACCGCGTGATCGCGTTTGCGCACGACGACGCAGGCGCCGTGTGGGGACTGACCTTCGCCGGCCTGCTGCGCTTCGACGGCCAACGCTGGCACAAGCAGCGCGACGAGGTGGGCTACCCGCATGACGACGGTTTCAGCCTGTATCGGCTGGGCGACGGCCGCCTGGCGGTGAACAGCGTGGACGGCGGCGTCTACCTGCGGCCGGCCGCCGGCGGCGCCTTCCAGCGGCAGACGGGCCAGCCGCGCACGGCGCAACAGACCTTCGAGGCCGACGGCACCCACTGGGTGTGGCAGCAGGACGGCCTGCTGCGCCGCCTGCCACCGGGCGCCCACGAAGACCGCTGGCGCCTGCCGGCCAGCAGCATGGGCAACCTGCGCAGCGACGGCCGCGGCAACCTCTGGGCCACCGACCACGCCACCGGCCTGCGGCGGGTGCGCCATCTGCCGGGCGCAGCCGCTGGCACGGCCACCGAGGTGGAGGCCTTTAGCGCCCGGCAGGGCCTGAGCAGCGATGCCGTGCTCGACCTCTTCGTCGACCGCGACGGCGACCTGTGGGTGGGCACCCTGCGCGGGCTGGACCACTTCAGCCGGCCCGGTGTGCACCCCGCGCCCGCACCGTGGGACACGCTGGGTCCCGCCCTGGCCCCTTCGGCCGGCGCCGGGGTGTGCCTCATCTCGCCCTGGGCGCAGCCCGCCTGCGTGACGGCGGCCGGCGACGTGCGGCCGCAGCCGGGCTGGCCGGGCGACAACGGCGGCTCCGCCGTCGCGCGCGACCGCCAGGGCCAGGTGTGGTTCGGCGGCCAGATGGGCTTGTGGCCCGCGCAGCCGGGCAACGCCAGCCAGCGCATTCCCTGGCCGGGCGCGCCGGGCACCGCGCTGCCGCTGTTCTCCTTCGCCTTCGGCCCGGACGACAGCCTGTGGGCCGCCGTGGGCGCGGCCGGCGTACTGCAGCGTCAGGGCGGCCGATGGCTGCCGCGCGACGAACGGCTGCCGGCCGGCACCGCGGTGGCCGTGGCGGTGGACGAAGCCGGCGCCACCTGGATCGCGCAGGCCGAGGGCCGCGTGCTGCGGCTGCGTGGCGACGAACTTCGCCGCTTCGATCTGCCGGCCGGTCGCGTGGGCACGCTGCAGCTGGCCGCGGGCCAGGTGTGGGTGGGCGGCGAATTCGGGCTGGTGGCCATCAGCGGCGACCAGCTGCGGCCGGTACCGCCGGTGGACGGCCGTCCGCTGGGGCTGGTGATGGGCATCGTGCGGACCGCCGACGGCAGCCTGTGGCTGAACGAAGCCGAAGGCGTGGTGCAGGTGGACGCCGCCTCGCTGCGCCGCTGGCTGGCGGACCCCGCCGCGCCGCTGGCCGGCCGCCGCCGCGGCCGCGAGGACGGCCTGCCGGGCACACTGCCGCCGACGCGGCCCTCGCCTTCGATGGTGCTGGCCGACGACGGCCGGCTGTGGATCACCCGCACCGCCGCCCTGTACTGGCTGGACCCGCAGCAGCCGCTGCCCGCGGTGCGCCCCTCGGCCCCGGTGGTGGACGAGCTGCAGGCGGCCGGCCGGCGCTGGCCGCTGGCCGGCACCGGTGGCCGGCCAGTCGGGCCCACGGTGCTGCCGGCCGGCACCACCCAGCTGCGCATCGCCTACGGCGCAGCCAATCTGCAGGCGCCCGACCGCACACGCTACCGCCACCGCCTGGTGGGGCTGGAGAGCGACTGGCAGCCGCCTGACAGCCGGCGCGAGGCCAGCTACACCAACCTGCCGCCGGGCGACTATGTGTTCGAGCTGGAATCGGGCACCGACGATCCGGCCTGGCAGGCCAGCGGCCGCACCACGCTGCCGCTGCGCATCACACCCGCGCTGCACCAGACGGCCGCCTTCCAGGCCGGCATGGGCCTGGCCGCGCTGCTGGCGGGCTGGGGCCTGTGGCGCGCCGCCACCCGGCGCGCGCTGCAGCGCATGCGCCACCGGCTGCAGGTGCAGCAGGCCGAGCGCGAGCGCATCGCCCGCGACCTGCACGACCACCTGCTGCAGGGCACCACCGCGCTGACCCTGCAGGTGCAGGCCAGCGTCGACACCCTGCCCGACGACCACCCCGCCCGGCAGCGCCTGGCGCTGGCGCTGGACCGCGCCGACGACGCCCTGCGCGAGACCCGCGCCCGCGTGGAAGGCCTGCGCGCCCATGCCGACGGCCGCGCGCTGCTGCCGGCGCTGCAGGTGGCCGTGGCCGAAGTGGTGGGCGGCACGACCGCGCAGCCGGTGGTGGCGGTGCGCAGCAGCGGCGAACCGCGCCCGCTGTGGCCCTGGGCCACGGCCGAGCTGTACGAGGTGGCGCTGGAAGCGCTGCGCAATGCGCTGGCCCATGCGCAGGCGCGGCACATCACGCTGCTGCTGCACTTTGCGCCCGATGCGCTGCACCTGACGGTGCGCGACGACGGCCGCGGCCTGCCTGCCGACCTGGATCTGGCACAGGGAAGGCCGGGCCACTTCGGGCTGCGCAACATCCGCGAACGGGCCGCGCTGCTGCGCGCGGTGCCGGTGTGGCGGGCCGCCGAAGGCGGCGGCACCGAGCTGTGGCTGCGGGTGGATGCGGCCCGGGCCTATGCGCCGCAGCCGCGCCGCTGGCGCTGGCCACTGCGCCGCAGCCCGGACAGGCACGCCGAGGCCGGGGCCGGCGAGCTCTAGGCGCCCGGTGCCGACAGCGCGCGGATCAGCTGCCGCAAGGCCGGCGAAGCCTTGCCACGGCGGCAGATGAGCACGATGTCCTGCCGGTGCGCATACCGCGCCGGCTGCACCCGCCGCAGCGGCTGAAGCGCCGTGGTGCCGGCCACGTAGTGATCGGGCAGGAAACCCGCATGGCGGCCGGTGAGCACCAGCAGCGCCACGCCTTCCAGGCTGTCGGCGCGGGCGCTGCCTGCGGCCGTGCCCGGCGGCACCGGCAGCAGCGCCGGCGGCAGCGTGTCCACGTAGGGGTCGGTCACCAGCGCGGCGTCTTCCAGCCGCAGCGTCGCCGCTTCATCGCCGGCCCAGGCATACCAGGGGTGGCCGGGCGCCACCCACAGGCTGTTGGCCTCGGCATACAGGCGGTGCTGCTCCAGCCCGGCGGGCGCGGTGCGGGCGGCCACGATGCCGGCGTCCAGCGTGCCGGCCAGCAGTTCACGCTCGATCTCCAGCGGCCGGCGTGCGGCCAGCTGCCACTGCAGCCCCGGCACCGCCTGCGCGCAGCGGGCCAGCAGCGCCGGCACCCGGCCTTCGGTCAGCAGCGCGTCCACCATGCCCAGCCGCAGCACCGGCGCCGCCGCCGCGCCGCTGAAGGACGCCAGGTCGTCGCCGAAGGCGCGCATCGCGCCGAAGAGCCGGCGCGTCAATGCCTGCAGGCGCAGACCGTCTTCCGTCAGCTGGAAGCCGCCGCGGCCGCGCCGCGCCAGCGTGGCGCCCAGCAGCGCTTCCAGCTCGCGCAGCTGCTTGCTGACGGTGGACAAATCGAGCTGCAGCTCCACCGCCGCCGGCGACAGGCCGCCCGCCGCCGCCACCGCGGCGAAGGTGCGCAGCAGCCGCAGCTGCGCCTCGCCCAGCGGCGCGCCGGGCGCTGCCGCGCTGTCGATGCTGGATGGCTGTGCCAGTGAACTTGCCCGCCGGGCCATGCCGTGTCGCTCCTGGGTCCCGTACCCTTGCCGCGCATTCTCGGAGCTGCACGCCATGTCCCTCGATCCCACCGCCCACGCCTTTGCTTTCCTGTCGCAAGGCAGCTTCCTCAAGGGCGCCGCGGCACTGCCGGGCCAGCTGGCGCCCCAGCCCTACGGCGTGGCCGGCCTGGCCTGGGACGGCTCCACCACCAACCGGCCGGGCGCCCGCATGGCGCCGCGCGCCATCCGCACCGCCAGCCACATGCTGTGCGACGGGCTGCACCCGCACTTCGGCACCACGCCCATAGCCCAGCTGGTGGACCTGGGCGACCTGGCACTGCCCAACACCTCGCTGGTGGCCATGCGGGCCGCGCTGGCGGAGGCGCTGCCGGCGCTGCTGGCGGCGCGCCACATGGTGTGGCTGGGCGGCGACCATTCGGTGACGCTGCCCATCCTGCGGGCGCTGAAGGCGCAGCAGGGCCGGCCACTGGCGGTGATCCACTTTGACGCGCACTGCGACACCTGGGAAGACCACTTCGGCGAACCCAGCGGCCACGGCACCTGGGTCTACGAAGCGATTCAGGAAGGCCTGGTGGTGCCCGAGTGCTTCACGCAGCTGGGCATCCGCTCGGCCGGTGACCGGGCGGCGCGCGAGTACGTGCGCGACCAGGGCGGCCAGATCTTCACCGCGCGCGACCTGCGCGGCCTGGAAAGCCCGGCCCAGCTGGCGGGCGTTGTGGACGCCATCCGCCAGCGCATCGCCGCGGCCGGCCACCCGCCGGTGTACCTGAGCCTGGACATCGACTGCCTGGACCCGGCCTTCGCCCCCGGCACCGGCACGCCCGAGCCGGCCGGCATGAGCACCGCGCAGGTGATGACGCTGCTGGAAGAACTGGCCGACCTGCCCTTCGTGGGCATGGACTGCGTGGAGGTGTCGCCGCCCTACGACCATGCCGAGCTGACGGCCTACGCGGCCGCCAGCTTCGTGTGGACTTACCTGAGCGGGCGGGTGGCCGCCCAGCTCAATAAGAGCTGACCGCGCTCGGCTGCCCGCCCTTGAAGGTGAACACCGTCACCGGCGACGACTTGAGGTCGCGCTGGTTGTCGAACTCGTAGGTGCCGGCCGCGCCCTTGTAGCTGCCCTTCTGCATCGCCTCGGCCACCTTGGCCGGGTCGGTGCTGCCGGCCTTCTGCATCGCCTGGGCGATGAGGTGCACCGCGTCGTAGAAGTTGACGGCATAGGTCAGCGGATCGCGCTGGTTGTTGGCCGCGCGGTAGGCCTGCACGAAAGCCTGGCCCTCGGAAGCTCTTTGGATCATCGCGCCGCCCTGGGTGCACCAGACGTTCTCGCCCACCGCATCGCCGCCGGCCAGTTTGGCGGTTTCGCTGGAGCACAGGCCGTCGCCGCCCAGCAGTTTGGCGGTGATGCCCAGCTGCTTCATCTGCCGCGCCATCGGGCCCGCCTGGGCCGAGTAGCCGCCGAAGAAGATGGCATCAGGCCGCGCGGCCTTGATGCTGGTGAGCACCGGCGTGAAGTCGGTGGCCTGGCCCGAGACGTATTCGCTCTTGACCACCTGCAGCCCGTTGGCCTTGGCCGCGTTGCTGAACTCCTGCGCCAGGCCCTGGCCATAGGCGCTGCGGTCGTCGATCACGGCCACTCGCTGCAGCTTCAGTTCCTTGGCCGCGTACAGCGCCATCTTCACGCCCAGCGCGGTGTCGGCCGCGCCCACACGGAACAGGCGCGCAAAGCCCTGCTGCGTGATCTTGGGGTTGGACGACACCGTGGCCACCACCACGCCGCCCTGGTCGTACACACGTGAGGCGGGCATGGTCACGCCCGAGTTGTAGGGCCCGACGACGAACTTGACGCCGCCGTCCACGAGCTTTTGCGCCACGGCCACGCCCTGGCGCGGGTCGGCCTGGTCGTCCTCGGCCTGCAGCTTCAGCCGCAGCGGCCGGCCGCCCACGCTGAGCTTGCGGGCGTTGACTTCGTTGACGGCCAGCTGCGCGCCGGCCAGGTTGTCCTGGCCGTTGCCGCTTTGCGGGCCGGACAGCGGGCTGCTCAGCCCGATGGGCACCACCAGCTCCTGCGCGCGTACGGCGGCAGGCAGGGTCAGCGCCACGGCCAGGGCGGCGCCTTGCAGGCACAGGTTCGGGGTTGGGTTCAAACGCATCTTCAGGATCGGATCAGGTCAAGGGTTCAGGCCACGCGGCGCGCAGCCGGGCTGCCGCCGGCGCGCCACTGTGCCATCAGGCCGTCCCACTTCGGGCGGGCGGTGGCCAGGTGGCGGGCCTTCACATGGCCGTAGCCGCGGATCTGCTCGGGGATGCTGGCGATCTCCACCGCCAGCGGCAGCCGCTCGGCGTTCAGGCCCTGCAGCAGTTCCAGCACACAGGCCTTGTACTGCTCGATCAGCGCGCGCTCGGTGCGGCGCTCTTCAGAACGGCCGAAGATGTCCAGTGCGGTGCCGCGCAGGCCCTTCATCTTGGCCAGTACGCCGAAGGCGGTGTGCATCCACGGACCGAAGGGGCGCTTGACCAGCTCGCCGCGCTCGTTGGTCTTGGCGGTGAGCGGAGGGGCCAGGTGGTGCACCAGCTTGTAGTCGCCCTCGAACATCGCGGCGATCTTCTCGTCGAAGCCGGTCTGCGTGTGCAGGCGCGCCACTTCGTACTCGTCCTTGTAGGCCATCAGCTTGAACAGGTAGCGGGCCACCGCCTCCGACAGCCGGGTGCCGCCCAGCGGGCTTTCGGCCTGCCGCACCTGGTCGACGAAGCGGCGGTACTGCTCAGCGTAAGCCGCGTTTTGGTAGTCGGTGAGGAAGCTCACCCGCTTGGCCACCAACTCGTCGATCGACGGCTTCTTGACGAACTGGATCACCTGCGCGGCCTTGAACAAGGCCTTCACCGCCGCCAGGTCATGGGCGCAGCGGCGGCCCCATTCGAAGGCGGCCTTGTTGTTGTCCACCTGCACGTTGTTCAGCTCCATCGCGCGCATCAGCGCGGCATGGCCCAGCGGCACCCGGCCCTGCTGCCAGGCGTAGCCCAGCATCAGCGGGTTGGTGTAGATGCTGTCGCCCAGCAGCTGCACCGACACTTCCTCGGCATCGAAGGCGCCCAGCCCGCCCGCGCCCACGGCCTGCGCCAGCGTGGTCTCGCAGCCGGCCGGGAACTGCCAGTCGGGGTTCTGCACGAAGGCCGCGGTGGGCGAGCCATGGGTGTTCATCGCCACGAAGGTGCGGCCCGGCTTGATGACGGCCATGGTGGCCTTGTTGGCGCCGACGATGGGGTCGCAGGCGATCACCAGATCGGCCTTGGCGGTGTCCACCTTGGTGGTGAAGATGGCATCGGCGCGGTTGGCGATCTGGATGTGGCTCCAGGTGGCGCCACCCTTTTGCGCCAGGCCCGCGGCATCTTGCGTGACGACGCCCTTGCCTTCCAGGTGCGCGGCCATGCCCAGCAACTGGCCGATGGTGATGACGCCGGTGCCGCCCACGCCAGCCACCACGATGCCCCAGGCCTGCTCGGCCAGCGGCAGCGCGGGCTCGGGGATGGGCGGCAGCGTGCTCAGGTCACCCTTCTTCTCTTTTTTCGGCTTCTTCAGCTGGCCACCTTCCACGGTGACGAAGCTGGGGCAGAAGCCCTTCAGGCACGAGTAGTCCTTGTTGCAGCTGTTCTGGTTGATGCGGCGCTTGCGGCCGAACTCGGTGTCCACCGGTTCCACGCTGAGGCAGTTGCTCTGCACGCTGCAGTCGCCGCAGCCCTCGCACACCAGCTCGTTGATCACCACCGTCTTGTCGGGCGTGGCCATCTTGCCGCGCTTGCGGCGGCGGCGCTTCTCGGTGGCGCAGGTCTGGTCGTAGATGATGGCCGTGGTGCCCTTGAGCTCGCGGAACTGGCGCTGGATCGTGTCCAGCTCGTCGCGGTGGTGCACCGTGACGCCGGGCAGCAGGCTCACGCCCTGGTACTTCTGCGGCTCGTCGGTGACGATGACGGTCCTGGCCACGCCCTCGGCGTCCAGGCTCTTCATGATCTGCAGCACCGAGTGGCCTTCCGGCCGCTCGCCCACCTGCTGGCCGCCGGTCATGGCCACGGCGTCGTTGTAGAGGATCTTGTAGGTGATGTTCACGCCCGAGGCGATGCTCTGGCGAATGGCCAGCAGGCCGCTGTGGAAGTAGGTGCCGTCGCCCAGGTTGGCGAACACATGCGCATCGGTGGTGAACGGCGCCTGGCCGCTCCAGGCCACGCCTTCGCCGCCCATCTGGCTGAAGGTCACGGTGCTGCGGTCCATCCAGGTGGCCATGTAGTGGCAGCCGATGCCGGCCAGCGCGCGCGAACCTTCGGGCACGCGGGTGCTGGTGTTGTGCGGGCAGCCCGAGCAGAACCAGGGCGCGCGCTCGCCGCTGCCGCCGGCCGCGTTCACCGTCACCAGCGCACGCTCGGCGGCCTCGATCTCGCGCAGCCGCGCGTCCATGCGCGCCGCCACGTCGGCGGGCACGCCCAGCTTCTTCAGCCGCTTGGCAATCGCCTTGGCGATGATGGCGGGCGTGAGGTCGGCCTTGGCGCGCAGCAGCCAGTTCTCGCTGGGGTTGGGCATGGCCCATTCGCCACCGGTCAGGTCGCCTTCGGGCTCGTCGAACTTGCCCAGCACGTTGGGCCGCACGTCGGCACGCCAGTTGTACAGCTCTTCCTTCAGCTGGTATTCGATGACCTGGCGCTTTTCTTCAACCACCAGGATCTCTTGCAGGCCCTGCGCGAAGTCGCGGGTGATGGTGGCTTCCAGCGGCCACACCACGTTGACCTTGTGCAGCCGCACACCCAGTGCGCGACAGGTGTCGTCGTCCAGGCCCAGGTCGGCCAGCGCCTGGCGGGTGTCGTTGTAGGCCTTGCCGCTGGCAATCAGGCCGAAGCGGTCGTTCGGCCCGGCGATCACGTTGTAGTTGAGCTTGTTGGCCCGCACGTAGGCCAGCGCGGCGTACCACTTGTAGTCCATCAGCCGCGCTTCCTGCTCCAGCGGCGCATCGGGCCAGCGGATGTGCAGCCCGCCCGGCGGCATCACGAAGTCCTCGGGCAGCACGATGCGCACGCGGTCGGGGTCCACCGACACCGAGGCCGACGACTCCACCACTTCCTGGATGGTCTTCATGCCCGACCACACGCCGGAGAAGCGGCTCATCGCAAACGCATGCAGGCCCATGTCCAGGATGTCCTGCACGCTGCTGGGAAAGAACACCGGCAGGCCGCAGGCCTTGAAGATGTGGTCGCTCTGGTGCGGGGCGGTGCTGCTCTTGCTGATGTGGTCGTCACCCGCAATGGCGATCACGCCACCGTGCTGCGAGGTACCGGCCATGTTGGCGTGCTTGAACACGTCGGAGCAACGGTCCACGCCCGGGCCCTTGCCGTACCAGATGCCGAAGACGCCGTCGAACTTCTTGCTCTGCGGAAAGAGGTCGAGCTGCTGCGTGCCCCACACCGCGGTGGCGCCCAGTTCCTCGTTCACGCCGGGCTGGAACACGATGTGGTTGTCGGCCAGGTGCTTGCGCGCGGACCACAGCGCCTGGTCGTAGCCGCCCAGCGGCGAGCCGCGGTAGCCGCTGATGAAGCCGGCGGTGTTGAGCCCCGCGGCCAGGTCGCGGGCGCGCTGCAGCATCGGCAGCCGCACCAGCGCCTGCACGCCGCTCATGAAGGCCCGGCCGCTGGCCAGCGCGTACTTGTCGTCGAGGCTGACGGTTTCCAGGGCGCGGCGGACCGACTCGGGCAAGGGTGCATTCATGCGGGGTACTCCAGTGGCGATGGCGAGGCTGGTGGGCGCTGGCGAAAGGCGCGTCAGGCTCGTGACCCGGCGCGCCCGCGTCGTGCTGCCAGTGTAGATTTGGCAGCCCGTGAAGTCTTTTCGTTGTTTGCTCGATTACCATGGTTTTGAGCAACGTTCTTTCTCGCAGGCTCGACTTACTGACCAAATGCCATCGCGAATTGCCAGATCAGGGAAAACCCCAGTCACTTCGGATACGGCGGCCGGCGGTGCCGAGCCGGAGCGCAGCGGCACCGACCTGGACCGCTACGACGTGGCCATCCTGGAGGCGCTGCAGCAGGACGCGCGGCTGTCCAACGCCGAGCTGGCGGCGCGCATCGGCCTGTCGGCCGCACCCACCTGGCGGCGCGTCAAATGGCTGGAGGCGCAGGGCTACATCACCGGCTACCGCGCCGAGCTGGACCGCCGCCGCATCGGCCTGGGCGTGCTGGCCTTCGTGCGGGTGGATACCGAGCGCAGCAGCGGCGCCGCCACCAAGGTGCTGGAAGAGGCGCTGCGCCAGCTGCCCGAGGTGACGGCCTGCCACTACATCAGCGGCGCCGGCACCTTCGAGCTGCAGGTGATGGCGGCCGACCTGGACGCCTTTTCGCGCTTTGCCACCGACACGCTGCTGAACCTGCCGAACGTGAAGGACATCCACACCAGCTTCTCGCTGGGTGAGGTGAAGTCGGGCGCGGCGCTGCCGCTGGCCCACCTGAAGAAGAAGTAGAGACCCTGGATGCCCCACTCCGAGACCCGACGCGGCCTGCCGCTGCTCCACCTGCTGCTGGCGCTGGCCGTGGTGGCGGTGTGGGGCACCAACTTCGTCATCATCAAGCAGGCACTGATCCGCCTGCCGCCGCTGCTGCTGGGCACGCTGCGCTTCGTGTTCGCGGTGCTGCCGGCCATCTTCTTTTTGCCGCGGCCCGCGGTGCCCTGGCGCCAGCTGGCGGCCTACGGCGTGTTGATCGGCGCCGGCCAGTTCGGCCTGCTGTTCATCGCGATGCGGGCCGACATCACGCCGGGCCTGGCCTCACTGGTGGTGCAGACGCAGGTGTTCTTCACCATCGGCCTGTCGATGTTCATCCACCGCGAGCGGCTGCGCGGTTTCCAGTGGCTGGCGCTGGCGCTGGCGGCCGGCGGGCTGGGCATCATCGCCTCGCACACCGACGCGCACACCACGCTGCTGGGCCTGGCGCTGGTGCTCACCGCGGCCATGTGCTGGGCGGCCGGCAACCTGGTGGCCAAGGCCGCCGGGCCGGTGAACATGCTGGCCTATGTGGTGTGGGCCAGCGTCTTCTCGGTGCCGCCGCTGCTGCTGCTGTCGCTGGTGGTGGAAGGGCCGGCGCTGATCGCCCACAGCCTGCAGCACGCCGACGCGGCCGCCTGGGGCGCGGTGCTGTGGCAATCGGTGGGCAATACCCTTTTCGGCTACGTGGCCTGGGCCTGGCTGCTGGCCCGCCACCCGGCGGCCACCGTCTCGCCGATGGCGCTGCTGGTGCCGCTCTTCGGCATGGGCGCCTCGGCCCTGGTGCTGGGTGAGCCGATGCAGCCCTGGAAACTGGGCGCCGCGGCGCTGGTGATGGGTGGGTTGGCTTTGAACCTGCTGGGGCCGCGGCTGTGGGCGCCTGGCAAGGGCTGATTGGGCCGCCAAGCTCGCTGCGCTCGCGTCCCCCCGTGGGAGATCTCTGTGCTGATCCGGGCGGCGCATGCACGGCCGGCCTGGGGCAAACCCGGTAGGCGCCTGCGCCGCGCCGGTGCGCGGCCCTTGCTGTCATCGGGCTGTCGTGCGCCGCCCGCATGCTGCGGCGGGCGTGCCGGGCGGTGTACGCCCTCACCCGCACCGGGCCGGGGCGGCACCGTGCTTGCATCCGCTTGTCGCGCGGCGGTCGGCCGTGCACCTTTGACGGGAGCCCTTGCCATGAACGACTACACGATCCAGCTGGTCAACGAAAGCTTCGATCTGGTGGAGCCGATGGCTCCGCAGGCGGCCGCGCTGTTCCGAGAGAACCTGGTGCAGGCCGCCCCCACGCTGCAGACGCTGCTGCACAGCGACGCCGGCGCCCCTGGCGAGCAGCTGGTGCTGGCCATGGGTGAGGCGCTGCGCCAGCTGCGCGAGCCCGACGACCTGCTGCCCGCGGTGGAAGGCCTGGGCCGCCGCCATGCCGGGCTGATGGGCCTGCGCGACGAAGACTACGACGCGGTGGGCGGCGCCCTGCTCAAGACGCTGGAGCAGGGCCTGGGCCCCGCCTTCGACGACGAGACCCGGGCCGCCTGGATCGACGTCTACAGCGCCATGGCCGGTGCCATGAAACAGGTGAGCCGCAGCGCTTCGGCCGCCTGATTCACTTCGGGGCCAGCGCCCACATGCGCAGCCGCTGCTTCATGCGGCCGGCCTGCTGTTCGGCCACCTCGCCGGGGCCCCAGAAGTAATCCGCCCGCACCGCGCCCACGATGGCGGTGCCGGTGTCCTGCGCCAGCACCAGCCGCCGCAGCGGCGTGTTGGACAGCGGCTCGGTGGTGTCCAGCCACACCGGGGTGCCGTAGGGCACGCTGCGCGGGTCCACCGCGATGGAGCGCTCGGGCGTCAACGGCACGCCTTGCGCGCCGCGCGGCCCGGCGCTGGGGTCGGGCAGCGGTTCTTCGCGAAAGAACACGGTGCGCGGGTTGCTCCACAGCATCTCGTTGACGCGGCGCGGGTTGCGCCGCGCCCACTCGCGGATGGCCGGCCAGGAGGCGGTGTCGGGCGTCAGCTCGCCCTGCTCGATGAGCCAGCGGCCGACCGACTTGTAGGGCTGGTCGTTGTGGCCGGCGAAGGCCACGCGCAGCACCTGCACCCGGCCGTCGGGCTCGGTCACGCGCATGCGGCCCGAGCCCTGGATCTGCAGCACCAGCGCGTCCAGCGGGTCGGCCACGTAGGCGATTTCACGGCCCTTGAGCGCGGCCTGGGCGGCCGGCAGCGTGTCGATCTGCTGGCGCGTCCACCACGGCTTGCGCTGGCCCAGGTCGGCCGGCGCGCGGTGCAGCGGAATGCGGAAGTTGCCGCGCGGCAGCCGACTGGCTTCCACCAGCGGCTCGAAGTAGCCGGTGATCAGGCCGTCGGGGTCGGGCCGGTCCAGCGCCTCGATGCGGTAGGGCTGCAGCCGTTGCATGAACCACTGGCGGGCGCTCCCGTCGTCGGCCGGCGGCGGCGACAGCAGCGCCTCGGCGCACAGCCGGCTCCAGCCCGGGGCCGGGCGCTCGCAGCCGCGCACGAAGGCGCGCCAGGCGTCGGCGGCGCGGTCACCGTCCCAGCCGGGCAGCTCGGACCAGCCCACCGGAATCCAGCGCGCATTGGGCCGGTCCAGGGTGCCGGGCGGCCAGCTGGCCGGCGCCGGCACCGAAGGCGCGGTGGCCACCGCTGCCGGGCTGGTGGGTGCCGGTGCGGGCCGGGGCGGTTCGTCGGGCGGCGGCAGCGGCGTGGTGGTGCAGGCCGCCAGCACCGCGGCGGCGGCCGCGCCCAGGGTGGCGCGAAGGGTTCGGTAAGCTCGGTGCATGTGGCTACTTCTGCTGGAAGCGCTGGGTGCGCTGGCCGTTCTCATCTTCATCGTCTGGTGGACCATGTTCTCGGGCCGGCGCAAGGGCGAACGGCGCGACGACCGGGACGAGCGCTGAACCTCAGCTCATGATTTTGGTGGCACCAGGAAGCTCAGCGGCTGGGTGACCAGCCGGCGGCGGATGGCCGCGTAGATGTGCTTGCGCTCACGCACGCGGATGCCGCGCGAGCGCATCGCCACCTTGAAGGCCAGCCAGAAGCTGACAGTGAGGTTGAGCATGCCGGTGAGCACGATGCCGGCCACGCACCACCAGAAGGGCGCCGTCTGCAGCAGCGAGGCGCCGTGCGCCCCCACCGCGGCGGCCAGCTGGCCGGTGGACAGGGTGACGTGGCGCACCTCGATCGGCAGGCCGAAGAAGGCGGCCACCACCGGCACCACGCCCAGCATCATGCCCAGCGACACGTTGGCCGCCAGGCCCGAGATGTTGTGCCGCCACCAGTTGGCCCAGCGCTGCGCCCGCGCCGGCCCCAGGCGGGCGACGATGCGCGGGTTCCAGGCGATGGCGCCGTCCAGCCGGTGGAAGACGAACCAGTTCTCGGTCCAGCCGGCGATCAGCGAGCTGGCGAACAGCAGCACGCCGGTGAAGGCGGCATACAGCGGCGTGGGGCCCAGCAGCGTCAGCGAGTGCAGCACGTAGTCGGCCTCCTGCGGGCCCACCAGCGGGCGGCCGAAGGCCACCTGGCACAGGTACTGCACCGCCAGCACCACCGGCCCGCACACCGCCAGGTTGCCGACGATGCCGGCCACCTGCGAGCGGATCAGGTGCGCCACCTGGTCGACGAAGCCTTCCACCGCGGCCACGTCGTCGGCCTGGCCGCGGGTGCTGGCGGCGCTGCGCACCTCGGCCAGCTTGGCGGCCATGGCAGGCGCCGTCATCGCGGGCTGCTTGGTGGCCACCGTCCAGTGCAGCAGCATGATGAGCACGAAGCTCAGCGCGTAGTTGGCACCGGCCCAGAAGCCGCCCCAGAAGGCCGACAGCCCCAGGGCCATGACGCCGAACTTGACGTAGGTGGTGCCGGCGATCACCAGCCCGCCGCCGGCCGCGCGGCGCAGCATGCCGGCGTATTGCTGGCGGGTGCGGGTGATGTAGTGGTCGCCCGTCTCGGCGCTGCGCTCGGCCACCTGGCGGGCCAGCTGCGAGTAGTGCCGCGCCATCAGGTTGCGCAGGCCACGGCGGCGGCCAGCGACCTGCACCAGCGTGCCCAGCAGGTGGCGCACGTCGGCGGCCGGCTGCTCCGACAGCAGGCAGCCCAGCAGCTGCTCCACCCGCTGGCAGCGCTCGTGCAGCTGGTCGATCTCGAAGACGATGTCCACCGAGACGCCGTACTCCTCCAGGTGGTCGACGATGCTGTCGGTGGCGCGGCGGCAGGTGTCCAGCAGCGCCCGCAGGTACACCGTGGCCTGCAGCGAGACCTCGCGCTCGCCGGCCAGCACCGCGCTGCGCACCTGCTCGGTGGCCAGTGGCAGCTGGCGGAACGGCTCCGAAGCCAGCAGCGCCGGGCTCATGCGCTGGCGCAGCGGCGGCGAGAAACCGGCCGCCTGCACCGCGCTCACCAGGATGGAGATGGCGTCCAGCAGCGTCTGCCGCCACACGGTGGGCTGGATGCCGGGGCGGGCCTCGGCCGGCGCCGCACTGGCGGCCGGCAGCGGCGTGGCCATCTCCTGCGGCATGGCGCCGCGCGGCACCACCAGCTGGGCGATGCGGTCCAGCAGTTCCTCGTCCAGCCGCTCGATCCAGTCGGCGTCGCTGCCGCGGAACAGCAGCGGAAACAGCGCCGCCAGGTCGCGCGTGGCCGGCGAGCCGGGCAGCACCTCGGCGCGCAGCCGCTGCCACAGCTCGCTGCGCAGCGCCATGCGGTGTGAGAAGCCGAAGTCGGCCAGCAGCGCGACGGCGTCGATCTCGCGCCAGAAGGCGTGGAACATCGCCTGCACCTGCGCCTTGTGCTCGGGGCTCTGGTCCAGCACCCGCAGCAGGTGGCGCAGGCGCAGCACCGGCATCGGCGTGCTGCGCTCGGGGCGGGCGGCGGCGCCTTCGGTGCCGGCAGCGGCCTCGCGCCGCGTGGGCACGTGGCGCAGCCACTCCATCAGGCGCACCAGCCACATGTGGCGTTCGGGCTGGGCGGCCCGGCCGTCTGCGGCGTTGAGCAACGCCGTCAGGTCCCAGGCGATCGTGGGTTTGGCGGCCGACACGGTGTGCGGGCCCGCGTCAGTGAAGCTGCTGCGGCTGCGCCAGCATGAATTCCGGGATCTCGGCCTCGAAGGGGTAGGCCTGCTCGGTCATGCAGAAGAAGGTGCCGCGCATGGTGCCCTGCGCGGTCGGGATGCGGGTCCAGCTGGTGTATTCGAAGCTCTGCCCCGGGGCCAGCAGCGGCTGCTTGCCCACCACGGCCAGGCCGCGCACCTCCTCGGTGTGGCCATGGGCGTCGGTGATCACCCAGTGCCGGGCCACCAGCTGCGCGGCCACGTCGCCGCTGTTCACGATGGTGATCGTGTACGCGAAGGCGTGCTGCCCATCCTGGGACTGCTCGGGCAGGTACTGGAGCTTGACGGTGCAGCGGAACTCGGGATTTGCCATCGCCGGCATTTTAGGAGCCCCCGGACATGAAGGGGGTGGGCAGGAATAGTGCACGCCCGGCCGTTGGTTCAGGGGGGTGGTGCCCACCAAAGGGGGTAGCCGATCGTTACGATTTGTTCATGCCCCGCAGTTCCCCTCGCAGTGCCCTCCGCAGTGCCTCCCGCCCCATTGCCCGCCGCTGGCGCCAGCAGGCCATGGCGCTGCCGTTGAGCATCACGCTCGCGCTGCCGCTTGCCCTGCTGCTACCTGCCTCCGCCGCCGCCGCGGCACCCGCCACCACGCGCAGCACCAAGGGCGACGCACAATCGGCCCGCTACTACGAAGACGCCCTGTCGCGCTACCAGAAGCGCGACTTCACCGGCGCCGTGCTGCAGCTGAAGAACGCGCTGCAGATCGACCGCAGCCAGCTGCCGGTGCATGTGCTGCTGGGGCAGGCCCTGCTGGCGCAGGGCGACGCGGCTGCGGCCGAGGTGTCCTTGACCGAAGCACTGCGCCTGGGTGTGGACCGGGCCGAGGTGGTGCTGCCGCTGGCGCAGGCGCTGCTGGCCCAGGGCAAGCAGGCCGATCTGCTGCGCCAGCCCCGGCTGGCGCCCGAGGGCCTGCCCGCCGCCACGCAGGCGGCGCTGCTGCTGGTGCGCTCGGCGGCGCAGGCCGACCTGGGCGATGCGGCGCAGGCGCTGCAGTCGGTGCAGCAATCCCGCGCGCTGCAGCCCGGCGCCGACAGCTGGCTGGCCGAGGTGCCCATCCGCCTGCGCGCCCGGCAACTGGCCGAAGCCGCCACCGCGGCCGACCGCGCCCTGGCATTGGCACCCGACTCGGCCGCCGCCCAGTACCAGAAGGGCGCGGTGCTGCACGTGCAGGGCCAGCTGGCCGGTGCGCTGGCTGCCTACGACGCCGCGCTGCGTGCCGACCCGGCGCACCTGGAAGCGCGCGTGGCCCGCATCGGCATCCGGCTCGACCAGCAACGCGATGCCGAAGCCGCCACCGACGTGGCCGAGCTGCAGCGCCTGTCTCCGCGCGAGCCCCGCGGCGCCTACCTGAAGGCGCTGCTGGCCGAGCGCAAGGGCGACGCCGCCGCCGCCCAGACCGCGCTGCGCCAGGTCACCGACCTGATCGACCCGGTGCCGCTGGACTACATCCGCTACCGGCCGCAGGTACTGATGCTCAACGGCCTGGCCCACTTCGGCCTGAACGAGCGTGAAAAGGCCAAGCCCTACCTGGAGCTGCTGCAGCGGCTGCAAGGCCACAGCCCGGTGTCCAAGCTGCTGGCGCAGATCTACCTGGACGAGAACAACCCCGACCGCGCCATCGTGCTGCTGGAAGCGCAGCTGCAGGCGCAGCCGTCCGACAGCCAGGCCATGATGCTGCTGGCCAGCGCGCAAATGGCCCGCGGCCAGCATGCCCGGGCGGCCGAGCTGATGCAGGCCGCGCTGTCGGCGCAGGACACGCCGGCCGTGCGCACCGCCCTGGGCCTGAGCCTGCTGGGCAGCGGCCAGGGCAGCGCCGCCATCCAGCAGCTGGAAGCCGCGCTGCAAAAAGACCCCGGCCAGCAGCGCGCTGCGGTGGCGCTGACGGGCCTGTACCTCACCAACGGCCAGCCGGCCAAGGCCCTGGTGCTGGCCGAGCGGCTGGTGCAGCAGCAGCCGCGCCAGGCTGCGCTGTACAACCTGCTGGGCAACGCCCGCCTGCGCAACGGCCAGGCCGAGCCGGCCCGCGCCGCCTTTGAACAGGCGCTCAAGCTCGACCCGAAGATGCTGCCGCCACAGGTCAACCTGGCGCGGCTGGACGCCCAGGCCGGCCGCTTCGACGCCGCCAGCCAGCGGCTCGCCGGCCTGATCGCGCGCGACGGCCGCAACATCGACGCGATGCTGGAAATGGCCAGCCTGGCGCGCCGCCAGCAGCGACCCGCCGACGTGCAGCGCTGGCTGGAAAAGGCCGCCGCCACCGCCGACGGCCGCGACGTACGCCCCGGCCTGGCGCTGGTGGACCTGCACCTGCAGGCAGGCCGCGCCGAGGCGGCCATGGAACCCCTGCGCAAGCTGGGCGCCAAGGCGCCGCAGAACCTGGCGGTGCTGCTGGCCGAAGCCCGCGTGCGCCTGGCCGTGGCCGACGCAGCGGGCGCCCGCAACACGCTGGCCACCGCCACCCGCGTGGCCCATTTCGATGCGCCGGTGCAGGTGGAGATCGCCCGCCTGCAGCTGGCCGCCGCCAACGCCGAAGGCGCGGCCTACAGCCTGCAGAAGGCCTTGTCGGGCCAGCCCGGCCACCTGCCGGCGCTGGCGCTGCAGGCCGAGCTGGCGCTGCGCCGCGGCGATCTGGCCCAGGCCGAACAGCAGGCCCGGCAGATCGCCCAGCTGGCGCCCCGGCGCGCCATCGGCTACAGCCTGCAGGCCGATGTGCTGATGGCCCGCCAGCAGCCCGCCGCCGCCATCGACCTGTATCGCAAGGCGCACCAGGTGGAGCCTTCCACCGACACCGCCATCCGCCTGTTCAGCGCGCAGGGCAGCCAGCCCGACGGCGCCCGCCTGGCCCTGCCCACGCTGGAGCAGTGGCTCAAGGCCCAACCGCAGGACCGCGTGGCCCAGCGGGCCCTGGCCGATGGCCAGGCCCGTGCCGGCCTGCTGCCTGCTGCGCGGGCCAGCTACGAGGCGCTGCTGCGCCAGCAGCCCGACGACGCCGGCACGCTGAACAACCTGGCCAACGTGCTGCTCAAGCAGGGCGACACCGGCGCGCTGGCGGTGGCCGAGCGTGCGCTGGCGCTGCGGCCGGCCGATGCCAACGTGATCGACACCGCCGGCTGGGCCGCCTTCCAGGCCGGCCAGGCCGACCGCGCGCTGCAGCTGCTGCGCGATGCACGGCTGCGGGCGCCCGACAACCCGGACATCCGCTTCCACCTGGCCACGGTGCTGGCCAAAGCAGGCCGGCGCGATGAAGCCCGGGACGAGATCGATGCAGTGCTGAGGGGCGATCGGCGCTTCGACAGCGCGGCGCAGGCACAGGCCCTGCGCCGGACGCTGCAATAAACGCAACGCCAGACGTTGCAACACAGTGGGGAAGAAGTAAGCATGAAACTGAGCAAGACCCGTTGGCTGGCAGCCGCCCTGGCTGCCGGCGCGGCCTCGATGTCACCCGCGGCGCATGCCGCGATGACCTGGGGCTTCCAGCAACCCGGCGTGTGCGCGCAGAACAGCGCCAACGCCAACAACTTCGGCAACAGCTGGGCATGTGGCGGCGGCAACCCCGCCCTCACCGTCAGCGGCTATTCGTCCAACGGCTCGGGCAGCACCTTCGTGGCGGCCAACGTGGACGACAACGGCGCTTCGGGCTTCGGCGTCAAGTCGACCAGCGAAGGCCTGAACGCCGGCCAGCCCAACCACGCGATGGACAACAGCGGCAGCACCGACGTGCTGCTGCTGAGCTTCACCAGCAGCGTGATCCTGCGCCAGCTGCAGCTGGGGTACTACAGCACCGACTCCGACATCACGCTGATGCGCTACACCGGCGCCACCGATCCGGTGGCCGGCAGCGACCTCACCGGCCTGACGACCGCGCAGCTGCTGAGCAACGGCTGGTCGCTGGTGGGCAACTACGGCAACCTGGGCACCACGGTGACCGACGTCAACAGCCAGGGCGCCAGCTCCAGCTGGTGGCTGGTGTCGGCCTACAACTCCACGCTGGCGGGTTCGTCGGCGAGCAGCAACGGCAAGTCGGTGAACAACGGCGACGACTACGTGAAGGTGCTGACCGTGGTGGCCGATGCCGTCACGCCGCCGCCCACCGGCAACGTGCCCGAGCCGGCCACGCTGGCCCTGGCCGGCCTGGCGCTGGCGGGCGTGGCCGCTTCGCGCCGCCGCCCGGCGTAAGACAATCGGGGGCATGCCCACCTACCGCATCGCCCCCAGCCTTCTTTCGGCCGACTTCGCGCGCCTCGGTGACGAGGTGCGCAGCGTCATCGACGCCGGCGCCGACTGGATCCACTTCGACGTGATGGACAACCATTACGTCCCCAACCTCACCTTCGGGCCCATGGTCTGCCAGGCGCTGCGCAAGCACGCCGTGCAGCCCGACGGCGCGAAGGTGCCCATCGACGTGCACCTGATGGTGCAGCCGGTGGACGCGCTGGCCCAGGCCTTTGCCAAGGCCGGCGCCGACCTCATCAGCTTCCACCCCGAGGCCAGCGGCCACGTGGACCGCACGCTGCAGCTGATCCAGGGTGAAGGCTGCCAGGCCGGCCTGGTGTTCAACCCCGCCACGCCGCTGGACGTGCTGGACTGGGTGATCGACAAGGTCGACCTCATCCTCATCATGAGCGTGAACCCCGGCTTCGGCGGCCAGAGCTTCATCGACAGCGCGCTGCGCAAGACCGAGCAGGCGCGCAAGCGCATCGAGGCCTCGGGCCGCGACATCCGCCTGGAAGTGGACGGTGGCATCAAGGTGGACAACATCCGCCGCGTGGCCGACGCCGGCGCCGACACCTTCGTGGCCGGCAGCGCCATCTTCGGCCAGCCCGACTACCGCGCGGTGATCGACGCGATGCGGGCGCAACTCAGCGCCTGAGGCTGCACGCTTCGGTCCAGGCCGAAGCATCTGCCGCCCCTGCCCGGCGAGCATCGCGTCATCTTCATTGCCGGATGCCCGTGATGCCCGCTGACCTGTTCCACCCCACCTTCTGGCTGCTGCTGGCCTTCGCCGGCGCGGTGTTCACGCTCGCCGGCTTCGTCAAGGGCGTGATCGGCCTGGGCCTGCCCACCATCGCGATGGGCCTGCTGAGCCTGCATATGGCACCCGCGCAGGCGGCGGCGCTGCTGGTGGTGCCCTCCTTCATCAGCAACGTGTGGCAGCTGCTGGGCCAGGGTGGCCTGGCTGCGCTGCTGCGCCGGCTGTGGCCATTGCTGGCCGGCGTGTGCGTGGGCACCTGGCTGGGTGCCGGCTGGCTCACAGGTGGCGCCACCCGCTGGGCCGGCGCAGCGCTGGGCCTGGCCTTGATCGCTTATGCCCTGGTGGGGCTGCTGCTCAAGCCCTGGCGGCTGCCGCCCGGCTGGGAACGGGTGCTGTCGCCCCTGGTGGGCCTGGCCACCGGGCTGGTGACCGCGGCCACCGGCGTGTTCGTGATTCCTGCCGTGCCCTACCTGCAGGCGCTGGGTCTGGAGAAGGAAGCGCTGGTGCAGGCGCTCGGCGTGTCCTTTCTTGTTTCAACCTTGGCGCTGGCGGCCACGCTGGGTGGGGGTGGCGCCCTGCCGCTGCCGGTGCTGGCGGCTTCGCTGGCGGCGCTGCTGCCCACGCTGGGCGGCATGGCGGTGGGCCAGTGGCTGCGCCGGCGCACCCGGCCCGAGCGCTTCAAGCGCTGGTTCTTCCTGGGGCTGCTGGCGCTGGGCGCCTGGCTGCTGGCCCGCGCCGTGGTGTGATGGCGGCCATGCACGCGCCCGAACCCCGCTTCGCCAAGGTGGCCGCGATGATCGCGGACCCGACCCGCGCCCGCATGCTGGCGCTGCTGATGAACGGCCAGGCGCACACCGCGGGCGAACTGGCCGGCGTGGCCGGTGTCACCGCGGCCACCGCCAGCAGCCACCTGGCGCAACTGGTGGCGGCCGAACTGGTGGTGCCGCGGGCGCAGGGCCGGCACCGCTACTTCCGGCTGGCGGACGAACGCATCGGGCATGCGCTGGAAGCGCTCTCGCTGGTGGCCGAACGCGGGGCGGGCGATGCCAAGTGGCAGCAGCCCGACTACCTGCCGCTGAAGCGGGCGCGAACCTGCTACTGCCACTTGGCGGGTGAGTTGGGCGTGGCCTGGCTGGACGGCTTGCTGCGCCGTGGCCACCTGCAGGCGCAGCCGGGCTGGTTTGCACTGACGCCGGTGGGCGCCGAAGCGCTGGCAGCAGCCGGCGTGGCGTTGCCGGCGCGCCTGCCGCAGTCCGAGGCGGCGCGCCGGCGCTTCGCCTACCCCTGCCTGGACTGGTCGGAACGGCGCGACCACTTGGCCGGCATGCTGGCAGTCAACCTGCTGGCCCACGCCCGCGAACAGGACTGGCTGCGCGCTCAACCGGGGTCGCGGGCACTCACGCTCACACCGCCAGGCCGTGCGGCGCTGGCGGCGTGGCTGCAAGGCTGAGAACGCTCAGCGGCGGATGGATCACCGCACCGAAGGCGCGGGGGGATCGGAGGCGGGCGCGGCCGGGGCCGAGGCGGCGGAAGCCGCGGGCGCGGGCTGTTGCACCGGTTGCGGCGTGCCCACGGTCACGGTCACCGTTTCCTTGAGGATGCCGCCGCCGGCCACGCTGCCGCTTTGCTCGCCCAGGCCGTTGGCGCGCTTCAGGCAGTCGGCCTGTTGATCGCCGGGCAGTTGCTGGCAGCGCTGGCGGGCGTTGTCGTCGTAGCGGCCCTGCTGACCATCGCTGAGCGTGCCGCGGCGGCGTTCTTCCTGGGCAGCGCCCACTTCCTTCAGGCAGGTCGCGCGGTCCTGCTGTGACGTGCCGTTCAGGCAGGCCGCGCGTTCCGCTTCGGCGCGTGAGGCCGCAGACGTGCCGTTGGCAGCGGATGGAGGAGCGGGCTGGGCCGCGTGGGCAGCCACGCCCAGCAGGCAGGCGGCGGCAACGGCCGCGGCGCGGCGGGCCAGCGGCAAGGCATGCAGGGCAAGGGCGGTCATCGGGTCTCCATGCGGTGATTCGGTATGAACCAAGCCTAGGCGCGCACGGCTGCGGTGGCTGCAAGCCAAGGTCGCCAGCGGCACCAAGCCGATGGCGGGCCCTGCCGTAGGACGCGTCCGGCGGCTTGCGGTATGGTCGGCGCCCTATGCCGTTCAACCCCACCTCTCTCCAAGCCGCCATCGTCGACCTCGACGGCACGATGGTCGACACCCTGGGCGACTTCGTGGTCGCGCTCACCGGCATGCTGGACGACATCGGCCTGCCGCATGTGGAACGCGCCTTCATCGAGCGCACCATCGGCAAGGGCAGCGAGCACCTGATCCGCCACACGTTGGCGCAATCGGCCGGCGAGCCGCCTTCGCAGGCGATGTTCGAGCATGCCTGGCAGCGTTACCAGGCCCACTACCTGGGCATCAACGGCCAGCATGCCGACGTGTTTCCCGGCGTGGCCGAAGGCCTGCAGCAGCTGCGCGCCGCTGGCCTGAAGCTGGCCTGCCTGACCAACAAGCCGCTGTCCTTCGCCCAACCGCTGCTGGCCAGCAAAGGGCTGGACGGCTACTTCTCCTTCGTGTTCGGGGGCGACAGCTTCGAGCGCAAGAAGCCCGATCCGCTGCCGCTGCTCAAGACCTGCGAGGCGCTGGGCACCGCCCCCGCCCACACGCTGATGCTGGGCGATTCGGCCAACGATGCGCAGGCCGCGCGCGCCGCCGGTTGCCCGGTGGTGCTGGTGACCTACGGCTACAACCATGGTGAGCCGGTGCGCGAAGTGGATGCCGACGGCTTTCTGGACCGGCTGGACCAGCTGGGCCTGTCGCGCCGCTGAGCGCCGGACGACCCCTTCTTGCGCCCATGGCCCTGCACTTCGACCTGACCGACCTGCGGCTGATGCTGCGGGTGGCCGAGTCGGGCAGCCTGACCCGTGCCGCCGAGGCGGTGCACCTGTCGCTGCCGGCGGCCAGCACCCGCATCAAGCACCTGGAAGAAGGGGCAGGCGCCAAGCTGCTGCTGCGCACGCCGCAGGGCGTGAGCCTGACGCCGCCCGGCCAGGCCCTGGTGCACCATGCCCGCGTGGTGCTGGCGCAGATAGAGCACCTGCGCGACGACCTGCAGGAGTACGCCCAGGGCATCAAGGGCCACCTGCGCGTGTATGCCAACAGCACCGCGCTGTGCGAGTACCTGCCGCCGGTGCTGCACCGCTACCTGCAGCGCCACCCCGACGTGAGCGTGGACCTGCGCGAGCGGCTCAGCCACGACGTGGTGCGCGCGGTGCAGGAGGGCCAGACCGACATCGGCATCGTGGCCGGCAACGTGCCCACCGACGGGCTGCAGGTGCGGCCCTACCGCAGCGACCGGCTGGTGCTGGTGGTACCCGCCGGCCATGCGCTGGCGCAGGCCGCCGAGGTGGACTTCGTCGACACGCTGGCCTGGCCGCAGGTGGGCCTGACCGAAGCCAGCGCGCTGCACACCTTTTTGCGCCGCATCTGCGAAGGGCTGCAGCGCACGCTGCGCATGCGCATCGAGGTGGGCAACTTCGAGGCGGCCTGCCGCATGATCGAGGCCGGCATCGGCGTCGGCGTGCTGCCCGAATCGGCCGCCGGCCGCCATGCGGCCACGATGGCCATCCACCGCGTGCCGCTGCGCGACGCCTGGGCGCTGCGCGAGATGCAGGTGTGCGTGCGCAACCTCGAGGCGCTGCCGCCCTTCGCCCGCGACCTGGTGGACCTGCTGGACCAGGACGCGCGGGCGCAGCCGACCTGAACCTTTTCAGAAGGCCAGCGAGGCCTGCAACCACAGCCGGTTGCGCTGGTGCGAACCGTCCTGGTCCTGCCCGGTGGAGGTGGCGTTGCGGTTGTGGCCCAGGCGGCGCGCCCAGGTCAGCCGCACGTCGCTGGCTTGCGGGCCGCGCCAGGCCAGCGTGGCACCCGCGCCTTGCAGCACATAGTGGTTGGGGCTGGCGCCCACCTGCCGGTTATCCACGTTCACACGCACCTGGCCGCGGTCGTAAAAGCCGATCAGCTGCCACTGCGGCGCGAGCGTGGCGCGCAGCTCCAGGTTCAGCAGCGAGCCGGCGCTGCCGCCCCCTTCGTTCACCGGATAGGCCCGCACGCCCTGCGGCCCGCCCAAATACAGCCGCTCTGAAGAGTCGAGGTTGCCGTCCGCAATCTGGCCAGCCAGCGCGGCATAACCGGCCAGCCAGGCATTGAAGGGCTGCAGCCGGCTGAGGCTGTAGCGCAGCTTGGCGTAGCCGCCCGCGGTGCCCACGCTGGCCGCGTCGGCGGCCTGGTTCAGCGAGCCGTTGAGGTTCACCCGGCCCAGGCCGAAGACCAGCGCCGCACCGGTGCTGCCGCCCGCGCTGTCGAACAGGTTGCCCGACAGGCCCAGCGTGCCCGCGTCCACGTGGTAGCGGCTGACGAGCTGGCCATTGGCTTCGTTGCGCAACTGCCGCCGCTCGGCCGACAGCTGCAGGTACAGGTTGCGGTCACGCGCCCGCACGACCGGGTAGCTGGCGTCCAGGCCGGCGGTGCTGGAACGCCCGCGGCCTTGCAGTGCGTTGAAGTCGGCATGCGTGAGTTCATAGCGCAGCGCCGACACGTTGGCCCCCAGCCGCCAGCCGTGCAGGCCCACCGGCAGGCTGGCGCCCAGGCGCAGGTAGTCGTTGCCCTGGGTGTGCAGCAGCGTGCTGCTGAACTGCTCACCGCGGCCCAGCGGGCCATCAAGCCGCAGCGTGGCATAGAGGCGGCCGGTGCCGGTGGCGCGGCCGCCTGCGTTGTCGGCGCCCACGGCGCCGCCGAACCATGGCGTGTCGGTCAGGCGCAATGCCAGCGCGGTGTCGCCCTCGCGCTCGCCGGGCTGCAGGCTGGCCGACATGCTCACGCCTGGCAGGTCGTCCAGCAGCATCAGGCCGCGGTCCAGCGCCTGCTGGTTGAACATCGCGCCGGGCGGCTGCGCCGCCTCGACGATGGCGCGGGCACGGTCGGCGTCGAAGCGGGCCGGCTCACCCTCCAGCCGCACGCCGCCAAAGCGGGCTTCGACGATGCGCAGCGTCACGCGACCGCTGCTCACGTCTTGTCTAGGCAAGTAGGCCTGCACCAGCCAGCCGCGGTCGGCATAGGCCTGTTGCACCGCCGCCGCGGCCTGCTGCAACTCGGCCAGGCCCACGCGCTGGCCCAGCCAGGGCGCCACCACGGCGTTCAGCTCGTCGCGGCTGAGCAAGGTGTTGCCTTGAGGTTCGATGGACCGGAGTTCAAAGCGCGGGCCTGCGGCGGCGGCGGCCGAAGCCGGCGAAGCGGGCGCGGTGAGCAGTGGCGCGCGGCCAGGCAGGTCTGAAGGGCGGGGCTCGCTTTGCCGCAGCAGCGCGCCGGCATCGGTCTGCGCCAGGGCCAGCGGCGACAGCGCGGCGCACAGCGCGCCCAGCAGCCGGTGGCGGATGCGTCGAGTGTTCAATCGGGTCTCCAGCGCCTGGGTGGCAGGCGCATGCGGTTCAGGAATCCACGCCTTGGAGACAACCGGCGTGGAGCGGACGGGTGAACTGCCGGGCCCTTGTAACAGCGGCCCATGCCCGGGGCAATCCCATCGGGCGCAGTGGTGGTGGGGTGCGTTCAGTGACGGGTGACCTTCTGCCACTGGACGACCAGCGTGCTGCGCTGGCCGTCGATGACGAGCAGCACCTCCAGCGGCAGGCCGTGCTGCGGCACCCGCTCGGCCACGAAGCGGCCGCTGGCCGCGACCAGATGCAGCCAGCCGGGCAAGGGGCCGCCTTCGGCAGTGCTCACGCTGTAGGGCGCACCCTCGCGCAGCGGCTGTTGCAGCTCGTCCGGCAGTTCGAAGCTGAAGCCGCCCGACTGGCGCACCAGCTCCGGCGGTACGGTGACCAGCACCCGGCCGAGGTGGCCATCGCCCGGGGCCTGCAGCAGCTTGACCACCAGCAGCCGGCGGTCGGCCGAGACGACATGGGCGGCGTCGTCGGTCGTGAGCGCAACCGGGCTGGGCGGCGGATTTCTGGGGGCCTTGTGATTCGCGCCGGTACTCGCCGCTGGTGCTGGTGCTGGTGCTGGTGCTGGTGCTGGTGCTGGTGCTGGTGCTGGTGCTGGTGCTGGTGCTGGTGCTGGTGCTGGTGCTGGTGCTGGTGCTGGTGCCGGTACAGGTGCAGGTGCAGGTGCGGGTGCGGGTGCCGGTGCAGGTGCAGGCACAGGTGCCGGTTCGGGTGCTGCCACAGGGGCTACCGCCGCCACCGGCGCCGGGGCGGGCGGCAGCCCGGCGGGCGTGGTCTTCGGCAGCGTCGGCACCAGCAGCGGCGGCAGCTGCGGCGTGGTCAGCGGCAACGGCGCCAGCAGGTCGGCCGTGGCCTTCAGGCGCTGGGTGCTCAGCAGGTAGTTGCGGGCATCGGCGCCGGTGAGGTACAGGCCCTCAAGGGTGACGGTGCGGCCGTTGCCCGGCAACGCGGAGTCGTAGGTCGCGCTGCCGACGCCCAGGCCCACCACGTCGCCGGCTGCCAGGGCGCTGAAGGTGGTGCCCGCCAGGTCGGGCAGCGCCACCAGGCTGCCGTCGGCCGGTCGGCTGACGATGCGGTAGCCGCCGGTCACCGACACCGTGGCCGGGCTGACGCTGGCGCTGGCCGGCGCCATGGCCAGGTCGGGCGCCAGCACATAGTTGCCGGCGTCAGGGCCGCCCAGGCTCAGGCCCGACACGGTCACCGGCTTGCCGGTGCCCGCGGTCTTGCTGGCCAGCTGGCCGGTGGCCGCGGCCACCGACACCACGTCGCCCGCCACCAGGCCCTGGAACTGCGCGGCGGTGGTGTCCAGCGCCACGCCGGTGCTACCGTCGTACACCTTGTCGCGCGCGGTGATGCCGGTGACGGCGGTGAGCGTGGCCGGTCGGACGGTGACGGTGCTGGTGGCCGTGCTGTCGGCCAGCACGTAGTTGCCGGCGTCCGCCCCCCCGAGCGCGATGCCGGTGATGGCCACCGGCTTGCTGCTGCCCACCTGCTTGCCAGCCATGCGGCCGCTGGCGCCCGCCACCGATAGCACATCGCCCGCCACCATGCCCTGGAACTGCGCGGCGGTGGTGTCCAGCGTCACCGCCGTGCTGCCGTCGTACACCTTGTCCACCGCGGCCAGGCCGGTGACCGAGGCGATGGTGGCCGGCGTGATGGTGGCCGTGCCCGTGGCGGTGCCGGTGGTGCTGGCCAGCACGTAGTTGCCGGCATCGGCGCCGCCCAGAGTCAGGCCGCCGAGGCTCACCACCTTGCCGCTGCCTGCGGTCTTGTCGGCAAAGCTGCCGGTGGCGCTGGCCAGCGACAGGATGTCGCCCGCGAGCAGGCCCTGGAACTGCGCACCGGCGGTATTCAACGTGGCGACGGTGGTGCCGTCGTACACCTTGTCTTGCGCGGTGACACCGGTCACCGTACTGATCGTGGCCGGCGCGATGGTGGCCGTGCCGCCGGTGGCGCTGACCGGCGCCAGATAGTTGCCGGCATCGGCACCGCCCAGCGTCAACCCGTTCACCGAGACCGGCTTGTTGGTGCCGGCGTTCTTGTCCGCAAAACTGCCGCTGGCGCCGGCCACCGTGAGCACGTCGCCGGCCACCAGGCCCTGGAACTGCGCGGCCGAGGTGTCGAGGGCGGCCGTCGTCGTGCCGTCGTACACCTTGTTCAACGCGGTGATGCCGGTGATGGCCGTGAGGCTGGCCGGCGTGATGCTGGCGCTGCTGCTGCCGGTGGTGGCCGCCAGCACGTAGTTGCCCGCGTCGGCCCCGCCCAGGGTGATGCTGCTGATGCTCACCACCTTGCCGCTGCCCACGTGCTTGTCCGCAAAGCTGGCGCTGGCGCTGCCTACAGTGAGCACATCACCCAACACCTGGCCCTGGAACTGCGCGGCGCTGGTGTCCAGGGCGGCCGTGGTGCTGCCGTCGTACACCTTGCCCAGCGCCGCGATGCCGCTGACGGCGGTGATGGTGGCCGGCGTGATGTCGGCCGTGCCGGCGCTGCTGCTGGCGGGCGCCAGGTAGTTGCCGGCATCGGCGCCGCCCAGCGTCAGGCCGTTGATCGTCACCGCCTTGCCCGTGCCCACGTTCTTGTCCGCAAAGCTGCCGCTGGCGGCAGCCACCGAAAGCAGGTCGCCGGACAAGGCACCGGTGACCTGTGCCCCGGCGGTGTTCAAGGTGGCGGTGGTGCTGCCGTCGTACACCTTGTCCTGCGCCGTGATGCCGGTGGTGCCCGTCAGGCTGGCGGGCGTCACCGTCCACTGCCCATCGGCGGCCTGCACGGTGTAGCCCAGGTCGGACGCCAGCCCGCTGACCGAGACCGCATGCACGCCGGCCGCCACCCGGTTGGAGCTGGACCGCGCCCCCTGCACCGTGTAGCTGGCCGTGCCGGTGAGCGCCGACGCCTGGGTGTCGCCATTGACGTAGCCGCTGCTGCTCAAGCCGGGATTGATCGCCTGGCCGTACACGCTGCTGCCGTCGCTGGCCGTCACCGTCACCACCGGGCTTTCACGGTAGACCACGTTGACGCCGCTGCCCAGCGGGCGGGTGAAATTCGTGGTGGTCTCGTCGCTGCCGTAGCGGAAGTGGCCGCTGCCGCTGCCCGCCAGCGCCGCCAGGTCCGTGCTGCCGGCCACGCTGCCCGTGTAGAGGGTGGCGCTGCCACCCGCGCCGGTGCTCACCGTGGCGCCGTTGCTGGCAACGATGTTGCCGCCGCTGGCGGTGCCCGCCGCCCCGGCGCTGCCGGCGTTGAGCACGATGGCGTTGCCGCCAGTGGCCGTGGTGCTCACCTCGTTGGCCAGGGTCAGGTCGCCGCTGGTGGTGCTGAGCTGCAGCGCACCGGTGCCGGCCAGGCCGGCCACCCCGTCCACCGTGCCCACGGTCAAGGCGCCGGCCTGCTGCAGCGTCAGGCTGCCCACGTGGCCCGCCACCGTGCCCACCGCATTGCCGCTGCCGGCCAGGTTGAAGGCGCCGCCACCTTGCAGGCTCAGGCTGCCGGCCTGCACGCCGGCCGCAGGCTGCTCGGTCACCACGCCGGCCGTCTTCATCGTCACGCTGTTGCTGCCCGCATCCAGCACGCCGTTGAGCTGGATGGCCCCGCCGGCCGACTGCAGCGTGAGCGGGTCTTGCACCGTCACCGCGTTGGAGGTGATGGCGCCGGTGCCGTCGCTGCGACCCACCACGATGCGGCCGAAGCCGTCGGCCGCGGCGCTGGTGAAGAAGCTGGCCGGCAGTTGCAGGTCGCCCGGCGCACCCGCGATGCCGATGCTGCTGGACGCTGTTTGCGGCGCCACCGCCAGCGTGCCGCTGGACGACAGCACGGTGCCGCTGGTCACCGCCAGGCTGTCGGTGCGCAGCGTGATGTCGGAGGTGGAATTGCTCACCGTGCCGTTGGGGCCGGTGCCGTTGCCCACCTGCGTGGGCACCGCGAACTCGATGCCACTGCCGGTGGTGCCGGCGCCCGTGGGGCTGCCCAAGGTGCCGGTGACGGTGATGGGGCCGCTGGCCGACACCAGGCTGTTGCTGCCCGTGCCCCCGAAGCGCACGCCCGACTGGTTCACCGGGCTGCCGCTGCCGTAGCCACCGCCGGTGCCAGTCAGGTTGATGGCGCCGCTGGCGGTCTGCAGCGCGCTGTCTTCCAGCGACACACCGGTGCTGGGGCGGGTATCGGTGCCGGCTGCGCCGCCCACGCCGGTCAGGCTGATCTGGCCGCTGCCGCTGGTGGCGATGCTGGACGACTGCAGGAGGATGCCTTCGCCTTCGGCCGTGCTGCCGGTGCCGTTCATCGTCAGGTTACCGCCGCCGGCTTCGATGGTGGCCCCGCGCAGGGTGATGCCGCGGCTGTTGTCGCCCGCGCCGGCAATGCCGATGGCCATGCCGCTGCCGTCCAGCGCATCGCCGCCGCCGATGGCGAGGTTGCCGCCATGGGTGTTGATGACCAGCCCCGTGTCGGCCGCCACGCTGCCGCCCGCCAGCGGGTGGCCCGGGCCGGCAGCGTTGGGTCGGTCGCTGTCGCTGTTGAGCACCAGGTCCATCGGCGCGGTGGTCGAGGTGATGCTGACGTTGCTGCCGATGTTGATGTTGCGCGTGGCCAGGATGGCAAGGCTGGCCGGCGTGGCGCCGGTGTAGGTGATGGACTGGCCGTTGGCGATGATGAAGTCGGCGTTCGGCCCGGTGGCTTCCATCACGGTGGTGGCGCCGGCCAGCTCCAGCGGCGCGTTGAGGGTTTGCGTGCCTTCGGTGCGCACGCCACCGTTGACCACCATCTTGCTGGCCGACACGTTGACCGAGGCCAGCGGCTTTTGCCCGCCCACCTTGCCCATGAAGTTGACCTGGCCCGCGCCGGCATTGACGGTCAGCGGCTGCGCCGCCCGGTTGGTTTCCAGCACAAGGCCTGTCAAGGTTTGCGCATCCGCAGCCAGGTCGCCCCACTGCATGCGGCCGCCCTGTAGCTGCAAGGCGCTTTGTCCAGGCGCCGAGTTGCTGGGCTCACCAGGCTGGAAATTGCTGTGGCGGCCCGGCACCGGTGCTCCGGTGGCCGAAGAGCTGCCCTGGTAGAAACTCAGCCCCAGTCCGCCTTCGGCAAATGCTTCGGGCCCGGCCACCCAGCGCCACGTCGACCCGCTGGCGGCCACCTGGGTGGCGGTAGCGGTGGTGGCGCGTCGGCCGCCCAGCCAGGCGTCCAGGTAACCGGTGGTCTGCCCGACCACCATGTTCTCGGCCCGGGAGGTGACGGTGGCCAGGTAAAGGTCACCCACGGCCGTACCGGTGCCCACCTTGGCCATGCTGTAGGCCTGCAACCAGTCCGTGCTGCCCGGCGAAAAGAAGTACGTGTTGGCGCCGTCCACCGCGCCATGGAAGGTGGCCGCGCCGCCGCCCGTGTTGATCGTCAGGCCGGCAGGGTTGGCGATCAGCGCATCGCCGTGGATGTTGAGCGCACCGCCCTCGGTGGTCAGGCTGTTGGCGCCGGTTCCGAAGTACACGTCGCCGCCCACCAGCGTGCTCACGCCGTTGATGTTCATGCGAGCGCCAGTGCCGAAGCTCAGCGCGCCACCGGCCGTGCCGATGGTGGCGTACAGCATTGTCATGCCGTTGCCGTCGCGCACGCCGTTGTCGTTGTCGGCGTCCAGCACCACGTTCAGCACGGAGCCGTTCTGCGCCTGGATGGAGTGGTTGACGATGATGGAATTGGCCGCCCGCAGCGTGAGCGTGGTTGGCGGTCCGAAGGTCTTCTGGATGACGGCATCGACGGTGATGTCGCCCAACTCGGTGCCGCTGCTGCCGGTGGTGATGGTGACGTTGCTGCCGGATACCAGGGCATTGTTGACGTCGACCGCGCTCACCCTGGAGCCGGTGCCCGTGGGCGTGAACGTGTGGGTGCCACCGGCCGAGCTGGTGCTGGTGTTGGCGGCCAAGCCGCTGACGATGGTGACGTCGTACGGGTCGATCAGCCACTCGCCGCCCTTGCCCTTCGGCGCATCGGCATCCACCGTGCTGCCGCTGATGCTGATCGCATGCCCCGAGGTCTCGATGCGCCCGCCGTCGCCAGCCTGCGCGCCGCCCTTGGCGGCGATGCTGCCGAACACGCCGGTGCGGCTGTCGGCGTTGTGGATGTCGCTCCACAGCACCACGCTGCCGCCGTTGCCGCGGCCGGTGGCCGAGGCATCGACGCTGGCGCCCGCGGCCAGCAGCACTTCGCGCGCCTGGTAGGTGTCGCCGCTGCCTTGCCAGCCGCCGCCGATGCGGATGTCGCCGCCACCGGTGGCACCCGTGGCGCTGGTGCGCGAGCCGGTGGCCAGCTCGATGCGGTCGGCTTCCAGCACGATGCGGCCGCCTTGCGCCTGCAGGCTGTCGGCCGCCAGCTCGCCGCTGTGGCGGATGACGCTGCCGCCCAGCGCCTGCGCGGCGCGGGCGGACATCAGGATGGTGCCGTCCGGCGCCTGCACGGCCTGCCGGTTCTCGATCAAGGCCGCCACGGTGGCCGGCTCGACGCGCAGCTTGGCGAGCTGCCCGCCCGCGAACTGCAGCTCCACCGCCTCACCGGCGCCCAGCGCCACGGTGCCGGCCTGGGCCAGCACCAGGCCGCTGTTCACCACCTCGGGCGCCAGCAGCGCGATGTAGCCGCCATAGCGCGCCTGCAGCGTGCCTTCGTTGACCACGGCGCCGGTGCTGCCGTTGCGGCCGAAGGTGGTGCTGCCGGCCATGAACTCGTCCACGCCGATGGCCATCGTCGTGGCCACCAGGCCGCCGACGTCGGCGCTGGCGCCGGGCGCGAAGTACACGCCCGACGGGTTGCTGAGGAACACCTGCCCATCGGCCTGGATGCGGCCGAAGATGCGGCTGGGCTGGTTGTCCAGCACGCGGTTGAGCGTGACCGCGTCGCGGCCCGGCTGCGCAAAGCGCACGGTGGCGTCGCGGCCGATGTCGAAGCGCTGCCAGTCGATGGCCGCGCGCTGGCTGGCCTGCTGCACGGTGAGCGTGGCGCCGTTCTGGCTGATGCCGGCCTGGCCGGCCACCACCTGGCCGCCGGTGGGCAGCGTGGTGGGCGCGGGCGCAGCGGGCGTGGGCGGCGCGGCCAGCGCACCGGCGCCGGTGGCGGCCAGCGCGGCCAGGCCGATGCGGCGCAGGCGGCGGGCGGACAACAGGGCCTGCGGGCCACGGCCCCTGGCGATTTCGGTGACGGCCACCCAGGCGCCCTGGGCCTCGTTCCAGACGATGCGGTAGATGCGGTTCATGATGACGTCGGTGCAGGCGTGGCGGGGCCACAGCCGGTGTCGCTGGCGTTGCGGCGCAGCCCGGGGCGGGCGCGTCGCATGGAGGTGCTGCACGGTCATACAGCCTGCTGCAGCTGCAGGCACTTCAGGCGCCAGCGCGGCGGGCGCAGGCGCGGCGGCCGGCTAGGCGCGGCTCAACAGCGGGTGGCGACGGACCCGGCCTGCGGGCAGGCGGGCGCCACCTGCGCCGGCGCAGAGCCGGCAGGGTATGGGACGGGGGCCGACTGCACAATGGCCCACGAAGGCACGCCAGGCGGCATGCCCCAACCAGCGGACCGCCGGCGGTGGGGGAATCGAGGTCTCACGAGGGTCTCCAGTGCCTGTGGGGCAGGCACATGCAGTTCCGGAATTCCCGCCATAGAGACGACTGGCGGGAAGCAAAGGCGAACAGCTGGCGAGGTTGTAACAAGCCCGGGCGCCACCCCGCTCAACGGAATTGCAGGAGAAAACGGCGCCTACTCTCGCGGGCGCCGGTTCGGGCCGGCGGAATCAGTCCGCGTACACCCCCGCCGCCTTGATCATCGGCGCATAGCGCTCGGTCTCGGCCTTGAGCCAGCTGCGCAGGCCTTCGGGCGTCTGCTTGCTCTCGGGCACCACCTCGGCGCCCAGCTCGGCCATGCGGGCGTTGACGGTGGGGTCCTTCAGCGCACTGCGCAGCGCGCCATTGAGCTTGTCCAGCGCCTCCTTCGGTGTGCCCTTGGGCGCATACACGCCGTGCCACACCACCACCTCCACCCCCTTGAGGCCCGCCTCGGCCAGCGTGGGCGCCTCGGGCAGCGCCTTGATGCGCTGGGCGGTGGTGGTGCCGTACAGCTTCACCGTGCCGGCCTTGATGTGCTGCACCGTCTGCGTGGTCTGGTCGCACAGCACGTCCACCTGGCCGCCCAGCAGCGCGGTCATCGCCGGGGCGGTGCCCTGGTAGGGCACGGTCTGCAGTTCAACACCCACCGCCTGGCGCAGCACCATGCTGCACAGGTGCGACACCGCGCCCAGGCCCGCATGCGCCAGGTTCACCTGCGCGGCATTGGCCTTGAGCCAGGCGGCCAGCTCCTGCGCGTTGTTGGCGGGCAGGTTCTTGCGGCCCAGCAGCGTCATCGGCACATCCACCACCTGGCCGATGAACTCGAAGTCGGTCTGCGCATTGAAGGGCAGCTTGCGGTACAGCGAAGGCGCGGTGGCCATGCCGTTGTGGTGGATGAGCACGGTGTAGCCATCGGGCGCGGCCTTGGCCACGTAAGCCGCGGCCAGCGTGCCGCCGGCGCCCAGCTTGTTCTCGATGACCACCGACTGGCCCAGCGACCTGGACATGGCCGCGCCCACCGCGCGTGCCACCACGTCGGTGGGTCCGCCGGCCGCAAACGGCACCACCAGCGTGACGGGCCGGCTGGGGTAGCCGTCAGCGGCGAAGGCGCCGAGGCTGCAGGCCAGCAGCGCAGCGCCGGCCAGGGTCCGCAGGGCGGGAAGCGAGCGAGCTTGGGGGCATGGGTTCATGGGTTGGTCTCCTTGGGTGGGGTTGGGGTCTGCTGCCCCGCTCTTGCCAGGATGTCCTGCGCCCGCAGGATCACCGGCTTGTCGATCATTCGGCCGTCCAGGGCCACCGCAGCGCCGCCGGCATCGGCGGCCGCCTGCAGCACCCGCTGAGCCCACTGCACGGCCTGCGCATCGGGGGTGAAGGCGGCGTTCACCGCGGCCACCTGCCGCGGATGGATGCACAGCTTGGCGCCGAAGCCCAGGCGCCTTGCGCGCTCGCTGTCGGCACGCAGCAGCGCCTCGTCGTCGAGCGCGGTGCTGACACCGTCCACCGGCGGCTGCAGCCGCGCCAGCCGCGAGGCCAGCACGATCTGCGAGCGGAAGAACAGCAGCTCCTCGCCTTCGCCGTCGATGCCCAGGTCGAGCTGGAAATCGATGCTGCCGAAGACCAGCCGCTGCACGCCCGGGGCGCTGGCGATGGCGCGCAGCGCGTCGATGGCGGCGGCGGTTTCCACCAGCGCCAGCACCGGCCGGCCCGTGTCGGCCACGCGGGCGATGTCTTCGGGCCGCTCGGCCTTGGGCAGCATCACCGCGGCCACCTGCGGGTGGCGGCACAGCGCCAGGTCGTCGCCGAACTCCTGGGTGTCGCAGCCATTGATGCGCAGCACCACCGGCGCCGCCTGCGGGCCTTCCAGCCAGGCCTGCAGCTGGGCGCGGGCCGTGGCCTTGGCCTCGGGCGGCACCGCGTCCTCCAGGTCCACCACCACCGCATCGGCACCGCTGGCCAGCGCCTTGGCGATGCGCTCGGGCCGGCTGGCCGGCACGAAGAGGTAGCTGCGCGCGGCCTTCACGGCAGCAGCCTCGGCACCCGCGGCAGCTCGGCCAGCGCCCAGATGCGGGCGATGGCGGCCTGCATCTGCGCCTCGGTGGTGGCGCCGCCGTAGGCAGCCAGGCGCAAGGCCTTGTGCTCCAGCTCGGTGCGGCTCAAGGTGTTGCCGGGGTCGCCCTTGGGCTCGTCCACGCGGGCGCTCAGCTGGCGGCCATCGGCGGTGGTCACGGTCACCTTGCCGATCCAGCGGGCCGGGTAGGCGCGGTCCACCTCGTCGTCCAGCACCATGCGCACCTTGTCGCGGAAGGCCACCACCGCCGGCGCGCGGAAGTGGGCATCGAAGTCGGCCAGGCCGGCCTGGCCGTGTACCGCGATCAGGCCCAGCACCGTGCCCATCGAGAACTTGCTCTGGTGCACCGTCTGCGGGTCGGTCACCGGGCCCAGCACGTCCAGCGCGCCCTGGTGCACCTGGGCCGTGACGGCGGCGATGTCGCCCGCGGTAAGCCGGTGCTCCTGCATCAGCCGCTGCAGCGCATCGGCCGCGGGATGCGTGTGGCGGCAGGAGGCGTGGAACTTGAACGAGGTCTCGGCCAGCGCCCAGCGCGTGCCCAGTCCGTCGGTCAGGCGCTGCGGGTCGGCGTCGCTGGACATGCCGGCCATCAGGCCCTGCGGCCCCTCGACGATGCGGCGCGCACCGGTGAAGCCGTCGGCCGCCAGGTAGGCCGCGGTGAGGCCGGTGCCGGCCGCATGGGCGGTGTGCAGCTGCTTGCTGTCGGCCGCATCACGCAGGAACTCCCACAGCCCTGCGGCCTGGGTGCCGGCGGAGCCGAAGGCGTGCAGCATCTGCGCCGCGTCCAGCCGCAGCAGCTGGCCCACCGCGGCGGCGGCGGCCAGGCTGCCGGCGGTGCCGGTGGTGTGGAAGATGCGGTAGTGCGAGCGGCCCAGGCTCTCCCCCACGCGGATGCCCACCTCATAGCCCGCCACCACCGCGCACAGCAGCTCGGCGCCGCTGCGGCCCAGCGCCTGCGCCACCGCCAGTGCGGGCGGCAGCACCACCGCCGCGGGGTGGAACACCGAGCCGTTGTGCACGTCGTCCTGCTCGGCCCAGTGGGCGGCGGCGGCATTGGCCATGGCCGCATGCAGCGGGCTGCTGCCCCGTGCCTGGCCCAGCACCTCGCTGGGGCCGTCGGCGGGGCCCATGGCCAGGTGAAAGCGCTGCAGGCTGTTCACCGGCCGCGCGGCCTGGCCGGCCAGCGTGGCGCCCAGCCAGTCCAGCGCCAGGTCTTCGGCCCGGCGCAGCACCGCGGCCGGGATGTCGGCCGGCCGCAGCAGGGCGGCGAAGCGGGCCAGGGCTTCGGTGGTGGCTTGGGGGATGGTTTCCGTCATGGGGGTGTCCTGCGTCATACGGCGCCTTCGGCGCGCAGCCGGTCGATCTGGTCGGGGCGGTAGCCCAGCTCGGCCAGCAGTGCATCGGTGTGCGCGCCCAGGGCCGGCACCGGGCCCAGGGCCACGTCCTGCGCATCACGCGCGCCGGGCGGCAGCAGCGCAGGCACCGGGCCGGCGGGTGTGTCCACCTCGGCCCAGCGCTGGCGCGCCTGCAGCTGCGGATGGGCCCACACGTCGGCCATGGTGTTGACCTTGGCATTGGCGATCTGCGCCGCTTCCAGCCGCTGCACCACCTGCTCGGCGCTGAGGCTGGCAAAGGCCTCGACGATCAGCGCGCGCAGCTCGGCGCGCGCCGCCGAGCGCCTGGCATTGGTGGCAAAGCGCTCGTCGCCGGCCAGTGCGGGCTGCTGCAGCACCTGCTGGCAGAAGGCCTGCCATTCACGTTCGTTCTGCAGGCCCAGCATCACGCTGCGGCCATCGCCGGTGGGAAACGGGCCGTAGGGGTAGATGGTGGCGTGCGCGGCCCCGGCGCGCGGCGGCGGCGGCGCGCCGTCGAAGGCGTAGTACATCGGGTAGCCCATCCACTCGACCATGCTTTCCAGCATGGACACGTCGATGCGCCGGCCCAGGCCGGTGATGCCGCGCTCGATCACCGCGGCCAGCACGTTGCTGTAGGCGTACATGCCGGCGGCGATGTCGGCGATGGAGCAGCCGGCCTTGGCCGGCTCCTCGGGGCTGCCGGTGATGGACACGAAGCCCGATTCGCTCTGGATCAGCAGGTCGTAGGCCTTCTTGTCGCGGTAGGGGCCGGGGCGCTCGCTGTCGTCGCCATAGCCGGAGATGTCGCACACGATGAGGCGCGGATGCTGCGGATGCAGCGCCTCGAACGACAGGCCCAGCCGCGCGGCGGCGCCGGGTGCCAAGTTCTGCACCAGCACGTCGGCCTGCGCCAGCAGCTGGCGCAGCACGCCGGCCGCCTCGGGGTGCTTGAGGTCCAGCGTCAGGCTCTGCTTGCCGCGGTTGGTCCACACGAAGTGCGAGGCCAGGCCCTGCACCCGCTCGTCGTAGCCGCGGGCGAAATCGCCCACGCCGGGCCGCTCCACCTTGATGACGCGGGCCCCCAGTTCGGCCAGCTGGCGGGTGCAGAAGGGCGCGGCGATGGCATGTTCCAGCGCCACCACGGTGAGGCCGGTCAAGGGCAGGCGGGGAGCCTCAAGGGAACGCCGGGCCGTCCCAAGTTCCCTTGACCCCCGCGGGGGGCGGGCTGGGCGCAGCCCGGACCTGGGGGCCGACATCAGAAGGACCTCGGCAGCCCGAGCAGGTGCTCGGCCACGTAGCTCAGGATCAGGTTGGTGGAGATGGGGGCCACCTGGTAGAGCCGCGTCTCGCGGAACTTGCGCTCCACGTCGTATTCGTCGGCAAAGCCGAAGCCGCCATGGAACTGCAGGCAGGCGTTGGCGGCTTCCCAGCTGGCCTTGGCCGCCAGGTACTTGGCCATGTTGGCCTGCGCGCCGCAGGGCTGATGGGCATCGAACAGCTCGCAGGCCTTCCAGCGCATCAGGTTGGCGGCTTCCACCTCGATGTAGCTTTCGGCGATGGGGAACTGCACGCCCTGGTTCTGGCCGATGGGGCGGCCGAAGACCACGCGGTCCTTCACGTAGGCGGTCACGCGGTCGATGAACCAGTAGCCGTCGCCGATGCATTCGGCGGCGATCAGCGTGCGCTCGGCATTCAACCCGTCGAGGATGTACTTGAAGCCCTGGCCTTCTTCGCCGATCAGGTGCTCGGCCGGGATTTCCAGGTTCTCGAAGAACAGCTCGTTGGTCTCGTGGTTGACCATGTTGGGGATCGGCCGCACCACCATACCGTGGCCGATGGCGCTCTTCAGGTCGACCAGGAAGATGGACAGGCCTTCGCTCTTCTTCTTCACCTCGGCCAGCGGTGTGGTGCGGGCCAGCAGGATCATCAGGTCGGAGTGCTGCACCCGCGAGATCCACACCTTCTGGCCGTTGACCACGTAGCGGTCGCCGCGGCGCACCGCCGTGGTCTTGATCTTGGTGGTGTCGGTGCCGGTGGTGGGCTCGGTCACGCCCATGGATTGCAGCCGCAGCTCGCCGCTGGCGATGCGCGGCAGGTAGCGCTGCTTCTGCTCGGCGCTGCCATGGCGCAGCAGGGTGCCCATGTTGTACATCTGGCCGTGGCAGGCGCCGGCATTGCCGCCCGCGCGGTTGATCTCTTCCATGATGACCGAGGCTTCGGCCAGGCCCAGGCCCGAGCCGCCGTAGTCCTGCGGAATCAGCGCGGCCAGCCAGCCGGCCTGGGTGAGCGCATCGACGAAGGCTTCGGGGTAGGCGCGCTGGGCGTCCACCTGGCGGTGGTACTCGTCCGGGAACTGCGCGCACAGCGCGCGCACCGCATCGCGGATGTCCTGGTACTTGTCGGGCGTGTGATGGTTCATCGAAAGAGGTCCTTCAAGCCAGCTCGGCGCTGGCCTGCATCGCCAGGTGGCCCTGGTGGTCGCGGGCCCAGAGGGCGAAGCGGCGATCGCCATCGGGCCGGCCACAGACCTGGAAGCGGTGGATGTCGAACACGGGCCGCAGCGCCTTGAAGCTGAAGCGCGCGACGGTGGCGCCGGGTTGCTTTTCACGCAGATGGTCACGCAGGTGGTCCAGCAGCAGCGTGGCGATCAGCGGGCCGTGCACGATCAGGCCCGGGTAGCCCTCGACGCCGGTGACGTAGGGCTGGTCGTAGTGGATGCGGTGGCCGTTGAAGGTGAGCGCCGAGTAGCGGAACAGCAGCACCGGGTCGGGCACGATCTCGCGCGTGAAGGCGGCATCGGCCGGGGCCGGCTGCGGCGGCACCTCGGGCGCGCCGGGTTGCGGCGCCTCGCGGTAGACGATGTCGTGCTCCTCCGTCAGCGCCAGGCCGTGGTCGCCCGACAGTTCATGCCGCACGGTGACGAACACCAGCGGCCCGCTGCGGCCCTGCTTGGTGGCCACGCTCTGGATGGTGGACTTGCGCTCGCCACGCTCGCCCACGCGCAGCGGCTGCGTGAACGCGAGCCGGCCGCCGGCCCACATGCGCCGCGGCAGGCTGACCGGCGGCAGGAAACCACCGCGCCGCGGGTGGCCGTCGGGGCCCACCTCGCGCGCCAGCGCCTGCGGGTTGAAGTAGATCCAGTGCCACAGCGGCGGCACCGGCGTGCCCTCGGTGGGCGTCGGCTCGTCACGGTCCAGCGTGGCGGCCAGGCCGGCCAGCGGCGCGGCGGCAATCAGGTCGTGGCGGGTCTCGCTGCGCCCGATCCAGGCGCTGTAGTCATGGGCCCCGGCGGCGGAGGCGTCTTCGGCGATCGTCATGCCGGCAAGCATCGCGCGGGCGGCGCGGCGACGCCATTCGCGTTTGCCGAAGCAGGGGTTTTGCGTGGCCGAAGCCCGGGGCGGTGGCTGGCACACTCGCAGGCTTTCGCCCGCCGCGGGCGTTCAGGCGGCCGGTGGGCCGGGCCCATGCAGCAGATCTTCGCAGTCACCGTTCCCTTCTTCGCGCTCGTGCTGTTCGGCTACCTGGCCGCCCGCCAGCAGGTGCTGCCCGAAAGCGCCATTCCCGGCCTCAACGCCTTCGTCCTGTACTTCGCGCTGCCGGCCATGCTGTTCCGCTTCGGCCGCACCACGCCGCTGGGCGAGCTGCTCAACCCGGTGGTGCTGGGCGTGTATGCGCTGGTGGCGCTGGTCATCGTGTTCGGCACCGTGTGGTTCACCCGCTCGGCGCGCGTGAACCTGAAGGATGCGGCCTTCGGCGCGCTGGTGGCGGCCTTTCCCAACTCGGGCTTCATGGGCGTGCCGCTGCTGGCCACGCTGCTGGGCCCGGCCGCGGCCGGCCCGGTCATCAGCACCATGTTGACGGACATGGTGCTCACCTCGTCGCTGTGCATCGCGCTGGCGCAGGCGCATGAGGCCAGCGGCCAGGGCGCACGCGCGGCCGCGTGGAAGGCGTTGCGCGGGGCGGCCTCCAACCCGCTGCCGTGGGCCATCGCGGCCGGGGCCGCCGTGGGGGCGGCGGGCCTGGAGTTCCCGCGGCCGGTGGACGTGATCGTGCGCATGCTGGCCGACGCGGCCACGCCGGTGGCGCTGTTCACCATCGGCGCGGTGCTGTGGCGGGCCGGCCAGCATGCGCACAGCCGCACGCCGGTGGCGCTGTACCTGCCGGTGGCGCTGGTCAAGCTGCTGCTGCACCCGGCGCTGGTGTGGGCCCTGGGCCGCGCCGCACAGGCCGCCGGCCTGCCGCTCACCGGCGGGCAGCTCACCGCCCTCACCCTGGCCGCCGCGCTGCCCAGCGCCAGCAATGTCTCGATGCTGGCCGAACGCTACGGCGCCGACAACGGCCGCGTGGCCCGCATCATCATGAGCAGCACGCTGCTGGCCTTCGGCAGCTTCAGCCTGGCGGCTTGGTGGATGGGGGCGAGATGAGGGAGGTCGGTCAAGATTGACCAGCGCGCGGCACGCAGGTCTTGCTTGTGCTCGTTACGCTTGCAAACAGCAGCGGAAAGGGGTCCTGCCCATGGCAGCGCAGCAAACCTACTCACAGCGCGGTACCCGGGTCAAAAAGAAGGCCACCTCGGCCGGCCCCCAACCTTCCATTCCTGCGTCCGACTCCTCGAACATCGAGTTGGTCTTTGGCTTCGTCGGGCCCACGGGCACCGACCTTGCCCAGGTGGCCGACACCCTCAAGGCTCAGCTGCGGGCGATGCAATACAGGGTGGAAGAAGTACGCCTGAGCGAGCTGATCACCACCTACTTGGGCAAGGGGAGCGACTTTCCCAACGAGTACGAACGCATCCGCACCTTGATGGACCGCGGCACCGCCCTGCGCGAAACATCGAACCAGGCTGAGGTGGCGGCACGTCTGGGCATCGCCAAGATCAGGGCGCTGCGCCAGCAACTCACCGGAGACGTCCGAACCCCGGGCAGCCGCACGGCCTACTTCGTCCGCTCCTTCAAGCGACCCGAAGAGGTAGAGCTGTTCAGGCAGGTCTACGGTCAGGCCTTCACCCTGATCTCCGTTTATGCCTCACGGCACTGGCGCAAGGAATTTCTGACCAAACAGATCACCCCTTCCCTGGGTGACAGGCGGGGTGAAGCCGAGATGCTGGCCACCCAACTGATCACGCGCGACTATCAGGAAGAAGGGCGCAAGCTCGGCCAGCGGGTGGGCAAGACTTTCCCACTGGCCGATTGCTTCGTGGTCAGCGAGTCGCGCGCCGAGCTGGAACGGCAGCTTCAGCGCCTAGTACTGCTGACCTTCGGACACCCGTACGTGTCCCCCACACGGGACGAGCAAGCGATGTTCTTCGCAAAGGCGGCGGCGCTTCGATCGCTCGACTTGTCCAGACAAGTGGGTGCAGCCATCGTCGACGTCCATGGCGAGATCCTCGGCACAGGCTGCAACGAAGTGCCGCGCTTTGGCGGTGGTTTGTACTGGGCCGAAGACGACGACGCGATGCGGGACTACGAGCGCGGCGGGGATGCCAATGTCGACCTCAAGCGTGAGATGGTGGAAGACGCCTTCGACCGGATGAAGCGAAGGCCGGGCCTGTTGGGCGAGTCGGCCAGCCAGCAAAGCAGCGCGGAGCTGGCCAGGCAAGCACTGTTCACCCCTGACGCCTATCTGCGCGAGGCGCAATTGTTCGATGTCATCGAATTCGGTCGCGCGGTGCACGCGGAAATGGCGGCCATCACCCACGCGGCACGCGCTGGTGTCCGTTTGCAGGATGCACGACTGTTCTGCACCACCTTCCCATGCCATCTGTGTGCCCGCCACATCGTGGCGGCGGGCATCCGGGAGGTGGTGTTCATCGAGCCCTACGAAAAGAGCCGCACGGCAGACTTGTACAGTGACTCGATCAGCGTGGAAGCACTGGAAGCCTCCAGCAGCCGCGCCAACTTCCGAGCCTTCGTCGGGGTGGCGCCGCGACGCTACATGGACTTCTTCGAAGCGGCATCGGCGCGAAAGACCGACGAAGGTAAGATTCAAATCGTCGACCCCAGCACGGCAGTTCCGCGCATTCAACGCAGGGCCTTCACGTACACCTTCGTGGAACCGTTCGTGATCGACGACACGCCACCGCCCCCTTCCGCCGACATCGCAAAGAGCATCCCATGAAGCAGCAAGACTCTTTCATGCAGCAGTTCAGCGACGCCCGCAAGGAGGTGACGCAGCTGCGGTCCTGGATGGGCGAATCGGCCAAGTTGGCCACTCTGACCTTCCCCGCCACCGTGCCGCCTTTGAAGACGCAGCGCCGCGTCGTTGCGCCAACAAAGCCCAAGCGCTGAGACGATGGATCTCGGCCTGCGCCGGCACCCCCAGCTGCTCCCCACCCGGCCGAGGCGGGTCAGCCGTCGATCAAGGCCGGGTCCCAGGCATGCACCGTCTGCCGCTGCTCGCCCAGGCCCTCGATGCCCAGGTGCATCGTGTCGCCGGGCTTCAGGTACACCGGCGGCTTGTGGCCCATGCCCACGCCGGGCGGCGTGCCGGTGCTGATCAGGTCGCCGGGCTGCAGCGTCATGAAGCGGCTGACGTAGCTCACCAGCGTAGCCACGTTGAACACCATGGTGCGGGTGCTTCCGTTCTGCACCTTCTTGCCATTGACTTCCAGCCACAGGCCCAGCTGCTGCGGGTCGGGCACCTCGTCGGCGGTCACCAGCCACGGGCCCACCGGGCCGAAGGTGTCGCAACCTTTGCCCTTGTCCCAGGTGCCGCCGCGCTCGATCTGGTACTCGCGCTCGGACACGTCGTTGACCACGCAGTAGCCGGCCACGTGCTTCAGCGCATCCGCCTCGCTCACGTAACGGGCGGTGCTGCCGATCACCACGCCCAGCTCCACCTCCCAGTCGCTCTTGACCGAACCCTGGGGCAGCACCACCGGGTCGTTCGGGCCCATCAGCGCAGTGATGGCCTTCATGAAGATCACCGGCTCGGCCGGCACTGGCAGCTTGCTCTCGGCCGCATGGTCGGCGTAATTGAGGCCGATGCAGATGAACTTGCGCATGCCGGCCCAGGGCACGCCGATGCGGCCGGCCTGCGGCAGCGCGGGCAGCGTGGCCACGTCCAGCTCACGCAGCCGGGCCAAGCCGGCGGGCGACAGCGTGTCGGCCGTGATGTCGGGCAGCACGCCCGAGAGGTCGCGGAGCGTGCCCTGGGCGTCGATCAGCGCGGGGCGTTCCTGGCCCTTGGGGCCATGACGAAGCAGTTTCATCTTCCGTCCTGCAAGAGTGAAGCCGGCATTGAACCATCCCGCGGGCACCGGGCTTGCCGCCACTGCCACCATCCGGGCGCCCCGCCCGCCACCTTGAAAGGCTGTGCCCCATGCAACTCGAAGGCTCTTGTCATTGCGGCGCCGTGCGCTTTTCCGTGGAGTCGCACGAGCCGGTGCCGTTCATGCGCTGCTACTGCAGCATCTGCCGCAAGACGGCGGGCACCGGCGGCTTTGCCATCAACCTGGGCGCCGATCACCGCACGCTGAAGGTACAGGGCGAAGACCAGCTGAGCGTGTACCGCGCCCGCATGGAAGACGGCAGCACCAGCAGCGGCCAACGCCACTTCTGCCGCCAGTGCGGCAGCGCGCTGTGGCTGTACGACCCACAATGGCCCGACCTCGTGCACCCGCATGCCGGCGCCATCGACACGCCGCTGCCCAGCCCGCCCGCGGTGACGCACATGATGCTGGGCAGCAAGCCCGAGTGGGTGGCGGTGGTGGTGGACCGGGAAGATCGCATCGCCGACACCTACCCGGAAGAATCCTTGGCAGACTGGCACCAACGCCACCACCTCACCCGCTAGAAAGGCACCCGATGAAGATTGCCGTGATGGGCGCAGGCGCCGTGGGCTGCTACTACGGCGCGCTGCTGGCCGCCGGCGGTCATGCGCTGACCATGATCGGCCGCATGCAGCATGTGCAGGCCATGCAGCGCGACGGCCTGCGCCTGTCGGCGGCCAACGGCACCGAGTTCGTGGTGCCGGTGCAGGCCAGCACCGAAACCGCCGCCGTGCAGGGCGCCCAGCTGGTGCTGGTGTGCGTGAAGTCCACCGACACCGATGCGGCCGCCGCCGCGATGGCGCCCTACCTGGCGCCCGACGCGGTGCTGCTGAGCCTGCAGAACGGCGTGGACAACGCCGAGCGGCTGCAGGCCGCGCTGGGCCGGCCGGTGCTGCCGGCGGTGGTGTACGTGGCCACCGAGATGGCCGGGCCCGGCCATGTGAAGCACCATGGCCGTGGCGAGCTGGTGATCGGCCCGTCGGCCGACAGCGACCGCATCGCCGAGGTGCTGCGCGCGGCCGGCATCCCGGTGGAGGTGTCGGACCACGCGATGGCCGCGCTGTGGACCAAGCTGATCCTCAACTGCGCCTTCAACGCCTTCTCGGCGCTGACCGAGCTGCCCTACGGCCGCCTGGTGCAGGTCACCGGCCTGCTGCCGGCCATGCGCGAGGTGGTGGACGAATGCCTGCGGGTGGCGCATGCGGCCGGCGTCACCACGCTGGAGGACGAGGTGGTGTGGCAGGCGGTGATGCGCATCGCCCAGACCATGCCGGGCCAGCGCTCGTCCACCGCGCAGGACCTGTCGCGCCGCAAGCCCACCGAGATCGACCACCTCAACGGCTTCGTGGTGCGCACCGGCGAGCGCCTGGGCGTGCCCACTCCGGCCAACCGCGTGCTGTGGGTGGCCGTCAAGGCGCGCGAGTCAGCGTGATCGGCTGCGGCGTCGTCAGCATCTCCGGCCGCAGCAGCTGGTCGAGCTGCTCCTTGGACAGCAGGCCGCGGTCCAGCACGATCTGGTAGACGCTGCCGCCGGTGGCATGCGCTTCCTGCGCCACCGAGGTGGCATTGGCATAGCCGATGTACGGGTTGAGCGCGGTGACGATGCCGATGGAGTTTTCCACCGTGGCGCGGGTGCGCTCGGGGTTGGCGGTGATGCCCTTGACGCAGCGGTCGGCCAGCGTGATGCAGCCGTTGCGCAGGTGCTTGACGCTCTTGAACAGGCTGTGGGCGATGATGGGCTCGAAGGCATTGAGCTGCAGCTGCCCTGCCTCGGCCGCCATGGTCACCGTCAGGTCGTTGCCGATGACCTCGTAGGCGATCTGGTTCACCACCTCGGGGATCACCGGGTTCACCTTGCCCGGCATGATGCTGGAGCCGGCCTGCATCGGCGGCAGGTTGATCTCGCCCAGGCCGGCGCGCGGGCCGCTGGACAGCAGCCGCAGGTCGTTGCAGGTCTTGGACAACTTCACCGCCACCCGCTTGAGCACGCCCGACAGCTGCACGAAGCCGCCGCAGTCCTGCGTGGCCTCGATCAGGTTGGCCGCGGTGACCAGCGGCAGGCCGCTGATCTCGACCAGCTTCTTCATCACCAGCGGCGCGTACTGCGGGTGGGCCGTGATGCCGGTGCCGATGGCGGTGGCGCCCAGGTTCAGCTCGCACAGCAGTGACACGGCCTCGCGCAGGCGCTGCTCGTCTTCGCCCAGCATCACCGCATAGGTGCTGAACTCCTGGCCCAGCGTCATCGGCACCGCGTCCTGCAGCTGGGTGCGGCCCATCTTCAGCACGCCCGCGAACTCCTCGGCCTTGGCCTCGAAGGCAGCGCGCAGGTAGGCCATCGCATCGATCAGGCCGAGGATGCCGCGGTAGGTGGCCACCTTGAGCGCCGACGGGTAGACGTCGTTGGTGCTCTGACCGATGTTGACGTGCTCGTTCGGGTGCAGGTGCTGGTACTCGCCCTTGCGGTGGCCCAGCAGCTCCAGCGCGCGGTTGGCGATCACCTCGTTGGCGTTCATGTTGGTGGAGGTGCCGGCGCCACCCTGGATCACGTCGACCACGAACTGGTCGTGCAGGTTGCCGTCGCGCAGCTCCTCGCAGGCGGCCACGATGGCGTCGCAACGCTCGCTGTCCAGCAGGCCCAGCTCATAGTTGGCCAGCGCCGCGGCCTGCTTGATGGTGGCCAGCGCGTGCACCAGCTCGGGATACACGGAGATCGGCGTGCCGGTGATGGGGAAGTTTTCTACCGCGCGCAGCGTGTGCACGCCGAAGTAGGCTTCACTGGGTACATCGCGGTCACCCAGCAGGTCGTGTTCTGAGCGGGTGGAGGGAGCGTGCATGGTCATCGGTCCAAAGCGCCAGAGAAGTGGGCGCGTGGCCGCAAGCCTAGCCGCAGCCGGGGCCGGCGTGCATCGGTTATGCCAGTTTGCGTCGTTCCCATGCACCAAAGCCATCACTGGCGGGGCGATGCGCTTCCGGCTCCAGCATTTCAGACAGCCAGGGATGGCACACCTCTTGCGATAGTTGGCCCGACCTTTCGCCAGACGCCACGCCCCTTCATGACCCTAGATTTCTCCGCCGTGTTCATCGAGTGGCCGATGTTGTTGCGCGGCTTGCTGGTCACCCTGGGCCTGACGGCGGCGGCCGCCACCTTCGGCATCGTGCTGGGCATCGCCTGCGCCTGGGCACGGGCCGAAGGGCCGCGCTGGCTGCAGGCGGTGGTGGGCGCCTACGTGGAGCTGATCCGCAACACGCCTTTCATCATCCAGCTGTTCTTCGTGTTCTTTGGCCTGCCCTCCATCGGCCTGCGCCTGTCGCCCGAGGTGGCCAGCGTGCTGGCCATGGTGCTGAACCTGGGCGGCTATGCCTGCGAGATCGTGCGCGCCGGCATCGAGAACACCGGCCGCGGCCAGATCGAGGCGGCGCAAAGCTTGGCGCTCGACCGCTGGCAGATCTTCTCGCGCGTGGTGCTGCCGCCGGCGCTGCGCCGCGTGTGGCCGGCCATCGTGGGCCAGATCATCATCGTGATGCTGGGCTCGGCGGTGTGCAGCCAGATCTCCACGCCCGAGGCCTCCTACGCGGCCAACCTGATCAGCAGCCGCACTTTCCGCAGCTTCGAGTCGTACATCGTGGTCACCCTGCTCTACCTGGGCCTGGCCGTGCTGCTGCGCAGCCTGCTCAACTGGGCCGGCCCGCGCTTCATCTTCCACCGCTGAGGCACTACGGGGCACACACATGGTCGACTTCACGATCGGAACCATCCTGGGCCATCTGGTGCTGGCCTTGCGCTGGACCGTGGCCTTGTCGCTCATTGCCTTCGTGGGCGGTGCCGCGCTGGGGCTGCTCATGCTGGTCATCCGCATCGCCAAGCTGCCCGGCGCACAGGCGGGCGTGGGCTTGTATGTACAAGTCTTCCAGGGCACGCCGCTGCTGATGCAGATGTTCCTGGCCTACTTCGGCCTGGCGCTGCTGGGCGTCAAGACCTCGGCGCTGATGGCGGCCTCGGTGTGTCTGACGCTGTATGCCGGCGCCTACCTCACCGAGATCTGGCGCGGCTGCGTGGAAGCCGTGCCCCGCGGCCAGTGGGAGGCCTCGGCCAGCCTGGCGCTCAACCTGCGCGAGCAGCTGCGCCACGTCATCCTGCCGCAGGCCGGGCGCATCGCCATCGCGCCCACGGTGGGCTTTCTGGTGCAGGTGGTCAAGGGCACGGCGCTGGCCTCGGTCATCGGCTTCATCGAGGTGACCAAGGCCGGCCAGATGATCGCCAACGCCACCTTCCAGCCCTTCATCGCCTACGGCCTGGTCGGCCTCATGTACTTTGCGCTGTGCTTCCCCTTGTCGCTGTGGAGCCGCCAGCTGGAACGCCGGCTGCGCATCGCCCGCTGAACCCCTCTCACGTCACGCCCCGCCGCCATGCAAGACACCTCCGCCCCGCTGGTCAACATCCAGGGCCTGCGCAAGCGCTATGGCACCAATGAGGTGCTTAAGGGCATCGACCTGCAGATCACCCGCGGCGAGGTGATCGCCCTCATCGGCAAGAGCGGCTCGGGCAAAAGCACGCTGCTGCGTTGCATCAACGGGCTGGAGGTGTTCCAGGAAGGCACGCTGGTGGTCGGCGGCCAGCCGCTCAAGCACGGTGATGCGCAGGCCATGCGGTCGCTGCGCCAGAACGTGGGCATGATCTTCCAGAGCTTCAACCTCTTTCCGCACCTGAACGCCGGGCAGAACGTGATGCTGGCGCCCACGCTGGTCAAGGGCCTGCCCAAGGCGCAGGCGCGCGAGCGCGCGGCCGAACTGCTGGCCCGCGTGGGCCTGGCCGACAAGTTCGACAGCTACCCCGACCAGCTGTCGGGCGGCCAGCAGCAGCGCGTGGCCATTGCCCGCGCGCTGGCGATGAACCCCGAGGTACTGCTGTGCGACGAGATCACCTCCGCGCTGGACCCCGAGCTGGTGGGCGAGGTGCTGCAGGTGGTGGAAAGCCTGGCCGAACAGGGCATGACGCTGATCATGGTGACGCATGAGATGGCCTTCGCCCGCAAGGTGAGCGACCGCCTGGCCTTCATGCACCAGGGCCGCATCCACGAGCTGGGCGCGCCCGAGGCCCTGTTCGCGCAGCCGGCCACCGACGAGCTGCGCAGCTTCCTCGCGTCGTCGCGGCATTAAGAGTTTCAGATGACGTTCGTTTCGACCAGCGGCTGACCGCCGAAGAGGCGCGCGGGTGACAGCGGTGCGAGCGACGGCGCGTCGCTGAAGCCACCGGCCATCAGCGCCGCCATCGCGCTGCCCACCGCGGGCGCCTGCTGCATGCCGTGGCCCGAGAAGCCGCAGGCGGTGAACACGTTGGACCACCCCGGCAAGGCACCCGCCAGGCCGTTGTGGTCGAAGGCATTCATCTCGTAGTAGCCGGCCCAGGCCGAGCGCACGCGCAAGGCCTCGAAGGCCGGTACCCGCTCGGCCATTGCCGGCCACAGCTGCTCGTCGAACTGCGCATGGTCGATGCCTTCCAGCGGCAGGTCGTCGGCATCGTCGCCACGGGGCGGCGCACCGCACAGAAAGCCCCGCCCTTCGGGCCGGAACCAGAAACCGCTGGGGTCGATGACCAGCGGGCAGTCGGCCAGCGTGGCCGGTGAATCCACCACGAACACGTCGCGCTTCTTGCCGCTGACCGGCAGCGTCACGCCCAGCCGGGCGGCCAGCGGCGCCGACCAGGCCCCGGCCGACAGCAGCACCGATCGCCCGGCCGCGATACGCTGGCCATCGGCGCAGCGCACCGCCGTGACCGTGCCTTGCCCGTCATGTTCGAAGTCCACCGCATCGGCCTGCACGAAGCGCGCACCGCAGGCCACCGCCTTGCGCTTGAAGGCCTGGTGCAGCGCCGGGCCGTCGAACCAGCCCTCGCCCCGCACGCCCAGCGAACCCAGCGCGATGCCCTCGGTGTTGAGCCACGGAAAGCGCGCCTGCAGCTCGGCGGGCGTGAGCAGCAGCACCTCGGCGCCCTGCGCCTGCTGCAGGGCATGGTGGGCCCGCATCGCCGGCACGCCGGCTTCGGTGGCCAGGTACAGGTAGCCCGCCTCGGTGAGGCCGATGTGCGGCGGCGGCTCGCCGGGCAGCGCCAGCTCGTCGGCCAGCCGGCGCAGGAAGCGGATGCTCCAGGCCGACAAGGCGATGTTGATGGGCGTGCTGAACTGCTGGCGGATGGAGCTGGCCGACAGCGCACTCGAAGCCTGCGTGTAGCGCAGGTCGCGCTCCAGCACCACGGCGGGCAGGCCGTGGTCGCGGGCCAGGAAGCAGGCGGTGGCGGCGCCCATGACCCCGCCGCCGACGATCACGATGGGGGCTTGCATGGGCGTGGAGTCTAGGATGGCCATACCCCAAATCCCACATGCAGGAGACGACGATGCAAGGCAGGCAGGGCACCGGTGCACGGCGCTACACAGCGGCCCGCGTGATGGTTGCGGCGGCCGTCGCCGTCCTGGCCAACGCGGCAGCGGCGCAGGCCCAGGCGGCCGACGATGCGACGGGCTATGTGCAGTTCGTCGAAGACTTCACCGCCAACTGCGTGGCGCGCAACGGCGTGCAGCTGCAGGTAAAAAACACCCACCCCAGCCGCAAGATCCGCGTGTGGCTGGACCGGGTGCAGATGGGCGTGGGCACCGGCGACCGTTCACGCACCGAGCTGTCGCCCGGCGCCGAGCCCGAGCCGCTGGGCTGCTCTCGCACGCTGACCGGCACGCAGGAATGGCGGCTGGTGCGGGCGCAGTTCATCGAGTGAACCGCACCCCGCGGGGCTCGGCGCGCCGCCGCTGCGACGCGCCGGTGGGCAGCTAGGCGCGCCGCGCTGCCCAGTAGGTGGCGCCGGCGGCGCCGTACCGCTCGGCATGCGGTTCGTCGCGGTCCAGCTCGAAGCGGTCGCCCGGCTGCAGGTGCCGCGTCTGGCCGCGGGCCGTGAGCCACATCTCGCCCTGCACCACCAGCGCCTGTACCGCGAACGGATGGCCGTGGTCTTCCACCACCTGGCCGGCGGGCCACACCCGCTCCAGCACCTCGGGGTAGCCGCGTTCGCGGGATTCGGCGGCGAAGGTCTCGAAACTGGGCAGACTCATGCGGTACTCCGAGCGCGGCAGGCGCGGCGCGATTCTGGCGCGTCCGGCGTGCGCTTGCCGCGGGGCGGGGTCTTGCCCATGACTGAATCAGATCGCCAGCGGATCGACGTCCACCGCCCAGCGCAGCACGCCCTTGTGCACGCTGCGCAGCGCATGCAGCTGCGGCAGCCAGGCGGCGAGCAGCCGCTGCAGCGCCACGCGTGAGGGCGACTCCACCAGCATCTGCAGGCGGTCCACATCGGCCACGCGGGCCACCGGCGGCGGCACCGGCGGGTACAGCGTCACGCCGGCTTCGTCGGCCATGGCCTGGGCCAGCTCGGAAGCGGCCCGCAGAAAGCCCTGGGCGATGCTGGCTTCGCGCGCTTCGGCCCGCAGCAACGCCAGGCTGCTGAAGGGCGGCAGCCCGGCCGACTGCCGTTCTTCCAACTGGCTGGCGGCAAACGCCTCGTAGTCGTGCTTGCGCAGCGCGGCGTACAGGGCATGCTGCGGGTGCCAGCTCTGCACCCACATCTCGCTGCGCGCGGCCTGCTGCGCATCGCGCCCGGCGCGGCCGGCGGCCTGCATCAGCAGCGCGAACAGCCGCTCCGGCGCGCGAAAGTCGCTGGCGAACAAGGCGCTGTCGGGGTTGACCGCGGCCACCAGCGTGATGCGGCGGAAGTCGTGACCCTTGGCGATCATCTGCGTGCCCACCAGCACGTCGACATCGCCCGCATGCACGGCGCCCAGCTGCGCTTCCAGCGAGCCCTTGAGCCGCGTGGTGTCGGCATCGATGCGGGCCACTCGGGCACCGGGCAGCAGCTGTGCGATCTGCTCTTCCAGCCGCTCGGTGCCGCGGCCCAGCGGCGCGATGTCGAGGTTGCCGCAGTCGGGGCAGGCACGCGGCACCCGCTCGCTGAAGCCGCAGTGGTGGCAGCGCAGGCTGCGGTCGCCCTTGTGGAACACGCGCCAGGCGCTGCAATGGGGGCAGCCGCTCTTCCAGCCGCAGGCCGTGCAATGCAGCACCGGGGCATAACCGCGACGGTTGAGGAAAAGCAGGCTTTGCTCGCCGCGCTCGATGCGCTCGGCCACCGCATCCACCAGCGCGGGCGCCAGTGCCGGCGCGGCGCTGCCGCGCTGGCGGGGCAGCGTGTTCATGTCGAACAGCCGCACCCGCGGCAGCACGCCGCCGCCGATGCGCTGCGACAGCGCCAGCCGGGTGTAGCGGCCTTCCTGCACCCGCTGCCAGGTTTCCAGCGACGGCGTGGCTGAGCCCAGCACCACCGGCACGCCTTCCAGGTGGCCGCGGTACACCGCCAGGTCGCGCGCTGAATAACGCGCGCCTTCCTGCTGCTTGAAGGAGGGGTCGTGCTCCTCATCGGCCACGATCAGGCCCAGCCGCGGTAGCGACGCAAACACCGCCAGCCGCGTGCCCAGCACCAGGTCAGCTTCGCCCAGGTGGGCCAGCAGCCAGTGCTTGAGGCGCTGGGCCGGCGTCAAAGCGCTGTGCAGCGCAACCAGTCGGCGGCCGGCGAAGCGCTGCGCCAGCCGCGCCTCCAGCTGCGGTGTGAGGTTGATCTCGGGCACCATCACCAGCACCTGGCGGCCGGCGGCCAGCGCGGCCTCGGCCGCATGCAGGTAGACCTCGGTCTTGCCGCTGCCGGTCACGCCGTGCAGCAGGTAGGTGCCGGCCGCCGCGCCGATGGCATCGACCGCGGCCTGCTGTTCGTCGTTGAGCGGCGGCGCCTCGGCGGCCGCAGGCGGACCGGCCTCGGCGGGTGGGAATGCGGGCGCTGCCTCGGGGGTGTCGGCGGCGGGCTGCACGCCGTGCTGGGCATCGGCGGCTTCAGCAGCCGCCGTGGCCGCGGCAAGGCCGGCGCGCCGCGCGGCTCGGGCCGGTACCGCCGGCTTGCGCAGGCGCGCCACCCGGCGGGCCAGCTGCACGTCGTCCAGCTTGCGCAGCTCGGGCGGCAGCACGGCCAGCGCCAGCTCGCCCAGGCCCCGCTGGTAGTAGGCGGCCGCGAAGGCCACGAGCTGGCGCCAGCTGGCGCCCAGCGGCGGCATCGCCGCCAGCACCTCACGCACCGGGCGCAGCTCGGGGGGCGCCTCGGCCTCGGCTGGCCGGTCCCACACGATGCCGGGCACGTCGCGCCGGCCCAACGGCACCCGCACCAGCGTGCCGGGCGGCAGCGCATCGGCGCTGTAGTCCAGCGGCGCGCCCAGGCCGGTGTGCTGCGGCGTCTCGACCGCCACCGCCACCACGCCGTTCACGGCGTCAGCCAAGGCTCAACTCACTTGCCGCCGAAACCTCAAGGGCCCGTGAGCGTTGAGCGCTAAGTGCTTGTGGGACAAGGCCTTTGTCCACTTGCCCAAACATTCTGTGGATAACTTTGTGCAAAAGCTGGAGGTAGATGCGCTAACTGCTTGATGCGCCGGGCAACAGCCCTGGATTGCCCAAGCTTGCAGCAGTGATCGCTTCTAGGAAAATCAATGACTTAGCGCGTGATGCCGTGAATCTTGGAAGGTGGCATCGCCGCAGACCGGCTGGCCTCCCCCAAGCCACTTTTTGGGGATAAGTCAAGCAGGGGCGGCCCGATGGCCGCAACACCCCGCTGCGCTCCCCTTTGGCCTCGTCGCGGTTTGTCAATCATGAACTTGCCCAGTTTTTCTGTGGATAACTTTGTGCAGAAGCTGGAGGCAGTGGCGCTAACTCATTGATCCGCAAGGCAGGCACCCTAGCCTGCCGCATCTTGAGGCAACCGAAAGAAATCAAGAAAATCAAAGACTTAGCTTGCAACTCCGAAAGTGCGATGGTAGGAAGTGACGGCGACTGACGGGGGTGGTCGAAGGCAGCGAAGTGGGGATAAGTCAAGCCCTGGCGAACAAAATCTTGGGGGCCGCGTTTTCCCCGCCCCTGCAACAGGTGCCGGGCCACTTTCAGCCCCCCGCAACGCCGCTTCGGAGTTGCCCCGAGTTTCTGTGGATATCTTTGTGAAGAAGCTGAAGGCAGCGACGCTAAATGCTTGATTCATCAAGGGATTGCCCTAGGTTGCCCGCAAAAGCAGCAAAGCAGGATTTCCATTGAAAATCAAGCACTTACAACGGCACCTCAAGCCTGCACAGGCGCCGTTCAAAAGCCCGGAACGCGCCCGGCGAGAACGCCGTTTTGTTGATAAGTCAAGCGCCGGCGACAGGATTCACGGGCTTTAGGTTGCGCGCCGCAGCGCCCGCGAGTGGCTGTGCACTTCGTCCACCAGGGCCGACACGGCCTCCGGCGGCGTGTGCTGCGAAATGCCATGGCCCAGGTTGAACACATGGCCGCCCCCGGCCGGCGCGCCGAAGCGGTCCAGCACACGCCGAGCCTCGGCCCGCACCGCGGCTTCACCGGCGAACAGCACCATCGGATCGAGGTTGCCTTGCAGCGCCACGCGATCGCCCACGCGCGCCCGGGCCGCGCCCAGGTCGGTCGTCCAGTCCAGGCCGATGACGTCCGGCCCCAGGGCCGCGATCTGCTCCAGCCACTGGCCGCCGCCCTTGGTGAAGACGATGCAGGGCACACGCCGGCCCTGCTCGTCGTGCCGCTTCAGCGCCTGCAGCACGCGTGCGGTGTAGGCCAGGCTGAAGGCCTGGAAGGCGCCGTCGGCCAGCACGCCGCCCCAGCTGTCGAACAGCATCACGGCCTGCGCACCGGCGTCGATCTGCGCATTGAGGTACTGCGCCACCGCCTCGGCATTGATGGCGAGGATGCGGTGCAGCAGGTCGGGCCGCGCATACAGCATGGTCTTGATGCGGCGGTAGTCGTCGCTGCCCGAACCTTCCACCATGTAGCAGGCCAGCGTGAACGGGCTGCCGGAGAAACCGATCAGCGGCACGCGCCCGGCCAGCGCCTGGCGGATGGAGCGCACCGCGTCGAACACGTAGCGCAGCTTGTCCATGTCGGGCACAGCCAGCGCCGCCACGGCGGCTTCATCGCGCACCGGGCTGGCGAAGCGCGGGCCTTCGCCCACCGCGAAGCTCAGGCCCAGGCCCATCGCGTCGGGCACGGTCAGGATGTCGGAGAACAGGATGGCCGCATCCAGCGGAAAGCGCTCCAGCGGCTGCAGCGTCACCTCGGTGGCATAGGCGGGGCTGGTGGCCAGGCCCATGAAGCTGCCGGCCCGGGCGCGCGTGGCGTTGTATTCGGGCAGGTAGCGCCCGGCCTGGCGCATCAGCCACACCGGGGTGTGGTCGGTGGGCTGGCGCAGACAGGCGCGCAGAAAGCTGTCGTTGAGCAAGGGGGCTGACATCGTCCGATTATCACGGTCGAGGCGCTGCGTCGTGGCGGTGCGGCGACAGGGATGACGCCTCTTGCGCTGCCCCCACAAGGCGGCCTACATCCGGCGCCTGGGCTCCTGCGCTTCCGGCAAGGCCTGCCCCGCCAGCCAGGCGCGCGCCAGCGCGGCGGCATCGGCCTGCTGCGCCGCCTGCCACACCAGCTCGGGCGACACCACGCGGGTGCCGCCCGGGGCGCCGGCCAGGCCGCGGGCCAGCTCGGCAGCGAACTCCGCCACCTTGGCCGCGCGCACCGGCAAGTCGCGCTGCGGCACCATGAAGCGCAGCTGCGACAACATCAGATCGGCCACACGGGTGAAGGCATTGCGCCCATCCACACGCTGAGGCGCCCGCGCCGGCCGCATGAACACCACGTGCCGGAAGCCCAGCGCCGCCACGGCCTGTTCGTCCAGCGTGGCCAGCCCGGCCTTCAAGGCATCGGGCATCCGGGCCGCGTCGTGCGGCAGCACCACCAGCAAATCGAGCAGACCGGCGTCGTGCATCACCCTCGCCACCTCGGGCAGGTCCTGCGGCAGCGGCCGGTGCAAGGCCGCTTCGCGTCCGTTGGCATGGCGGGGTGCATCCAGCACGATGACGCCGGTGCTGGCGCCGAAGGCGGCCAGCTCGCCCGCCGCGATCGGCCAGGGCAGCGTGTGCATGCCGCGCAGCGTGGGCTGCAGCGGCTGCACGGTGGTGACGGCCACGGCCGCAAAGCCGCCGCGGCCCAGCAGCTGCTCCAGCACCGCGGCGCCCAGCGCCCCGGCCGCGCCGGCCACCACCGCGCGGCGGGGCAGTCCTGCACCCGGCGTTGCCGGTGCCTGGCCCGCCCGCAGCGCCTGGTGCAGCAGATCGTCGGGCGCGCTCATGGGGTGCGGGGCGGGGTCATGCGACGCAGTATGCGTCGTCGCGACCACGCGCTTGAAAGCAGCTCGCCTGCTGCCCACATGGGTACGACTGCTGCCGGGGAGTAGCATCCCTATCAAAAGGAGGAACCAAGATGACGATGGACCGATCGCGCGCACGCGCCGCGCTGGCTGCCCTGGTGCTGGGCGCGGCTGCATTGATGTCCGGCTGCGGCTACAACGACTTCCAGCGCATGGACGAAGAGGTCAAGGCCAGCTGGAGCGAGGTGCTCAACCAGTACCAGCGCCGCGCCGACCTGGTGCCCAACCTGGTCAACACGGTCAAGGGCGAGGCCAACTTCGAGCAGGAAACGCTGACGCGCGTGGTGGAAGCCCGTGCCAAGGCCACCTCCATCCAGGCCACACCCGAGCTGATCAACAACCCCGAGGCCTTCCAGAAGTTCCAGGCTGCGCAGGGTGAACTCAGCGGCGCGCTGAGCCGCCTGCTGGTGGTGAGCGAGCAGTACCCCAACCTCAAGGCCAACCAAGGCTTCCAGGACCTGCGGGTGCAGCTCGAAGGCACCGAGAACCGCATCACGGTGGCGCGCAACCGCTACATCAAGACGGTGGCCGACTACAACGTGCTGGCGCGCAGCTTCCCCACCAACCTGACGGCCAAGATCTTCAGCTACGAGGTCAAGCCCAACTTCACCGTGCAGAACGAGGCGCAGATTTCCGCGCCGCCCACGGTGGACTTCAGCAAGCCGGCGGCGCCCGCGGCGTCGAAGTAAGGTGATGCCGGCCCTGCGTCCGCGGCTGTGGCTGCTGCAGCTGCTGGTGCTGCTGCTGTGCCCGCTGGCCGGCCTGCGCGCCCAGCCGCTGCAGGCGGTGCCTGCGCTCAGCAGCCGGGTGATCGACCAGACCGGCACGCTGAGCGCCGAGGAAGCCGGTGCGCTGCAGGCCAAGCTGGCCGAGTTCGAGGCCCAGCACGGCCCGCAGATCGTGATCGTCATCGTGCGCAGCACGCTGCCCGAAGACATCACCGACTACACCCAGCGCCTGGGCGACGCCTGGAAGATCGGCCGCCGCGACGTGGGCGACGGCCTGCTGCTGGTGGTGGCCAAGGACGACCGCAAGGTACGCATCGCGCCCGCCAAGGCACTGGAAGGCGCCGTGCCCGACTTGGCCGCCCGCCAGATCATCCAGCAGCAGATCACGCCGGCCTTTCGGGCGGGCGACTACGCCGGCGGGCTGAACGCGGCCGTCGACGCGCTGGTGGCCCGCGTGCGCGGCGAACACCTGCCCGCCCCGGCTGCGCGCAATGCGCCGGGCCGCGATGGCGCGGATGCCGGCTGGCAGTGGGAAGAGCTGATGATGTTCTTCTTCGTCGGCGTGCCGGTGATGGGCGCCGTGCTCACCGGCGTGCTGGGCCGCAAGCTCGGCTCACTGGCCAGCGCCGGCATTGCCGGGGGGTTGGGCTGGTGGCTCACCGCCAGTGTGCTGCTGGGGGCCGGTGCGGCACTGGTGGCGATCGTGCTGGTGGGCCTGCTGGGCATCGGCGCCTCGACTCGCGGCAGCACGCGCCTGGGTCGCCGCAGCCGCATCGGCGCAGGGCCGGTGATCTTTACCGGCGGTGGACTGGGGGGCGGTCCTTCGGGCGGCTGGACAGGCGGCGGTGGCGGCGGCGGTTTCTCGTCCGGCGGCGGTGGCGACTTTGGGGGCGGCGGCGCCTCGGGGGACTGGTGATGGCGCCCCCTCGCTCACGCTGGTTGCGGCTGTTGCGTCACCGGCTCATGGACCACACCGACGTGCACCGGGCGCTGGACACGGCCGCGATGGCCCGCCTGACGGCGCGCGTGGCCGCCAGCGAACGGCGGCACACCGGCGAGGTCCGCCTGGCGGTGGAAGCCAGCCTGCCGCTGTCCTACCTGTGGAAAGGGCTGACTGCGCGCGATCGTGCCCTCACGCTGTTCGGCAAGCTGCGGGTGTGGGACACCGAGCACAACAATGGGGCGCTCATCTACCTGCTGATGGCGGACCACGCGATCGAGATCGTGGCCGACCGCGGCCTGTCGCGCCTGGTGGACAGCCAGCAGTGGCAGCAGATCGTGGTGCGGATGCGTCAGGCCTTCCAGGCCGGGCGATTCGAGGAAGGCTTGAACCTGGCGATCGACGCGGTGGAAGCGGTGCTGGTGGAGCGCTTTCCAGCGGCGGAAGATTCAGCCGCGAACAACGAACTTCCGGATACCCCGTGGACAGCCTGACACAACTAACCCGCCACCCTGCCCCTGTTTAGGGGGATTACCCCATGATTGGCAGTCTTCTTGCTGCACTGCAACCGGCATGATGCCGTTGCTGCAGTATGGTTCGACTTGATGGGCAGGTCGAGGCTGCAGTGGCACATCAGGAGGAGCCATTTTCATGAAGCAATTGTTCAAACAGACCGCCGTACTGGCCGCCGTCGTTCTGGCTTGCGCGCAAGCCAATGCAGCGTCGACCGTGTTCGCAACCTCGTTCGAAGACAGCATTTCCGTGGGCGGCACCGATCTGGCGCTGGTTAACGTGGCTGGCAACTTCCGCAACACGTTCGGGTTCACGCTGACCAGCGCGGCGACCATCACCGCCGGTCTGTCCTCGGTGATCCCGTCGACCTTTGGCTCGGCCTTCTTCACGCTGGAGAACTACACGTCGTCGACGCCCTTCGGCAGCGGCGCCATCGGTGAAGCCTTTACGGCAACTCTTGCCGCCGGCGACTACTTTTACTCGGTCAAGGGCGTTGGCGCTGCTGGCAGCACCTACGCGCTGAAGTCGGTCGTGGCCGCCGTTCCGGAACCCGAAACCTACGCGCTGTTCCTGGCTGGCCTGGGCGCCGTTGGCTTCCTGGCTGCTCGTCGTCGCTCGAACTGAGCAACGGCTTGATGCCTGGCCCGGCTGCGCAAGCGGCAGGGCCAAAGAAAAAGCGGGCCTCGGCCCGCTTTTTTGTGCCTGCCGGCGCCGTCGCGCCGAAAGGGCTTTACTTGTTGCCGCGGAACTTGCGCAGCGCGGCCAGCTGAGCGGCCATCGCGGCGAACTCGCTCTGCGCGGCCGCGAAGTCGATGTCCGTCTTCGCGTTCTTCATCGCCTCTTCGGCCGCCTTCTTGGCTTCGGCCGCCTTGGCCTCGTCCAGGTCACGGCCGCGGATCGCGGTGTCGGCAAGCACCGTCACGGTGCCCGGTTGCACCTCGAGGATGCCACCCGCCACGAACACGAACTCTTCCTCGCCGTTGTCCGCGCGCTCGATGCGCACCGCGCCCGGCTTGATGCGGGTGATCAGCGGGGTGTGGCGCGGCAGGATGCCGAGCTCGCCGCTTTCGCCCGGCAGGGCGACGAACTTCGCTTCGCCCGAGAAGATGAGCTCCTCGGCCGAAACGACATCCACGTGTAGGGTGGCCATGTCGTTGCTCCGCGATTACTGCAGCTTCTTGGCTTTTTCGACGGCTTCTTCGATCGTGCCGACCATGTAAAAGGCCTGCTCGGGAAGGTGGTCGTATTCGCCGGCCACGATGGCCTTGAAGCCCTTGATCGTGTCCTTCAGGGACACGTACTTGCCCGGCGAGCCGGTGAACACTTCGGCCACGTGGAACGGCTGCGACAGGAAACGCTGGATCTTCCGGGCGCGCGCCACGGCCAGCTTGTCTTCCGGCGACAGTTCGTCCATGCCCAGAATCGCGATGATGTCGCGCAGTTCCTTGTAGCGCTGCAGGATGCCCTGCACCGCACGGGTGGTGGAGTAGTGCTCTTCGCCCACCACGTTGGGGTCGACCTGGCGCGAGGTCGAGTCCAGTGGGTCCACGGCGGGGTAGATGCCCAGCGCGGCGATGTCGCGCGACAGCACCACGGTGGCGTCCAAGTGGGCGAAGGTGGTGGCAGGCGACGGGTCGGTCAGGTCGTCCGCAGGGACGTACACGGCCTGGATCGAGGTGATCGAGCCGACCTTGGTCGACGTGATCCGCTCTTGCAGGCGGCCCATTTCTTCGGCCAGCGTCGGCTGGTAGCCCACCGCGGAAGGCATACGGCCCAGCAGTGCGGACACTTCGGTACCGGCCAGCGTGTAGCGGTAGATGTTGTCCACGAAGAACAGCACGTCACGGCCTTCGTCGCGGAACGACTCGGCGATGGTCAGGCCGGTCAGGGCCACGCGCAGACGGTTGCCCGGCGGCTCGTTCATCTGGCCGTAGACCATGGCCACCTTGGAGTCCGGCAGGCTCTCCAGGTTGACGACGCCCGAATCGGCCATCTCGTGATAGAAGTCGTTGCCCTCACGGGTACGTTCGCCCACGCCAGCAAACACCGACAGGCCGCTGTGCGCCTTCGCGATGTTGTTGATGAGCTCCATCATGTTCACGGTCTTGCCGACGCCGGCGCCACCGAACAGACCCACCTTGCCGCCCTTGGCGAACGGGCAGATCAGGTCGATCACCTTGATGCCGGTTTCCAGCAGCTCGGTCGAGGGCGACAGCTCGTCGTACGTGGGGGCCTTGCGGTGGATCGAGGCCGTGAGGTCCTGGCTGACCGGACCGCGCTCGTCGATCGGGTTGCCCAGCACGTCCATGATGCGGCCCAGGGTGGCCTGGCCCACCGGCACCGAGATCGGCGCGCCGGTGTTGTAGACCATGGTGCCGCGGCGCAGGCCGTCGGACGAGCCGAGGGCAATCGTGCGCACCACACCGTCGCCCAGCTGCTGCTGCACTTCCAGCGTCAGCGCCGAGCCTTCCATCTTGAGCGCGTCGTACACGCGCGGGATGTTTTGCGCGGGAAATTCAACGTCCACCACCGCGCCGATGCATTGGACGATCTTGCCTTGGGCTTGCGTCATGTCAGTTCCTTTAATCTTTTCCGTCACACTGCAGCGGCGCCGCTGACGATCTCGGAGAGTTCCTTCGTGATCGCCGCCTGGCGGGTCTTGTTGTAGACCAGCTTCAGCTCACCGATCAGGTTGCCGGCGTTGTCGGTGGCGGCCTTCATCGCAACCATGCGTGCCGACTGTTCCGACGCCATGTTCTCGGCCACGGCCTGGTACACCAGCGCTTCGATGTAGCGGGTCAGCAGCTCGTCGATCACGGTCGCGGCGTCGGGCTCGTAGATGTAGTCCCAGCCGTAGGCCTGCTTCTCTTCGGCCGACTGCGCCAGGCGCGAGCCTTCGAGCGGCAGCAGCTGCTCGACCACCGGCTCCTGGCGCATCGTGTTGATGAAGCGCGTGTAGCAGAGGTAGACCTTGTCGACCTTGCCTTCGACGAAGGCATCGAGCATCACCTTGACCGGGCCGATCAGCTTCTCGAGCATCGGCGCGTCGCCGAGCTGCACCGCGTGGCTGACCACCGGCACGTTCATCCGGTTCAGGAAGCCGTAGCCCTTGTTGCCGATCGCGACCGCCTGCACCTTCAGGCCGGCGGCCTGATCGTCGCGCATGCGGGACGTGACGGCGCGCAGCACGTTGGTGTTCAAGCCACCGCACAGGCCCTTGTCGGTGGTGACGACGATGTAACCCGCCGCCTTCGACGTGCCGTCGGTCCGCATGTAGGCCGACTGGTATTCCGGATTCGCGCTCGACAGGTTGGCCGTGATGTTGCGGATCTTGTCGCTGTACGGACGCGCGCCGCGCATCCGGTCCTGCGCCTTGCGCATCTTGGACGCGGCGACCATTTCCATGGCCTTGGTGATCTTCTTGGTGTTCTCCACCGATTTGATCTTGCCGCGTATTTCCTTGCCGACAGCCATCTCGGGCTCCTGTTAGGCGAACGACTTCTTGAACGAAGCGATCGCGTCGGTCAGCTTGGCTTCGGAGTCCTTGCTCAGCGCCTTTTCGGACTCCAGCGTCTGCAGCAGAGCGGCATGGCTGGTCTTCAGGTGCTGGTGCAGGCCGTGTTCGAAGGCCAGGATCTTCTTGACGTCGACGTCGTCCATGTAGCCCTTGTTCACCGCGAACAGCGTGGCGGCCATCAGGCTGATGGGCAGCGGCGAGTACTGGGCCTGCTTCAGCAGTTCGGTCACGCGGGCACCGCGGTCCAGCTGCTTGCGGGTGGCGGCGTCCAGGTCGGAAGCGAACTGCGCGAACGCAGCCAGTTCACGGTACTGCGCCAGGTCGGTACGAATACCGCCGGACAGGCCCTTGATCAGCTTGGTCTGGGCGGCACCACCGACGCGCGACACCGAGATACCGGCGTTGATGGCGGGGCGGATACCGGCGTTGAACAGGCTGGTTTCCAGGAAGATCTGGCCGTCGGTGATCGAGATCACGTTCGTCGGCACGAAGGCGGACACGTCGCCGGCCTGCGTTTCGATGATCGGCAGCGCGGTCAGCGAACCGGTCTTGCCCTTGACCTCACCCTTGGTGAAGGCTTCGACGTAGTCGGCGTTCACGCGGGCGGCACGCTCCAGCAGACGGCTGTGGAGATAGAACACGTCGCCAGGGAAAGCTTCGCGGCCCGGCGGGCGGCGCAGCAGCAGCGAGACCTGACGGTAGGCGACGGCCTGCTTGGACAGGTCGTCGTAGACGATCAGCGCGTCCTGGCCGCGGTCGCGGAAGTACTCGCCCATCGTGCAGCCCGAGTAGGCCGACACGTACTGCATGGCAGCCGATTCGGAGGCCGAGGCGGCCACGACGATGGTGTAGTCCATCGCACCGGCCTGTTCCAGCGCGCGCACCACGTTCTTGATCGACGAAGCCTTCTGGCCGATCGCGACGTAGATGCAGGTCATGTTCTGACCCTTCTGGCTGATGATCGCGTCGATCGCCACGGCGGTCTTGCCGGTCTGGCGGTCGCCGATGATCAGCTCGCGCTGGCCACGGCCGACGGGCACCATCGAGTCGATCGACTTCAGGCCGGTCTGCACCGGCTGGTCCACCGACTTACGTGCGATCACGCCCGGGGCGACCTTCTCGATCACGTCGGTCAGCTTGGCGTTGATCGGGCCCTTGCCGTCGATGGGCTGGCCCAGCGCGTTGACCACGCGGCCGATCAGCTCGGGACCGACCGGCACTTCCAGGATGCGGCCCGTGCACTTGACGGTGTCGCCTTCGGAGATGTGCTCGTATTCGCCCAGGATCACCGCGCCGACCGAGTCGCGCTCGAGGTTCAGTGCCAGGCCGAACGAGGGCTGGCCGTCCTTGCCGGCCGGGAACTCGAGCATTTCGCCCTGCATCACGTCCGACAGGCCGTGCACACGCACGATGCCGTCGGTGACCGACACGACGGTACCCTGGTTGCGGATGTCCGACGAGGCTTGCAGGCCCTCGATGCGGCTCTTGATCAGTTCGGAAATTTCAGCGGGATTCAGTTGCATAGCTTTCTCCGGTCGGCCGCGGGGCCGGGGACACTCAGGCGGTGAGCGCGACCTTCATCTGTTCGAGGCGGGCCTTCACCGAGGTGTCGAGCACTTCGTCGCCCACGACGACGCGCACGCCGCCGATCAGCGCCGGATCGATCCAGACGGTGGGATTGAGCTTGCGCCCGAAGCGCCTTTCGAGCGCCGCCACCATCTCGGCCAGGGTGGCATCGTCGATCGGGAAGGCGCTGTAGATGGCCGCGTCGGACACGCCCGAACGGGCATTGACCAGCGCATGGAACTGGGCAGCGATCTCGGGCAGCGCGGCCATGCGGCCGTTGTCGATCACGGTGCGCAGGAAGTTCTGCAGCGAAGGCGACAGCGGCTGGTTGGCCACCGACGTGACGAGGTCGTACACCTGATCGGCGCTGACCTTCGGGTTGTCGGCGAACTGGCGCAGCTGCGCGTCACCGGCCACGGCGGCCAGTGCGCTCAGCTGCTGCGCGGTCTGCGCATCGCCACCCGCCTTGAACAGCGCCTCGGCGTAGGGCCTCGCGATGGTTGCAAGCTCGGCCATGGCGTCAGAGTTCCGTCTTCAGGCGGGACAGCAGATCGGCATGCACGCTGGCGTTGACCTCGCGACGCAGGATCTGCTCGGCACCCTTGACGGCCAGCTCGGCGACCTGCGCACGCAGGGCTTCGCGGGCCTGGACGATGGCCTGATCGGCTTCGGCCTTGGCGGCTGCGACGATCTTGGCACCTTCCTCGTTGGCGCGTTGCTTGGCTTCCTCGACGATCGACTGGGCCAGACGCTCGGCGTCGGCCAGGCGCTTGCCGGCATCGTCGCGCGCAGCGCTCAGCTGCTGCTCGACGCGCTGGTTGGCTTGCGCCAGCTCGGACTTGGCCTTGTCGGCCGCGGCCAGGCCGTCAGCGATCTTGCGGGCCCGCTCATCCAGCGCCTTGGTGATCGGCGGCCAGATATAGCGCATCGAGAACCAGACGAGGATCGCAAAGACAACCGCCTGCAGGAACAGGGTCGAATTGATGTTCACGGCACGATCCTTTCGCTCGTGAAAGGGTCAGGACGGGAAATCAGGCGGCCAGCTGGAACGGATTCGCGAAGGCGAACAGCAGGGCGATGGCGACACCGATCAGGAACGCAGCGTCGATCAGACCGGCCAGGATGAACATCTTGGTTTGCAGGTCGTTCATCAGCTCAGGCTGGCGAGCCGACGATTCCAGGAACTTGCCACCCATCAGGGCGATACCGATCGAAGCACCGATGGCGCCGAGACCAACGATCAGACCGCAGGCGAGAGCGACGAGGCCGAGGATGTTTTCCATGTTTTGCTCCTAAGGAGGTTTTGGTGATGAAGGAAGGAAACGAAAGGAACCGGATCAGTGCGCGTCGTGCGCCTGACCGACATAGATCAGCGTGAGCATCATGAAAATGAACGCCTGCAGCGTGATCACCAGAATGTGGAACAGGGTCCAGACGGTCCCGGCCACCACATGCCCGACGCCCAGCCAGAAGCCGCCGGACAAGGGGTTGAATTGCCACGCCCACACGCCACCCATCAGCGCGATCAGCATGAACACGAGTTCGCCGGCGAACATGTTGCCGAACAGCCGCATGCCGTGGGACACGGTCTTGGCCAGGAACTCGATCATCTGCATCAGGAAGTTCACCGGGTACAGGAACCACTTGTCGCCGAACGGTGCGGCGATCAGTTCATGCGACCAGCCGCCGATGCCCTTGATCTTGATGTTGTAGAAGATGCAGACCAGCAGCACCGAGACCGACAGACCCAGCGTTGTCGACAGGTCGGCGGTGGGCACCACGCGCATGTAGTCGGCCTGGCCGAGCGCCGGACCCACGTGGTGCCAGATGCCCGGCAGCAGGTCGACCGGCAGCATGTCCATGAAGTTCATCAGGAAGATCCAGACGAACACCGTGAGCGCCAGCGGCGACACCAGCTTGCGGCTGTTGGCGTTGTGGATCACGCCCTTGGCCTGGTTGTCCACCATCTCGACCAGGATCTCCAGCGCAGCCTGGAAGCGGCCCGGCACGCCCGACGTGGCGGCACGCGCAGCGCGCCACAGCACGAAGCAACCCAGCGCGCCCAGCAGCACCGAGTAGACGAGCGAGTCGAGGTTGAACACGCTGAAGTCGACGATCGAGGTCTGCTTGGCAGGCTCGAACGACAAGGTCTTCTGCAGGTGCTGGAGGTGGTGAACGATGTACTCGCCGGCGGTGGGCGCGTGTCCTGCTGCTTCTGCCATCTCTGTTTGAACCTGTAGTCTTATCGTTTCACCGGCCGCGCCACAACAGCGCGACCCAATACGTTTTCAAGCACAGCACCAGGGCGACCAGCAGAGCCGGCCAACTCAGATGCGGCAAGAGTCTTGGTGCCAGCACGAGCAGCGACACCGACACCAGCAACTTCACCAGCTCCCAGACCATGAAGCGCACGGCTCCTGACCCGGGGGCTGTGGCGCCCAACCTGCTGGTGATGCCACGCGCCATCAAGGCCCCGGGCAGCACCACCACACCGGCGCCGTACAACGCCGACCAGAACGCGTGGGACTCCCGGGTGACCGCCCATGTGGCCAGTGCGATCACCAAGCCCACCAAGGCCTGGAACCTCACCACCCTCCACGGCGAAACAGCCGGATGTCTCTCGCGCCAAGCCTGGGCTTCTTCGGGCGTCAGGCTTTTCACCTGCTGCTCATCGAGCCCATCTTGTCCGGCATCGGCCCACGTGTCCGAGCGGTTCGTCCGTTCTGACATGTGCAGCTCTCTCTTACCGGCCAGTGGCAAAGCGCCGGGAGTATACGGTCAAACCCGTGCTTTTCTCGGCATCCCACCCCACTGCTGCGGATTGACCACTGAACGTGTCTTCACGTAAGGAAGCGTTGCTCCAGGCGCCGTGCTGAAATGCGTGGCCGCGCCGTGCGGCCCCTCTCTTCACCAGAACCCCCGGCCCGGCCGACTTTCCAACTGCGCATGCTGCTTGCCCGTCTATTGTTGCCGCTGGCCCTGGGCCTGCCTTGTGCGGCCTTCGCCGCGCTGTTCGGTGGTTCGCCGGCCGTCGTCAAGACCGACCAGGTGCGGGCGGAACTGGTGGCCCATGCGCCCGAGGGTGTTGAAGCCGGCAAGCCGGTGTGGCTGGGCCTCAAGATCACCCACGAGCCGCACTGGCACACCTACTGGAAGAACCCCGGCGACTCGGGCCTGCCGACCACCCTGCAGTGGACGCTGCCGCCGGGCGTGAATGCCGGCGACGTGGCCTGGCCCACGCCCAAGCGGCTGCCAGTGGGACCGCTGATGAACTATGGCTACGAGGACACGCTGCTGCTGCCTGTGCCGCTGACCGTGCCCACGGGCTTCGATGCGCCGACGCTGGACGTGAAGCTGCACGCCGAATGGCTGGTGTGCAAGGAGGTGTGCATTCCGCAGGCCGGCGACTTCACGCTGTCGCTGCCCACCCGCGCAGCCACCGCCGGCAATGCCGCCGACTTCTCGGCCGCCGCCCGCAGCACACCTACGGCCGCCGCCGGCGCACGCACCGAGGCGCGGCTGACCGACACCGCACTGGAACTGCGCATCGAAGGCCTGCCTGCGGCCTGGCAGGGACGGCGCCTGGTGTTCTTCCCGGAGACCGCGGGCGTGATCGACAACGCCGCCGCACAGCAGGTGCGCTGGGAAGGCGGCGCCTGGCAGGCCAGCGTGCGGCTGTCGGCCCAGCGCAGCGAAAGCCCCGCCCGCATGGCGGCCGTGCTGGTGGCCGAGGGCCAGCCCGCCGGCCTGGAGCTGGCCTTCGACGTGCCCGGCCCCTGGCCCGACCCGTCGCTGGCCGCGGCAGCCGCACCGGCGACGGTGGCCGAAGCGGCTGCCTTGCCGACGTCGACCTCGACGCCACCCCCGCCGCTGGGCTGGGCCGGCGCCCTGCTGCTGGCCTTGGGTGGCGGCCTGCTGCTCAACCTGATGCCCTGCGTGTTCCCGGTGCTCTCGCTCAAGGTGCTGGGCTTTGCCAGCCATGCACACGACCGCCAGGCCCGCGTGGGCGGCGGGCTGGCGTACACGGCCGGCGTGGTGCTGTCCTTCCTGGCGCTGGCGGCGCTGCTGCTGGCCTTGCGCGCCGGGGGTGAACAACTGGGCTGGGGCTTCCAGCTGCAGTCGCCCGCCGTGGTGGCGGCGCTGGCCGCGCTGTTCACGCTGGTAGGCCTCAACCTGGCCGGCGTGTTCGAGTTCGGCTCGATGCTGCCGGGCAACCTGGCCACGCTGCGGGCCCGCCACCCGATGGCCGACTCCTTCCTGACCGGCGTGCTGGCGGTGGCCATCGCATCGCCCTGCACGGCGCCCTTCATGGGCGCCTCGCTGGGCCTGGCGGTCACGCTGCCGGCGGCGCAGGCACTGGCCATCTTCGGTGCGCTGGGGCTGGGCATGGCCCTGCCCTACCTGGCGGCCAGCCTGTGGCCCGGCGTGGCGCGGGCCATGCCGCGACCCGGCGTGTGGATGCAGCGCTTCAAGGTGCTGATGGCCTTCCCGATGTTCGCCACCGTGATCTGGCTGGTCTGGGTGCTGGGCCAGCAGGCGGGCATCGATGCGGTGGCCGCGCTGCTGGGCCTGCTGCTGGCCCTGGCCTTCGCGGCCTGGGCCTGGGGCGGCCCCGGCTTTGGCCGCGGTGCGCGGCTGGGCTTTGGCGGTGTGAGCGTGCTGCTGCTGGCGGCCGCCCTGGGCTGGGCGCTGCCGGCCTTGCGTGAACCGGCCGTGGCAGCGGTGCCCGCCATGACCACCGGCTCGGCCACCGGCGCACAGGACGGCGCCGTGGCCACCTGGGAGCCGTGGAGCGCCGCCCGCGTGGCCGAGCTCACCGCCCAGGGCCGGCCGGTGTTCGTCGACTTCACCGCCGCCTGGTGCGTGACCTGCCAGTTCAACAAGCGTGGCGCCTTGAGCGATGCGCAGGTGATGGCCGACTTCGCGCAGCGGCAGGTGGTGCTGATGCGCGCCGACTGGACCCGCCGCGACGCCGCGATCGGCGCCGAGCTGACCCGCCTGGGCCGCAGCGGCGTGCCGGTGTACGCGCTCTACAAACCCGGTGCCGCCACCGCCGCGCCGCAGCTGCTGCCCGAGATCCTGAGCGTGCGCACGCTGCGCGAGGCGATCGCGCAGCTGTAGCGCAGCGAGCTTGGGGGCTTCATCCAGCTTTGGCGAAGTTGGCCGGCAGGCCCGGTACGTCGACGCGCAGTGTCAACACCGCGCCGGCCCACGGCATACGGGCCAGTTCCTCGGCGGGGCGGTTCTCGCGGCCGGTGGTGATGTAGAGCGTCTTCAGGTCCGGCCCGCCGAAGCAGGGCATGGTGGGGCACTGCACCGGCAGCTTCACCTCGCGCAGCAGCTCGCCACGCGGCGACAGGCGCAGCACCCGCGCGCCTTCGAACATGGCCACCCAGTAGCAGCCCTCGGCGTCCACCGAAGCGCCGTCGGGCCGGCCGCCGTAGTCGGCCAGGTCCATGCCGGGCTGCTTGACCGGGAACTGCACCCACACCCGCTTGCCCGACAAGGTGCCCAGCACCGGGTCGAAGTCGAAGGCGTAGATGGTGTGGGCCTTGGTGTCGCTCCAGTAGGCGGTGCGGCCATCGGGGCTCCAGGCCAGGCCGTTGGCGGTGGTCACGCCCTCGGCCTGGCGGGTGAGCTTGCCGCCCGCCCAGCAGTACAAGGCGGCGGCCGCACGGTCGCGCGGCTCATACAACGTGCCGGCCCACATGCGGCCCTGCGGGTCGGCCTTGCCGTCGTTGAAGCGCTCGATCGTCGGGTCGTAAGGCGGCTTGGCCAGCGGTCGGCTGCGGCCGGTGGCGGGGTCGAAGCTCACCAGCCCGGTGCGCAGCGCCAGCAGCAGCTCGCCGCCCAGCGCCGGGGCGCAGCAGGCCACGTCGGTATCGAAGGCCCATTCGTCATGCTGGCCGCTCGCCGGGTTGAATCGGTTGAGCTTGTGACCCGGGATGTCGCACCAGTACAGGCTGCGCTCGGTGGCATGCCACACGGGTGATTCACCCAGCAGCGAGGGCGCGACGGGAATGACGCCGATGTCGTCGGGGATGGCCGTGCTCATGCGCGCTCCACGGCCAGTGTCATCGTGCCTTCGTGCGTCTGCCCCGGCGGCAGCGACACCAGGCCATGGGCCAGCGGATCGGCCATCTGGATGGCGTTGCTGACGTGGCTCACGGGCTCCACGCAGTAATAGTCCTTGGTCTGCGGCGTGAACACCACCAGGTACGAAAGGTCGGAGGTGAGCCGCAGGGTCAGCGCCTCATCGCGGATCAGCGCCGCGCCCTGCCAGCCCTGGAAGCAGTTGTCGAAGCGCAGCTCGCTCACCGGCGCATCGATGGTGGGCTGAGTCACGGCCTGGCGCGGCAGCTCGTCGCTGGGGTCGGAATCCCAGCGCTCGGCCACCTCGATGTGCAGGTGGCTGTCAGCACGCTTGGGGAAGTACGGGTGCCAGCCCAAGCCCACCGGCTGCGCCTGATCGGCCTGGTTGGTGATGGCCATGCGCAGTTGCAGGCCGCCGGGCGTCAGCGTGAAGGTCTGGGTGGCTTCGAGGGCGAAGGGCCAGTGGTCGTCGGCCGCGTGCACGTAGCGCAGCACGGCTTCGGTCTCCGTGCTGGACACCACCTGCCACGGGCGCTTCCAGCCCACGCCGTGCACCGAATGCGGGCTCTGGTCGAAGTTGGGCTGCGTGGTGTAGGCCTGGCCCTGCCAGTCGAAATGCCGGAAGCCGATGCGGTTGGAGTAAGGCACCAGCGGGTAGCAGCCCGAGGGCCGGGAGGCGGCCAGTGCGGCCGGCTCGGTGCTGCGCAGCACGGCCACGTCGTCCAGCCACAGGCCGGCGATGCAGCCGCCCAGATCGGGACGAAGGGCCAGGCGCAGCGCGCCAGCGCGCAGTTCAACGATGTGCGGGGTGGGCGTGGGCTCGTTCATGCGGCGCATGCTACCGCCCGCGGAAGTCAGCCCAGATGGGCCATGAGGTAGTGCGACCCCGGCAACGGGTTGAAGTAGTACGGCGGAATCTCTTCGAAGCCCAGCGAGCTGTAGAGGCCGCGGGCGGCTTCCATGTCGTCCAGCGTGTCGAGCAGCATGCAGGAGTAGCCGGCCTGCAGCGCGCGGTCCATCAGCGCCTGCGCCAGCAGCCGGCCCAGGCCGAAGCGGCGGAAGGCGCGGCGCACGTACAGCCGCTTCATCTCGCAGGCATTGGGATAGTCGGACTCGGGCAGCGGCCTGAAGGCACCGCAGCCGGCCAGCTCGCCATCCACGAAGACCAGCATCAGCGCCCCCGCCGGCGGCGCGTAGTCGCCCGGCAGGCCGGCCAGCTCGGCGTCGAAGTTCTGGAAGCACAGGTCCACGCCCAGCTGCTCCGCGTACTCGCGGAAGATGAGCCGCGTGTCTTCGATCAGCGCGGGCGTGTCCGCCTCGACCAGGGCGATGTCCGGCGTCTCGCTCATGCCTCAGCCCCCGAGCGACGCGACCCAGGCCGCCCCGCCCGCGCACAGCGCCAGCAGCAGCACGGCCAGCGCGCGCTGGGCCAGGCGGTCGGCCGAGGCCGGCGTGCCGGCGGGCAGTTGCTTGTCGCCCGACAGCATCGGCCCCACCAGGTTGCGGCCCTTGGCCACGCGGTAGAACACGATGGCCAGCACATGCAGCACCGCCAGGCCGATGATCAGCCACTGGCCGGCGCCGGTGTGCCAGTCGGTGGCGGTGGCCGAGGTGTCGCCCGACACGAAGCGGTACAGCGGCCCCTGGTTGGCGATCTCGTCATCGGCCACCAGGCCGGTGCCCACCTGCGCCGACAGCACGGCCAGCAGCGCGAACACCGACAACGCGCCCACCGGGCTGTGCCCCACCTCGAAGTGACCGCCGGGCCCGGCGTGCCCGCGCAGGTAGGCGAACACGCTGCCCGGCCCGTAGAGGAAGTGCACGAAGCGCGACCAGCGACCACCCACCAGGCCCCACAGCAGCCGGAAGGCCAGCAGCGCCAGCACCAGGTAGCCCAGGCGGAAGTGCCAGACCATCGCGTTGCCGCCCACCTTGGCGGTGATGACGAGGGCGATGACCGCGCTCGCCAGCAGCCAGTGGAAAACACGGGTGGGCAGGTCCCACACCCGCACGCGCTGCAGCGGCGTGCCACCACCGTTCATCGGACGCTCCAGATAAAGCCGTTCACAACGGGGAAGATAACCGCTCGGCCGCGCCGCTTCCAGTGTGGCGGCCGATGGAACAAATGCCACCACTCCTCCGTACACTCGCCAGGCCCTGCACCGCGGGGCCGTCCGCCTACCCAGCCTTCAGCCCGGAGAACCGAATGAAGAAGTCCGTATCGACCGCCCTTGCCGCCCTGATGGTGGCCGTGGCCCTGCCGGCCGCCGCCCAGTTCCAGAAGACCGAAGACGCCATCGAGTACCGACAAGGCGCCTTCTTCGTGATGGGCCAGCATTTCGGCCGCATCGGCGCGATGGCCAACGGCAAGGCGCCGTTCGATGCCAAGGCCGCGGTGGACAACGCCGAGATCGTCGCCACCCTGGCCAAGCTGCCCTGGGCGGCCTTCGGCGAAGGCACGGACAAGGGTCACGGCACCAAGGCCAAGCCCGAGATCTGGAAGGAACAGGACAAGTTCAAGGCCGCAGCCATCAAGATGCAGGACGAAACCGGCAAGCTGCTGGTGGCCGCCAAGACCGGCGACCTGGCCCAGCTGAAGACGGCCTTCGGCAGCACCGCGCAGACCTGCAAGGCCTGCCACGACGACTTCCGCAGCAAGTGATCAGCCGTCCGCCAGGCCCAGCACCACGCGCCGCGTCCTGGCGGACTTCTTCTCGATCTTGCTGACGAACACGCCGCCGATGTCGGCGGTGTTGCCTACGTGGGTGCCCCCGCAGGGCTGCAGATCCACCCCCTCCACCTCCAGCAGCCGGATGCGGCCATGGCCACGCGGCGGCTGCACGCTCATGCTGCGCACCAACCCCGGGTTGGCGTCCAGTTCGTCTTCGCCGATCCAGCGGTGACGCACCGGGTGCGCCTCGGCCACCAGGCGGGCCAGGCCGGCGTTCAGAACGTCCTTGTCCAGCGGCTCGGTCATGTGAAAGTCCAGCCGGGCCGCGTCGGCGGTGATGGAACAGCCGTCCACCGGGTGCGGCACCAGCGCGCACAGCAGGTGCGTGGCGGTGTGGAAGCGCCGGTGCCGGGCACGGCGCGCCACGTCGATGCGGGCCTGCACGGGCTGGCCGGGCTGCAGCTCGGCCCACAACGCCTCCTGGCCCGGCGCGGGCACATGCAGGATGCCGGCTTCGCCCTTGCGGGTGTCGGCGATCTGCAGCACCCGGCCATCGGGCAGCAGCAGCTCGCCGCGGTCGCCGGCCTGGCCGCCACCCAGGGGGTAGAACACGGTGCGGTCCAGCACCACGCCGGCAGCGTCCACCAACAGCACACGCGCCTCGCAGCTGCTCAGGTCGGCGTCTTCACGGAACAGTTCTTCGGTGGCCAAGGCGTCACTCCACGGAGAAGGGCGAGGCCAGCAGCACCTCGCCATGCGGGCAGGACAAGCGTGCCTGCAGCGCCGGCCCGGGGCCGGGCAGAGGCTCGACCCGCGACGGCGGCAGCAGCGCTGCGGCTGCCGCCGGCAACCCGCGCAGCTGCAGGTTCAACAGGGCCAGGCCGCTGTCCGCCATGCGTTCGGTCGGGTGCGCGCCGTCCCAGGTGATCAGCGTGGGCAGCGCACCGCCCGCGCGCAGCAGGCCGTCGTCGGGCACGGTGATCTGCCAGCGCAACAGGCCGGCCGGGGTGTTGCGCTCGGCGGCCTGCACCCGGCCGGGGTCGTGGCCGGCGGTGGCCAGGCGCTGCTGGTCGGCCTGCAGGTGGTCGGTGCGCAGCACCCAGTGCAACAGCTGCGGGCCGAGGGCCAGCGCGGCCTGCACGTCGGGCGTGTCCAGCCCGAACCAGCGCGCACGCCCCGGCGGCGGCGCCTGCGGGTCGATCGCGATGATCTCCAGGTAGGCCGCCGCGAAGCCCTCACCCGCCAGCCGCAGCAGCCGGTTGTGGGTGCCCATGAAAGCATGCTGGCCTCCCGGGCCGAGCACCACGCCGAAGGTGGCCTGGCACCAGGCGGCGCCTTCTTCCAGGCTGCGGGCAGCCACCACCAGGTGGTCGAGTTGTCTAGACATGTGCGCCTGCTACAGGCTCACCCGGCCTTCGATGCAGCCGGCCACTTCACCGCCCACCCACACGTCGGTGCCGTCGTGCGACAGGTGCACTCGGCCGGCGCGGCCCAGCGCCGTGCCTTGGGCGGCCACGTACTGCCGCGGCGCCAGGCCCGCCTCCATCAGCCACTGCGCCACCGCGGCGTTCAGGCTGCCCGTCACCGGGTCTTCGAAGTTGCCGCCGCCGATGAAGGCGCGCAGCTCGAACTGCGCCTCATGCCCCGCCGGATGCGGCGCCACCACGCCCAGCTTGACGTCGCCCAGCGCCGCGTAGTCGCAGTGCAAGGCCAGCACGTTGGCGGCCGAGCCCAGCATCACGCCGGCCCAGCCGGGGCCGTTGTCGCACCATGCGTGGTGAAGGACGGCGTCGCGCGGGATCTTCAGCCCGGCGCAGATGCGGGCCAGCACGTCCTCCGGCAGCGGGCCGCTGCGGCGCCGCGGCGGTGCGGCAAAGGCCAGGCGCTGCACGCCGCCGGCCACCTGCCGCCGCACCCGCACCAGGCCCACTTCGCATTGCTGCACCACCTGCTCGCCGCGCGGCTGGCCGCCGGCCTGCAGCCAGGCGTGGCAGCTGCCCAGCGTGGGATGGCCGGCGAACGGCAGCTCACCGATGGGCGTGAAGATGCGCACCCGGTAGTCGGCCTGCGGGTCGGTGGGCGGCAACAGGAAAGTGGTCTCGGACAGGTTGGTCCAGCGCGCGAAGGCCGCCATGCGCTCGTCGCTCAGGCCCTCGGCATCGTGCACCACGGCCAGCGGGTTGCCGTACAGCGCTCGGCCGGTGAAGACGTCGAGCTGGGTGAAGCGGCGGCTGGTGGGTGTGCTCATGGCTGAGACTCCAGGGCTTGTTGAAACACCCGGCCCAGCGCCGCCACGCCCTGCGTGATGCGCTCGGCCGACACGGTGACGAAGCTCAGCCGCAGCGTGTTCATGCGCGGCGCGCTGGCGTAGAAGGCGGCGCCCGGCACGTAGGCCACACCGGCTTCCACCGCTTGGGGCAGCAGGGCCAGCGTGTCCAGGCCCTCGGGCAGCTCCACCCAGAAGAACATGCCGCCATCGGGCAGCTGCCAGCGACAGCCGGCGGGCAGGTGCTGTTCCAGCGCGGCCTTCATCGCATCGCGCTGGGCCTTGTAGCGGGCGCGGATGGTGGGCACGTGGCGGTCGAGGAAGCCGTCCTTGATCACCTCGTACACCACGCGCTGATTGAAGCCCGGCGTGTGCAGGTCGGCCGCCTGCTTGGCCTGCAGCAGCTTGGGGTACAGCGGCTTGGGCGCCACCACGTAGCCCAGGCGCAGGCCCGGCGCCAGCACCTTGGAGAACGAGCCCAGGTACAGCACCTGGTCAGGCGCGTGGGCGGCCAGCGGCGCGGCCGGCGGCTGGTCGAACCACAGGTCGCCGTAGGGGTTGTCTTCCAGCACCGGCAGGCCCAGGCGCAGGCATTCGGCCATCAGCGCGTCGCGCCGCGGGGCGCCGATGCAGCGGCCGCTCGGGTTCTGGAAGTTGGGCAGCATGTACAGGAAGCGCGCACCACGCGCCGCCTGCAGCTCGGTCGGCACCGGGCCCTGGTCGTCGCAGTCCACCGGCACGAACTCGGGCTCGTACGGCGCAAAGGCCTGCAGAGCCCCCAGGTAGGTGGGCGACTCCACCGCCACGCGGCTGCCCGGGTCCAGCAGCACCTTGCCGGCCAGATCCAGGCCCTGCTGAGAGCCGGTGGTGATCAGCACCTGGTCGGCGTCGACCTTCAGGCCTTGCGTGGCCAGTTGCGCGGCCACCCAGTCGCGCAGCGGGCCGAAGCCTTCGCTGGCGGCGTACTGCAGCGCTTCGCGCGGGGCCTCGGTCAGCACGCGGGCGGCGGCCTCGCGCATGGCCTCGACCGGAAAGCCCTCGGCCGCAGGAAGGCCGCCGGCCAGCGAGACGATGCCGGGCCGCTCGGTCACCTTCAGGATCTCGCGGATGATCGATGGGTTGAGCCGCTCGGCGCGGCGGGCCAGGGTCCAGGTCATGTGGGCTTTCTGTCGGGGTGGGTGGGTTCGTCCAGCATCCAGCGAACGGCGGCTTCGGCATGCAGGGCGGTGCTGTCGAACAGCGGGAACGCATGCTGGAGCGGGTCCAGCAGCAGCGAGATTTCGGTGCAGCCCAGGATGACGCCTTGCGCACCGCGGGCGGCCAGCCGGTCGATGACGCCCAGGTAGGCCTGGCGCGAGGCCTCGGTCACCACGCCGCGGCACAGTTCATCGTAGATGACGGCATGCACCCGCGCCCGGTCGGCGGCCGGCGGCACCAGCACCTCCAGGCCGCTGCGCTGGCGCAGGCGGTCGATGACGATGGTGCTGTCCTCCATCGTGAAGCGCGTGCCCAGCAGGCCCACGCACGACAGGCCGGCCGCACGGATGGCGGCGCCCGTGGCATCGGCGATGTGCAGCAGCGGCAGGCCGGCAGCGGCTTCGATGGTGTCGGCCACCTTGTGCATGGTGTTGGTGGCCAGCACCAGGCCCTGCGCACCGGCGCGCCACAGGCCCGAGCCCAGCGCGCCCAGGTGCTGCGCCGCGGCGGCCCACTGGCCGGCGCTCTGCCACTGCGCCACCGGCGCGAAGTCGACGCTGGCGATGCGCAGCGGCGCGCTGTGCAGCCCGCCCAGCCGGCGCGACACGCCCTGGTTGAGCAGGCGGTAGTAGACGGCGGTGGATTCCCAGCTCATGCCGCCCAGCAGTCCCAGCGTCTTCATCGTGCGGGCTCCGGTCGTGGGGGGTGAACCGGCAGGCGCTTGCCCACCAGCACGGTGGCGATCACGGCCAGCGCGAACAGCAGCGTCATGGCGTCCAGCCGCTCACCCAGCAGCGGCACGGCCACCAGCATGGAGGCAAAGGGCTGCACCAGCTGCACCTGGCTCACCCGCAGCGTACCGCCCAGCGCCAGGCCGCGGTACCAGGCGAAGAAGCCCAGCCACATCGACACCAGGGACACATATGCGAAGCCGCCCCAGGCCGCCGGCCGCGCCTCGGCCAGCGCCGCCGGCTGCTGCAGCGCGATGGCGATGGTCCAGGGCAGCGTGAGGGGCAGGCACAGCACCAGCATCCAGCAGATGACGTGTTCGCCGCGCAGGCCCTGGGCCGCCAAGCGGGCGCCGCCCACGTAGCCCACGGCGCCGCTGGCCACGGCAGCCAGCAGCAGGCCATCGGCCGCCTGCAGCCGGCCACCACCCTGCACCGCGGCAAAAGCCAGCACCAGCGCGCAACCCAGCAGCGCGCAGGCCCAGAAGGCGGGTGCCGGCCGCTGGCGCAGCCACACCGCGCCCACCGCGGCGGTGGCCAGCGGCAAAAAGCCGGTGATCACCGCCGCGTGGATGGCCTCGACATGGCGCACCGCAAAGCCGCTGAACCACGGAAAGCCGAACACCACGCCGGCGGCGCTGACCGCCAGCAGGCCCCATTGGCGGCCGCGCGGCCGCGGGGCGTGGGTGGCCCACAGGACCAACGCCGACAGCAAACCGGCCACCGCCGCACGGCCGATGGCCACGAAATCGGGCGGCAGCTGCGGCTGCGAGGCATCGCCGCCGGCCAGCCGCGTCATCGGGATGCTCAGCGAGAACATCAGCACCCCCGCCAGGCAGAGCCACCAGCCGCGGCGGCTGTCACGCAGGGCGGCAGCCGCGGCTGGCGCGGGGAAAGAGGCGGTGGCGGGGGCGGCAGTGTTCATGGCATGCGCTCCAAGGTGGGCAGCCCAGTCTAGGGGCATCAACCAACACAGTATCAGTACACTTCAGCAAACTCAGTGCCGATCTGTACTGCCACCAGCAACAGCACAGCAGGCACCATCACCCACATGTCCATGCTCGAACCGCCCCTGCCTTCGACCGCGCTGTCGCGCGACGGCGAAGCCACGCTGGCCGCGCAGCTGGCCGCGCGCTATGCCGAACGCATCGAGCAGCAGCTGCTGGCGCCCGGGGCCCGGCTGCCCTCGGTGCGCGAATGCGCGCGCCGCCACACCGTGAGCCCCAGCACGGTGGTGGCCGCCTACGACCAGCTGGCCGCCCAGGGCTTGGTGGAGGCGCGGCCCCAGCGCGGCTTTTTCGTGCGCGGGCCGCAGGCCGGCCGGCGCGCCGCCGCGCGGGCCCAGCCGGCCCCCAGCGCACCCCGCATACGCCCCACCGACGCGGCCACGATGATCCGCGGCATGTTCCATGGCGTGGGCACGCCCGGCCCCGGCATGGGCACGCTGCCGCCCGACTGGCTGGACCTGCCGCTGCTCAACGGCGCCATGCGCCGGGCCACGGCCGATGACGACAGCGCGCTGCGCTACGGCGAGCCGGCCGGCGACCTGCGCTTTCGCACGGCCTTCGTGCAGCGGCTGGCCGATGTAGGCATCGGCGCCACGCCGGCCCAGTTGCTCACCACCATGGGCGCCACCCATGCGCTGGACATCGTGTGCCGCACCCTCACCCAGCCGGGCGACGCGGTGCTGGTGGACGAGCCGGGCTGGCCGATCGAGTTCGCTCGGCTGGCGCGGCTGGGCCTGCGGGTGCTGCCGGTGCCACGCGGTGCCCAGGGCCCCGACCTGGAGGTGCTGCGCACGCTGGCGCAGGCGCACCGGCCGCGGCTGTACATCACCGTCTCGGTGCTGCACAACCCCACCGGCGCGATGCTGTCGCTGGCCGCGGCGCACCAGGTGCTCAAGCTGGCCGAGTCCTGCGACTTCACCATCGTGGAGGACGACACCTATGCCTATCTGGCGCCGGCCCACGTGCCGCGGCTGTCGGCGCTCGACAACCTGCAGCGCAGCATCTACCTCACCGGCTTTTCCAAGATCCTGACGCCCAACTGGCGCGTGGGCTGCATCGCCACCACCCCGGCCATGGCCGACCGGCTGATCGACACCAAGCTGCTGGGCATGCTGAGCACGCCCACCGCGCCCGAGCGCGCGCTGGCGGTGACGCTGGAGCAGGGCTCGCTGCGCCGCCATGCGGAACGGGTGATCGTGCGGCTGGAAGCGGCGCGCCACCGCACCCAGCAGCTGGCCGAGGAAGCGGGCTTCCGCTTCGCGGCGCCGCCACAGGGCTTGTTCGGCTGGGTGGACGCGGGCGTGGACACCGAGCGATTGACCGAAGCCATGCTCGACCGCGGCTGGCTGCTGGCGCCGGGCACGCTGTTCCACGCCACGCCGCGGCCCACGTCGCTGATGCGGGTGAACTTCGCCACCGCACAGAACGCGACGCTGTGGGACACGCTGCGACAGGTGCGTTCCGAGCTGTAGGCGCGGCCAGGCGCCCGCACAGCGCTAACATGCGAGGGCGTCTGCCTTACACATCGGCACAGCACCGATCGTGACCTTCGAATCTACCTTGCCCTTCGGCACACCCGACCTGATGCGGGTGAGTGACTTCCAGCGGTACCTCGACGAGCTTGTGCTCACCGAGCGCAGCGAAGGCGTGCCCGGGTTTACCGCGTCCCTCAGCCCTTCGCTGATGATGGATCTGCAACGGGTGGAGCAGACGGGCCAGACGGCTGACGTGCTGGTGGTCATCGCGGCCAGCCTGCGCCATGGCCACTCGCTGGCCGTGCACCTGCAAAGCGGCGAGAAGGTGTTGCCGCTCACCGTGTTTCCGGCGCAGCAGCTGGCGCACTGCCCGGTGCCGCTGGAAGAGCTGCTGGGCGGCCGGTTGTCCGACCTGCGGGTGATGCATGTGGAGCCGGCGGTGCTGCGGCCGCCGGGCGATCCGCAGGCCGCGCTGGTGGGCGACCGCCACCTGTACCACCCGCTGCCCCAGCTCACCTGGGACATGGCGCTGCGCGGCGCCCGCGACGAGCTGCTGCCCGAGATCGCCGGCCAGGCGGCCTACCGCATCTCGCCAGGCACCGACCTGCGCAACCTGGGCCTCAGCGGCACGCTGCTGGCCGCGGTGCAGCGGCTGCAGCGCCAGTCCATCAACCTGCGCGACCTGGCCGAGTGGCCGGGGTTCGACCGCGTGCGCGCGGCCCGGCTGCTGAACGCGCTGTACTTGCAGGCCGGCCTGATCGTCAGCCGCACCCATCCGGCCGCCACCGGTGGGCGCTGACGTTGGCCCCCAAGCTCGCTTTGCTCGCGTCCCCCCGAGGGGGATCTCAGTCCCTTGGGGCGGCCCGGCGGGACTGAGGTTCGCCCCCAAGCTCGCTTTGCTCGCGTCCCCCCGAGGGGGATCTCAGTCCCTTGGGGCGGCCCGGCGGGACTGAGCCCACCGGCACGGCTGGGCTGATCAGCGCTCGATCAGCTTGAAGCTGCCGGTGGCCAGCGCCACCAGCGTGCCTTCGGCATCGTGCGCCTCGCCGCGTGCAAAGCTGATGGAGCGGCCCCGCCGCTCGCAGCGGGCGGTGCACACCACGTCGCCGCGGGCGGCCGCCACGAAGTGGATGCTGAGGTCGATCGTCGCCACGCCGAACTGCGTGGGCGCATGCGAGCGCACCGCAGCGGCCAGGCCGCAATCGAACAGCACCGACAGCGCGCCGCCGTGCACATCGCCCCGGCTGTTGGCATGCGCCGCGTTGAAGGGCAGGCGCACGCGCGCCTGATCATCGCCCACCGCTTCGCCCTGCAGGCCGAAGGTGGCGGCCAGCGGGATCTGCAGGCCGAAGAGGGTGTCAGGAGGAAAGGAACTGCTCATGCGGCCATGATGCCTTCACGCTCAACGCGCGCCCAGGGCTTCCCAGCGCTCCAGCGCAGCCAGCAGCTCGTCGTCGATGGCGCTGTAGCGGGCCTGCAGCTCAGCCACCTTCTGGTGCGTTTCGCGGGCGTAGATGCCGGGGTCGGCCAGCTGCTCGCCCAGGGCTTTCTGCTCGGCTTCCAGCGCCTCGATCTTCGCGGGCAGCGCATCCAGCTCGCGCTGCTCCTTGTAGCTGAGCTTGCGGGCCGCCGCGGCGGGCTTGGCGGGCGCCGTGGCGGCGGCTGAAGCGGCCGGCGCGGGCGCCGGTGCTGCCGCTGCGGCGGCTGCTGCAGCCACGGCGCGTGACCGGTCGCGCTGCTGCAGCCAGTCTTCGATGCCGCCTTCGTACTCGCGCCACAGGCCGGGCTTGGCATCGCCCTCCCAGGCGATGGTGCTGGTGACCACGTTGTCGACGAAGCGCCGGTCGTGGCTGACCAGGAACACCGTGCCGCTGTAAGACTGCAGCAGCTCTTCCAGCAGCTCCAGCGTGTCGATGTCCAGGTCGTTGGTGGGTTCGTCCAGTACCAGCACGTTGGCCGGCAGCGCGAACAGGCGCGCCAGCTGCACCCGGTTGCGTTCACCGCCCGAGAGCGTGCGCACCGGGCTGTTGGCGCGCTCGGGCGAGAACAGGAAGTCGGTGAGGTAGCTCATCACATGCTTGCGCTGGCCGCCGATCTCCACCCACTCGCTGCCCGGGCTGATGGTGTCGGCCAGCGTGGCGTCCAGGTTCAGGCCGGCTCGCATCTGGTCGAAGTAGGCCACCTGCAGGTTGCTGCCGCGGCGCACGCTGCCCTGCGTGGGTGCCAGCTCGCCGAGGATGAGCTTGAGCAGCGTGGTCTTGCCACTGCCGTTGGGGCCGACCAGGCCCACCTTGTCGCCCCGCAGGATGGTGGCACTGAAGCCGTCGATCAGCGTGCGATCGCCGAAGCGCTGGCTGACGTCGCGCAGCTCGGCGACGATCTTGCCGCTGGGCGCGCCCGAATCCACCTCCAGCTTCACCTGGCCCAGCGATTCGCGGCGGCGGGCGCGCTGCTCGCGCAGCGCCTGCAGCCGCTGCACCCGGCCCACGCTGCGGGTGCGGCGCGCTTCCACGCCCTTGCGCACCCACACCTCTTCCTGCGCCAGCAGCTTGTCGGCGCGGGCATTGGCCAGGGCTTCGTCCTCCAGCTCGCGGGCCTTGGTGGCCTCGTAGGCGCTGAAGTGGCCCGGGTAGCTGCGCAGCACGCCGCGGTCCAGCTCGACGATGCGGGTGGCCACCGCGTCGATGAAGGCGCGGTCGTGCGAGATGAGCAGCAGCGCGCCGCCCCATTCGTTGAGCAGCGTTTGCAGCCAGACGATGGCGTCCAGGTCCAGGTGGTTGGTGGGCTCGTCCAGCAGCAGCACGTCGGGGTGGGCGGCCAGCGCCTGGGCCAGGGCCACGCGCTTCTTGGTGCCGCCCGACAGCGCGTCCACCACCGCCGCGGGGTCCAGGTGCAGACGTTGCAGCGTCTCGTCCACCCGGCGTTCCCAGTTCCAGCCGTCCAGCGCCTCGATGCGGGTCTGGATCGCGTCCAGGTCGTCGCCGGGCTCATGCGCCTCGTAGCGGGCGCGCAGGGCCTTGGCTTCGGCCACGCCTTCGCTCACCACCTCGAACACCGTGGCACCGGCCGCGAAGTCGGGCTCCTGCGGCACATAGAAACGGCGCACGTTCTGCTGCGCCTGCAGCAAGCCGTCGTCCAGCTTTTCCAGGCCGGCCAGCACCTTGAGCAGCGACGACTTGCCGGCACCGTTGCGGCCGATCAGCGCCACCCGTTCACCGGCCTCCAGCGAAAAGCCCGCGCCATCGAGCAGCGGAACGTGGCCGAAGGCCAGATGGGCATTGGAGAGGGACAGCAGGGCCATGGTGCAGGGCAATCGGGGGCGGGCAACAGGCGAGCATACCTGCCGGGCCTTGCCCCTGACGGCCCGGCGGGCCGGGCGTTCAGGGCGCGGTGCCGGCGGGCCGATTGGCGTAGTCGCTCTGCGGCAGCGGCCGCAGCGTGCCCGCGGCGCGCACGTGGTCCACGAAGGTCTGCGTGTAGTACAGCCCCGTGTCCACCCAGCGGCTGGCATCGGCCTGCACCCGGCCCAGCGTGGCATAGCCGTCCTTGCCGCCGGCCAGGTAGTCGCTGGTCACCACCACGTAGCTGGCGTCGGGCTGCAGCGGCTGCCAGCGGCCGGTCGCGCGGTCGCGCACTTCCAGCGCGCTGACGCGCTGGCCCCGCGGCTGCTGCAGGTCGAGCTGCCAACGCAGGCCGGCGGCGTAAGGGTGGGCGCCATCGGAGCCGCGCACGCCGTTCACCGGATCGCGGTGGAAAGCGATGGCTTCTTCCAGCACGGCTTGGATCTCGGCGCCGGTCAGCGCCATCTCCACCAGCGTGTTGGCAAAGGGCAGCACCCGGTAGGCGGTGTCCACCGTCACCGTGCCCTGCGGCACGCCGGTGCGCACGCCGCCGGCGTTCTGCAGCGCGATCTGCGCCCGCCTGGAGGCCTGCAGGAAGGCCTGGGCCACCACCTGCGCGGTGTCGCTGCCGCGCGGGCCGCAGCCCGAGGCCGGCGTACTGCCCGGCACCCGCTCATGGCACAGCGCCGCCGGGGCTTCGCCCACCTTGTCGCGCAGGCGCTCGCCCAGCTGGCGGGCGTAGTCCTGCATCACGGCCTGCGCGGCCGGGTCGGGCGCCACCAGCTGCCACTCGGGCGACAGGCGCTGGCGCAGCGCCTGCGCCTGGTCGGCGGGCAGAGGCTGCCAACGGCCGGCGGCATCCTTGCGCTGTACCCCCTCACCGATCGGCAGCACCAACCGGCCGCCGCAGGAAGTGACGCGGCCCGCCGCATCGAAGCCGACGTCCAGCACGCCCACGGCCTTGGCGTACTCCCAGGCCTGCACCACACACACCGGCGCACCATCGGCATTGACGCTGCGCTGCGGGTACTCGCCCGCGGGCTTAGGCCCCACGGCGGCCAGCGCGGCCGATGCCAGCAGCGTGTGTGAGTCGCCGCCCACCACCACGTCCACCTCGGGCAGCTGGCGCACCAGCGCCAGGTCGTTCTGCAGCCCCAGGTGCGTGGCCAGCACGATGTGGTGCACGCCCTGGGCCTGCAGCGCGGCCACGGCCTGGCGGGCGGCGTCCGCCTCCTGCAGGAAGACGGTGCTGGGCAGCGGCCGCGACGAAGCCACCGTCTTGCCGCGGATGGTCAGGCCCACGATGCCGACGCGCACGCCGCCCACGGTGCGCACCACCCAGGGCTGAAACAGCGGCGCGCCGCCCGGCGCTGGTGCCAGCGGCGTGCCGGCCGCCGGCACCACGTTGGCCGACAGCACCACGGGATGGCAGCCCGGGCCACTGGCCAGTGCATCGAGGAAGCTGCGCAGGCCGGCATCACCTTCGTCGAATTCGTGGTTGCCCAGCGTGAAGGTGTCGAAGCAGGCGAGCTTCATCACCTGTGCATCGGCCTGGCCACGGAACACGGTGTGGAACAGCGTGCCGGTGAGCGCATCGCCCGCATGCAGGCGCAGCGTGGGCACGCTGTCGTCCAGCCCGCGCAGCACCGCCACCACGCGCGGCAGGCCGCCGAGTTCCAGCCGGGTTGGCTGGCCGTCGAGCTGGATGTCGAAGCTGCGCTGCGGCTCCAGGTTGGCGTGGTGGTCGTTGACGTGGGCGATGCGCAGGCGGAAGGCCTCAGGGGCGGGAGCCGGCGGCGTGGCGCAGCCGGCCAGCGTCAACACCATCGAGACGAGGGTCCAGCGTCGGGCGGCGAGGCGGGCAACGAAAGCGGGCATGGCGGACTTGAAGAGGCTCATGGCGCCGACTCAGCAAGTTTGATGCTCAAGAAACGCGTCACATCGTTTCAATCACTTTGGAACACTTCTTGCGCTGGTGCGGGCTCGCTGCAGTTTCCCGTGACCTCGACCTTTTGACGACATGACCGCTTCGCCCTCTTCCCTGCGCGCCATCGCTGCCTTGATGGCGCTGGGCCTCTGCAGTGCCGCCCATGCCCAGTCCAGCGTGCAGATCTCCGGCCGCATCGACCTGGCTGCCCGCCGCGTGGACAACGGACCCGATACGCAAAACCAGCTGGTGCGCGAAGGCGCCCGCAGCAGCAAGTTGTCCATACAAGCCAATGAAGACCTGGGCGGCGGCCTGAGCGCCGGCGTGGTGCTGGAGATGCAGGTGCGCGCCGACAACGGCACCTCGGCCTCCACCTTCTGGGAACGGCAAAGCCTGGTGCGGCTGCGCGGCCCCTTCGGTGAGCTGCGGCTGGGCCGCGACTTCGCGCTGCAGAACTCGATCGGCGGCGACTTCGACGCCCTCAACGGCAAGGGCGTGGGCAACATGATGAACATGGCCACGCCGTTCAACTTCTCGAACACCAACACCTACACCCGGGTGAACAACGCGGTGTCGTACCTCACGCCCAACTGGCAGGGCGTGTATGCGCAGCTGCAGCTGGCCCCTTCGGAGGGCACCACCGGCAACCGCCACGTGGCGGCGGGCCTGTTCTACGTGCAGCCGGGAACCGAGGCGCGTGCCACCTGGGGGCGCACCAAGGTGAACAGCGTGGGCCGCGTGAATGCGCTGACCGGGGTCAGCCGCGCCGTGGCGGCCGAAGGCGAATTCGACTATGCCGGCCTGGGCCTGTCGCACGACTTCGGGCCGGTGCGGCTGCTGGGCTCGTACCTGTTCTGGCGCAGCGCGCAGGAGGTGGTCACGGGGCAACGCCGCTTCCAGCGCAACCTCAACCTGGGCGCGATGGTGCCGGTGGGCGCGGCAGGCAGCTTCAACGTGGCCTGGACGGGCGCCGACCGCTCGGGCCTGGGCAGCGACGACCAGGATGGCCGGCAGCTGGGCGTGCAGTACGTGCACAAGCTGTCCAAGCGCACGCTGCTCTACACCAGCTGGGCACGGCTGAGCCAGTCGGCCCTGGCCGCAGCCGACACCGCTTCTTCCGGGGCCCGCTACAACGTGGACGGCACCACGCTGCTGGGCCGGACCGGCGGCGGTATCGACGTGGGCATCGTCCACGCCTTCTAGACGGTCAACGCATGCTCCCCGCCCAGGGCCTCCACCAGGTCGGGGATCAGCTGCCGCAGCTCGCCGGTGGCGATGGCGGCATCGGCTTCGAAGGCCTCGTCCTTCTCCACCTTGGGCAGGCCTTCGAACACACCGTCCAGGAAGGCGATCTTGCGGATCTGGCCAGTGTCGCTGAGCACGAAGGACACCCGGCCCTGCCAGGTGAGTGCCAGCCGCGTGGGCAGCTTGCCGCCGCGGATGTGCTCACGCACCTCCTCGATGTCCAGCGCATGGCGGGCATAGCGCACCACCGACTTCATCTCGTCGGGCGACTTCAGCTCGCACTCGCGGTCGATGCTGAAGGCAGCCGGCGGCTCGGTGCCGGCCAGCCAGGCCGACATCACCGCCACCGGCGTTTCGGCCGTCTGCAGCAGCGTCAGCGCCAGGCCGTCACCGGCCTTGACCAGCTGCGTCACCACCTCGTCGGCGCGGTTGGCGCTGCCGCTGTCCACCAGCAGCAGGCGCTGCGTGGGGTCGATCCACACCTGCACGCTGGCACGCTTGGCAAAGGCCTGCGGCAGCAACTCGTGCAGGGCGTCTTCCTTCAGCTCCTTCATCTGCTTCTTGCCAGGCTTGCGGCCGGTCTGCTGCTCGATCTGCGCGGCCATCTCTTCGGCGCGGCGGCGCACCACGGCGCCGGGCACGGTCTTGTGCTCCACCTGCAGCTTCAGCAGCCAGTGGCCGTCCACCACCTCCACCAGCGGCGCATGGGCCACGCCGCGCGGCTCCACCCAGCCGGCCGACATGGGCTGCGTGGGCGTGCAGGGCACGAAGCGCATCTTGTCGAGCGCCGCCTCGAGCTGCGCCGGGTCGGCCGTCCATTCGGGGGCGATGCGGTAGACGATCAGGTTCTTGAACACGGGGTCAGGTCGCGGTGGGAAAAACCGACGATTGTCCCCCGGCCGGGTCGGCCGCCGCCAGCCGCCACCAGGTAACGGCGGGTGGCCAATGGCATCAATATTGCTGATTTGCAGACCCGCCTCGACGACAGCTCCCGGAGACACCCTCTTGCGCCTGCCCGCCCTGCCCGCCGCCCTGCTCACCGGCCTGGCCCTGCTCGCCAGCACCGCCCATGCCGCGCCCGCCGCCCGTTGCCTGACCGACTGCACGCCGCGCATCGGCATCGTCTCGGCCTTCGGCGCCGAGGCCGACATCCTGGTGGCGCAAACCACCGGCAAGCGCACGCACGTGGTCAACGGCAACCGCTTCACCACCGGCACGCTGCGCGGCAACCGCGTGGTCATCGTGCTCAGCGGCGTCAGCATGATCAACTCCACCATGGTCACGCAGCTGATGCTGGACCACTTCAAGGTGCAGCGCTTGATCATGAGCGGCATCGCCGGCGGCGTGAACCCGGCCCACCACGTGGGCGACGTGACGGTGCCCGAGCGCTGGGTGATGCCGATGGAGGTTTACTGGCAGAGCAACGACCAGGTGCCCGCCGCCTGCGGCACGGCGGGTGATGTGTCTTGCCTGGGCCTGTCGCTGGCCAAGACGCCGGCCGGCCAGCCGCTGCCGCCCTACCAGGGCTGGTTCCTGCGCGAGAACTACGTGATGAACAGCGCCAACGCGCCCAAGGGCGAGTTCCGCTTCGACTATCCGGTGGATACCGAGATGCTGGCCGTGGCCCGCAACCTGAAGCCGGCGCTGCAGCGCTGCGGCCCCAAGGCCGCCGCCAGCGGCACGGTGGACGAGAAGCAATGCGTGAAGCACCAGCCCAAGCTGGAGGTGGGTGGCACCGGCGTCTCGGGCACCGCCTTTCTGGCGCACGCACCGTACCGGCGCTACCTGTTCGAAACCCTGAACGCGCAGGTGTTCGAGATGGAGACCGCGGCCCTGGCCCATGTGGCCTATGCCAACCGCGTGCCCTACATCGCGATGCGCAGCGTCAGCGATCTGGCGGGCGCCGAAGAATTCAATGCCGACGTGGCCGCGCTGTTTTCCAGCGGCCTGGCCGAAACCAACGAGGCCGCGGTGACGCTGGCCTTCCTCGAAGCCTGGGCCGCACGCGGCAAGCCGGCACGCTGAGCGCACCTCCACTCCCTCTGCCCATGACCTTCTTGAAGCTCACCTCCCTGGCCGCCGGCCTGGCGCTGGCCGCCCCGCTGCTGGCCCAGGCCCAAGCCGCTGCACCTGCCACGCCGCGCCCCATCAAGGCCGTGGTCATCACCATGTTCGGGCCCGAGGCCGAAGGCTGGTTCCAGCCGCTCAAGCTCGACGAACGCATCAAGGTGCCCGGCCTGTCACTCGACTACCCGGAGCTCCGCTGCAACACCGACGACGTGTGCCTGCTGACCACCGGCATGGGCCATGCCAATGCCGCGGCTTCAACACTGGCGCTGGCGATGGACCCGCGCTTCGACTTCACGCGAAGCTATTTCCTCATCGCCGGCATCGCGGGCATCGACCCGCAGCAGGGCACGCTGGGCACCGCCGCCTGGGCGCGCTGGCTGATCGACTTCGGCATCGCGCATGAGATCGATGCCCGCGAGATGCCCAAGGGCTGGTCCACCGGCTACTACGGCCTGCTGACCAAGGGCCCGGGTGAGAAGCCCAAGTTCGAGTACCGCACCGAAGCCGCCCGCCTGGACGAAGCCCTGCTGCAGAAGGCGCTGGCGCTGACCCGCCAGCTGCCGCTGCAGGACAGCCCGGCCGCCGCCGCCTACCGCGCCAAGTACAAAGAGCCCGCCGCCCGCGCCAAGCCCACCGTGACCCAGTGCGACACGTTGGGTGGCGACACTTGGTGGCACGGCCACCGCCTGGGCCAGCATGCCCGCGACTGGACGAAGCTGCTGAGCGACGGCCAGGCCACCTACTGCACCACGCAGCAGGAAGACAACGCCACCTACAACGCGCTGGAACGTGCGGCGGCGGCAGGCAAGGTGAACCTGAAGCGCCTGGCGGTGCTGCGCGCCGGCTCCAACTTCGACCGCCCACATCCGGGGCAGTCGGCGCACCAGTCGCTCACCGCGTCGTCCACCGGCGGCACGGGCGGCTTCGTGCCGGCGCTGCAGAACCTGCAGATCGTGGGCGGTGCGCTGGTGCAGGACATCGTGCGCCACTGGCCGCAATGGCGCGAGGGCGTGCCCCAACCCTGACCAGCTTCACGCACAGCCCCGCCTCGTTCACACTGTTTTGAGGCGCGGCAACAGGCATGGGCCTTGCGGTTACTCCGTGAAAACACTCATGGAGGATGCTCTTGCGCCGTACCCGCCGACCTGCCGCCGCCTGCCTCACGCTGGCCCCGCTCACCACCGCCTTGCTGCTGGCGCTGCCCGCGATGGCGCAGGAAGCACCCAAGCTCGAATCGGTGACCGTCACCGCCGAGCGGCGGGCCGAGAACATCAAGGACGTGCCCAGCTCGGTGTCCACCATCTCCGGTGAAACGCTGGACGTGCTGAACTCCAGCGGTCAGGACGTGCGGGTGCTGTCGGGCCGTGTGCCCAGCCTCAACATCGAATCGTCGTTCGGCCGGGCCTTCCCGCGCTTCTACATCCGCGGCTACGGCAACACCGACTTCCGGCTCAATGCCTCGCAGCCCGTCTCGCTGATCTACGACGACGTGGTGCAGGAGAACCCCATCCTCAAGGGCTTTCCGGCCTTCGACCTCGAGCGGATCGAGGTGCTGGCCGGCCCGCAGGGCACCTTGTTCGGGCGCAACACGCCGGCCGGCGTGGTCAAGTTCAATTCGGTGCGCCCTTCGCAAAAGCAGGAGGGCTACTTCAGCGCCGGCTACGGCAGCGACAACGCGGTGAACCTGGAAGGCGCCTTCAACCTGCCGCTGTCGGGCGCCTGGTCGGCCCGCGTGTCGCTGCTGTCGCAGCAGCGTGACGACTGGGTGCACAACACCAAGGCCAGCGGCACGCAGGACATCGAAGGCTACCGCGACCGCGCGGTGCGGCTGCAGGCGCTGTACGAGCCCAGCAAGGACTTCAGCGCCCTGTTCAACCTGCACAACCGCGACCTCTCGGGCAGCGCGCGGCTGTTCCGCGCCAACATCATCCAGCCGGGCAGCAACCACCTGGTGGACGGGTTCGACCCCGACAAGGTCAGCCTGGACGGCATCAACGAGCAGACGCTGTCCAACACCGGCGGCAGCATGCGGCTGAAGTGGGGCCTGCCCGGCATGGCCCTTTACTCGATCACCGGGTATGAGACGCTGAGCAGCTTCAGCCGCGGCGACGTGGATGGCGGCTTCGGCGCCGCCTTCCTGGGCAATGACGATCCGGCGCCCATCCCCTTCCCTTCCGAGACCTCGGACGCGCTGCGCGGCCACAGCCAGTGGTCGCAGGAGTTCCGGCTCGAATCGGCCACCGAGGCACCGCTGCAATGGCAGACCGGCCTGTACTTCTTCAAGGAGAAGTACCGCATGCTGAGCGCCAACTACGACTCCACCACCGCGGGCAATCCGCAGACGGGCAACACCATCACCACCACGCAGAAGAACGACGCGTGGGCGGTGTTCGGCTCGCTCAGCTATGCGGTGAGCCCGCGGCTGAAGCTGCGCGGCGGCCTGCGCTACACGCATGACAAGAAGGAACTGAGCACCGCGCCCGATGCGTCGCTGGACAGCTCCGCCGGGCTGGCGCTGGAGACCAACAACTCCAAGACCAACTGGGACGCCAGCGCCACCTACGCCGTCACGCCCGACGTGAACGTGTATGCACGCGTGGCCACCGGTTTCCGGGCCGGCAGCATCCAGCCGGCCTCGGCCTTCGCGCCGATGTCCTCGGCCGCGCCCGAGACCAACACCTCGTACGAAGCGGGCGTGAAGGCCGACCTGTTCGACCGCCGCGCGCGTCTGTCGGCCAGCGTGTTCCGCTATACCGTCAAGGACCAGCAGCTGACGGCCGTGGGCGGCACCGACAACGCCAACATCCTGGTGAGCGCCAAGAAGGCCCAGGGCCAGGGCGTGGAGATGAACCTTACCGCCTACCTGACCGACAACCTGCTGCTGGGCCTGTCGGGCAGCTACAACCACACCAAGATCAAGGACGGCGACCTGCAGGTGCGCGGCTGCGCCATCTGCACCATCACCGACCCGGCGGGCACGCTGCCCGGCACCTACAAGCTCGACGGCAACCCGCTGCCCAACGCGCCCAAGTGGATCGGCAACGTCAACCTGCGCTACAGCGTGCCCACCGACAGCGGCGAGTGGTACGTGTTCACCGACTGGTCGTACCGCAGCAAGGTCAACTTCTTCCTCTATGAGTCCAAGGAGTTCACCGGCAAGTCGCTGCTCGAAGGTGGCCTGCGGCTGGGCTACATCTGGGGCAACGGCAAGTACGAAGCGGCGGTGTTCGGCCGCAACATCACCGACAAGGTGGTGGCCACTGGCGCCATCGACTTCAACAACCTGACCGGCTTCATCAACGAGCCGCGCACCTGGGGGGCCTCGTTCAAAGCGACGTTCTGACCCTGGCGCCACGCGCCGAAGGCCCACGCCTGGCTACCGATTGTGAGCAGTACCGCCAGGGTCGGGTTGCGCCCATCGCACCCGACCCTGGGTCAGGTCTTCGATGCGCAGCCGCAGGGCCGGCGCCGCCGGCTCCGGCACGGTGAAGTCCAGTGTCACCTCCATGCCGTGCTGCACATCGCCCAGCGTGGCGCGGGCGGCCTCCAGCTCGCGGCGCAGCGCGCCTTCCATCGCATAAGGCACGGTGCACTGCAGCGTGGCCAGGCGCTCCAGCGTCACCCGCTCGGCCTGCAGCAGCGCCTGCGCCACCGCATCGGTATAGGCCCGCACCAGGCCCCCGGCGCCCAGCTTGACGCCGCCGAAGTAGCGCACCACGGTGGCCAGCACGCCTTCCAATGCCTGGTGGCGCAGCACTTCCAGCATCGGCCGCCCGGCGGTACCGCCGGGCTCGCCATCGTCGTTGGCGGCCGAGTCGCCGCCGGCCAGCAGCGCCCAGCACAAATGGGCGGCGCCGGGGTGCTCGGCCCGCAGCGCGGCCACGCGTTGCAGTGCGCCGGCCCGGTCACGCATCGGCTCCACGCAGCCGATGAAACGGCTCTTCTTGATCACCAGCTCGCTGGCGACCGGCGCGGCCAGGGTGGAGGCCAAAGCCGCGTCAGCGCCCGGCGTTCAGCGCCGCCGCGTGGTGGGCCAGGTGGTCGGCGATGAAGCTGGTGATGAAGTAGTAGCCGTGGTCGTAGCCGGCATGCCGGCGCAGCGTCAGCGGCTGGCCCACGGCCTGGCAGGCGGCCTCGAAGGCTTCGGGGTGCAACTGCTCGGCCAGGAACTTGTCGGCCAGGCCCTGGTCGACCAGGATGCCTTGCGGAAAGAGCGCCTGCTTTTGCTGCGCCATCAGCGCGCTGGCGTCGTGCGCTTCCCAGGTGCTGCGGTCGTCACCCAGATAACCGCTGAAGGCCTTGTGACCCCAGGGGCAGCGGGTGGGCGCGGCAATCGGCGCAAAGGCGGACACCGAGCGGAAGCGCCCCGGGTGGCGCAGCGCCAGCGTCAAGGCGCCATGGCCGCCCATCGAATGGCCGAAGAGGCCGGCGCGCTGCGCGTCCAGCCCGAAAGCGGCGGCGGCCTCGGGCAGCAGCTCGGCCATCAGGTAACTTTCCATGCGCCAGTGCTTGGCCCAGGGCGCCTGCGTGGCGTCGAGGTAAAAGCCCGCGGCCACGCCGAAGTCCCAGGCATCGGCCTCGCCCGGCGCGTTGGCGCCACGCGGGCTGGTGTCGGGCATCAGCAGCGCGATGCCGTGCTGGGCCGCGAAGCGCTGCGCACCGGCCTTGATGGCGAAGGTTTCTTCGTTGCAGGTCAGGCCCGCCAGGTAGGTGAGCACGGGCACCGGCCCTTGCGCCGCCTGCGGCGGCAGGTACAGCCCGAAGCGCATCGGCAGGCCGATCTCGCGCGAGTCGTGCTTGTAGAAGCGCTGCTCGCCGCCAAAGCAGCCGTGCGCACTGATCAGTTCGAAGCTCATGCGGACCTCCTGCCGTGCTGCGGGATCAGTAGACGACGACCGAGCGGATCGACTCGCCGCGCTTCATCAGGTCGAAGCCTTCGTTGATCTGGTCCAGCTTCAGCGTGTGGGTGATCAGGTCGTCGATGTTGAGCTTGCCTTCCATGTACCAGTCGACGATCTTGGGCACGTCGGTGCGGCCGCGGGCGCCGCCGAAGGCGCTGCCCTTCCACACCCGGCCGGTGACCAGCTGGAACGGCCGCGTGCTGATTTCCTGGCCGGCTGCGGCCACGCCGATGATCACGCTCTGGCCCCAGCCGCGGTGGGTGCACTCCAGCGCCTGGCGCATGGTGGTGGTGTTGCCGATGCATTCGAAGCTGTAGTCGGCGCCGCCGTCGGTCAGCTGCACGATGGCGTCCACCACGTTGGGCACGTCCTTCGGGTTCACGAAGTGGGTCATGCCGAACTTGCGCGCCATGGCTTCACGCTCGGGGTTCAGGTCCACGCCGATGATCTTGTCAGCGCCCACCATCTTGGCGCCCTGGATCACGTTGAGGCCGATGCCGCCCAGGCCGAACACCACCACGTTGGCGCCGGCTTCCACCTTGGCCGTCCACAGCACGGCGCCGATGCCGGTGGTGACGCCGCAGCCGATGTAGCAGACCTTGTCGAAGGGCGCGTCCTCGCGGATCTTGGCCAGCGCGATGGCCGGGGCCACGATGTGGTTGGCGAAGGTGCTGGTGCCCATGTAGTGGAACAGCGGCTTGCCGTCGATCGAGAAGCGCGAGGTGCCATCGGGCATCAGGCCCTTGCCCTGCGTGGCGCGGATGGCGGTGCACAGGTTGGTCTTGCGCGACAGGCAGCTCTTGCACTGCCGGCATTCGGGCGTGTAGAGCGGGATCACGTGGTCGCCGGGCTTGAGCGAGGTGACGCCCGGGCCCACGTCCACCACCACGCCGGCGCCTTCATGGCCCAGGATGGCGGGGAAGATGCCTTCGGGGTCGGCGCCCGACAGCGTGTAGTAGTCGGTGTGGCAGATGCCGGTGGCCTTGATCTCGACCAGCACCTCGCCTTCGCGCGGGCCGTCCAGCGTCACTTCTTCGATGGTCAGCGGGGCACCGGCTTTCCAGGCGACGGCGGCTTTGGTCTTCATGGGCAAATCCTCAAGGCTTGAAACTGAAAGCGGCCGCTTCGAACGGCCGCCGTGGACGATGGGGGTGACGGCCGTTCAGGTCCGCGGTGCGGCCACCGCGGCCTCCAGCGCATCGACGAAGCGGGCCGCCACGTCGAAGCCGGTCTGCTGCGTGATCTCCTGAAAGCCGGTGGGGCTGGTGACGTTGATCTCGGTGACGCAGTCACCGATCACGTCCAGGCCCACGAACAGCAGGCCGCGGGCGGCCAGCACCGGGCCGATGGCCTCGGCGATCTCGCGGTCGCGGGCCGACAGCGGCTGGGCCACGCCCTTGCCGCCCACGGCCATGTTGCCGCGGATCTCGCTGCCCTGCGGGATGCGCGCCAGCGCATGCGGGATGGGCTCGCCGCCGATCAGGATGATGCGCTTGTCGCCCTGCACGATCTCGGGCAGGTACTTCTGCACCATCACCGTGGTGCGGCCGTGCTGGTTCAGCGTCTCGATGATGCTGCCCAGGTTCAGGCCGTCGGCACCGACGCGGAAGATGCCCATGCCGCCCATGCCGTCCAGCGGCTTCAGGATGATGTCCTGGTGCTGGGCGTGAAACTCGCGGATGGCCTGGGCGTCGCGCGTCACCAGCGTGGGGCCGATGACGTCCGGGAACTCCAGGATGGCCAGCTTCTCGGGGTGGTCGCGCAGCGCACGCGGGCTGTTGAGCACACGGGCGCCTTCACGCTCGGCCTGCTCGAGCAGGTGGGTGGCGTAGAAGTATTCGCTGTCGAAGGGCGGATCCTTGCGCATCAGCACGGCGTCCACCGCGGCCAGTTCCACCGGCCGCTGCTCCTCGACCTTGAACCAGGCATAGGCATCGCCGGTGAGGCTGATGCGCCGGGCATCACGGGCCACCACGCGGCTGCCGCGCTGCCAGGACAGGCCGCGCTGCTCGCAGGCCCATATCGTGTGGCCGCGGCGCGCGGCCTCGCGCATCATCGCGAAGGTGGTGTCCTTGGCGGTCTTGAAGACCTCCAGCGGGTCGGCAACGAACAGCAGATCCATGGGGCGCAGACGGGTCAGCGGGCGGGGCGCCAGTGTTGCACAGCCAGCGCCAGCGCGCCGGCCACCACGCCCCAGAAGGCCGAGGCCACGCCGAACAGGCTGAGGCCGCTGGCCGTGACCACGAAGGTGATGAGCGAGGCTTCGCGGGTGCGCTCGTCCTTCATCGCCACCGCCAGGCCGCTGCCGATGGTGCCCAGCAGCGCAAAGCCGGCCACGGCCAGCACCAGCGCCTTGGGAAAGGCCGCGATCAGCCCCACCACCGCGCCGCCCAGCAACCCGACGAGGATGTAGAAGACGCCCGCCGCCGCCGCAGCCATGTAGCGGCGGTCGGGGTCTTCATGCGCCTCGCGGCCATTGCAGATGGCGGCGGTGATGGCGGCCAGGTTGAAGGCATAGCCGCCGAAGGGCGCCAGCAGCAGGCTGGCCAGGCCGGTGCTGGCGATCAGCGGCGACACCGGCGCGCTGTAGCCCGCCGCACGCAGCACCGCGACGCCAGGCAGGTTCTGCGAGGCCATGGTCACCACGAACAGCGGCAGCGCGATGCCCACCAGCGCACCCAGCGTGAAGCGCGGCGCCGTGAACACCGGATGGGCCGGCGACCAGTCGATGCTGCCCAGGTGCAGCGTGCCCTGCAGCGCCGCCACCGCCATGCCCACGGCCAGCACACCCGGCACCGCATAGCGTGGCCACAGGCGGCGCCCGGCCAGGTAGGCCAGCAGCATGGTCAGCACCAGCGCCAGGTCGGTGCGCAGTGACAGGAAGGCATCGAAGGCGAAGCGCACCAGCACGCCGGCCAGCAGCGCGGCCGCCAGCGATTGCGGGACGCGGTCCATCACCCGCCGGAAGGCGCCGGTGACACCGGCCAGCACGATGAGCAGCGCACAGACAATGAAGGCGCCCACGGCCTCTTCCATCGTGCGACCGGCGCCGGCGGTGACCAGCAGCGCCGCGCCCGGCGTGGACCAGGCGGTGAGCACTGGCTGCCGGTACCACAGCGACAGGCCGGCGCTGGTGAAGCCCATGCCCAGGCCCAGCGCCCACATCCAGCTGCTCTGCTGCGCCGGCGTGGCACCCAGGCTGGCAGCGGCCTGGAAGATGATGACCACCGAGCTGGTGAAGCCGACCAGCACGGCGACGAAGCCCGCCACCACCGAGGTGAGCGAGAGATCCTTCCAAAACTGCACAGGCTAGATTTCTACTTTGGAGCCCAGCTCGACGATGCGGTTCGCAGGCAGGTGCAGGAAGTCGGCCGCCGCCGCCGCATTGCGGTGCATGTTGGCGAACAGCTTCTCGCGCCACATCGCCATGCCCTGGCCGATGCTGGGCACCACGATGTCGCGGCTGAGGAAGTAGCTGGTGTCCATCTCGTCCAGCGGCACGCCGCGGCCGGCCAGCAGCTTCAGCGCCTCGGGCACGTCGGGGTCGTTCTTGAAGCCGAAGTGCAGCAGCACCGACCAGCAGTCGTGGCCCAGCGGCGTCATCTCGAGCCGGCGGCCGAAGCCGATCCACGGCACCTCATGGTTCTGCACCGAGACGAACAGGTTGTACTCGTGCAGCACCTTGTTGTGCTTGAGGTTATGCATCAGCGCGTTGGGCACGATGGTGGGGTCGGCCGACAGGAAGACGGCCGTGCCCGGCACCCGCGTGGGCGGGCTGATGAACACCGATTCGAGGAAGCTCTTCAGGTCGATCGCGTCGTCGCGCAGACGCTCGGCCACCAGCTGGCGGCCGCGCATCCAGGTGGTCATCAACGTGAACATGCCCAGGCCGATGACGATGGGGAACCAGCCGCCCGAGAAGAACTTGAGCAGGTTGGACAGGAAGAAGGTGATGTCGATCAGGAAGAAGAAGCCGGTGGCCAGCAGGCACAGCGGCAGCGAATACTTCCAGCCGTAGCGGATCACGTAGAACGTCATCACCGTGGTGATGGTCATGTCCAGCGTGACGGCGATGCCGTAGGCATGCGCCAGCTTGGACGAGCTGCCGAACAGCCCTACCGCCAGCACGATGAGCACGTACAGGCACCAGTTGATGAACGGCACGTAGATCTGCCCCGTGTCGCGCACCGACGTGTGCTTGATGTACATGCGCGGCAGCAGGCCCATCTGGATGGCCTGCCGCGTGACCGAGAAGGCCGCGGTGATCAGCGCCTGCGACGCAATGATGGTGGCGCAGGTGGCCAGCCCCACCAGCGGCAGCGCCGCCCACTTGGGCGCCAGCAGGTAGAACGGGTTGGCCGCGGCCTCCGGCTCACGCAGCAGCAGCGCGCCCTGGCCGAAGTAGTTCACCACCAGCGCCGGCATCACGAAGCTGTACCAGGCGATGCGGATGGGTTGTTTGCCGAAGTGGCCGAGGTCGGCGTAGAGCGCCTCGCCGCCGGTGATGCACAGCACCACCGCGCCCAGCGCGATGAAGGCCACCATCGGGTGGGCGGTGATGAAACCCACCGCGTACATCGGGTTCATCGCCAGCAGCACGTGCGGGTTCTCGATGATGCCCGGCAGCCCCAGCGCCACCAGCGCGATGAACCAGATCAGCATCACCGGCCCGAAGAAGCGGCCGATGCCGCCGGTGCCGAAGCGCTGCACCGCGAACAGCACGGTGATCAGCAGCAGCGTGACCGGCACCACCACGCCGTGCAGCGCCGGCGCGGCCACCTCCAGGCCCTCCACCGCCGACAGCACCGAGATGGCCGGCGTGATCACGCCGTCGCCATAGAAGATGGCGGTGCCGAACATGCCCACCAGCAGCAGCGTCTGGCGCAGCGCCGGCCGCTCCTTCACCGCGGTGGTGGCAAGCGCCAGCATCGCGATCAGCCCGCCTTCGCCGTTGTTGTCGGCGCGCAGGATCAGCAGCACGTACTTGAGCGAGACGACGACCGTCATCGTCCAGAAGATCAGCGACAGCACGCCCAGCACGTTGTCGTGCGTGACGGCGACGCGACCTTCCGCAAACACTTCCTTCAGGGCATACAGCGGACTGGTGCCGATGTCGCCGTAGACGATGCCCAGCGCGGCGAGCGTCAGGGCGGCCAGGGCGGCCGGAGAGCGGTTGGCGTTGTGAGAACCCACGAAGCAGCACCCCACCAGGAGGGGTCGGTCATCGAAAGACGGCTATTGTGCTCGCAGCCGATGCTGCACTGCCGCAAACCGTGGCTACTCGTACACCTCGGCGTCGGGGTCCGTCGCTTCCAGCTCATAACTGGCCGCCAGCATCGCCAGCCGGCCGATCACGCCGTACATGTAGAAGCGGTTGGGCGCGCTCACCCCCGGCTTGGCGCCCGGCTTGGGCAACTGGTTGTGCTCGGCGAAGGCCAATGGCACGTAGCGCGCGCCCGGAGTGTTCAGGTTCTCGTCGGTGCCGCGCTCGGCGTGCACGCGGTAGAAGCCGCCCACCACGTAACGGTCGATCATGTAGACCACCGGTTCGGCCACCGCGTCGTGCATGCGCTCGTAGGTGGGCACGCCTTCCTGGATCAGCACCTCGGTGACATGCTGGCCGTCCTTGGCCTCGCCCATCTTCTCGAGCGCGCGGCGGCTCAGCTCGGCCAGCTCCTTGGCGTCGCGCACCATCAGGATGCCCATGCCGTCGGTGCCGTTGTCGGCCTTGACCGCCACGAAGGGCTTCTCGTTGATGCCGTATTCCTTGTACTTGCGGCGCACCTTGGCCAGCATCGCGTCGGCCTGCGTCTGCACGCAGTCCAGGCCGTCGCCGTGGCTGAAGTCCACCTGACCGCACTGGGCGAACATCGGGTTGATCAGCCACGGGTCCATGCCCATGAGCTTGCTGAACTTCTTGGCCACTTCCTCGTAGCTCTGGAAGTGCTTGCTCTTGCGCCGCACCGCCCAGCCGGCGTGCAGCGGCGGCAGCAGGTACTGCTCGTGCAGGTTCTCCAGCTTGGCCGGCAGGCCGGCCGAGAGGTCGTTGTTCAGCAGCACGGTACAGGGATCGAAGTCCTTCAGGCCGACCCGGCCGCGCACCCGCTGCAGCGGCTCCACCGTCAGGTCGCTGCCGTCGGGCAGGGTGACGGTGGTGGGGCCGGTCAGGCTCTCGTCCAGCGAGCCCAGGCGCACGTTCAGGCCGGCCTGGTGGAAGATGTTCTTCAGCCGCTGCAGGTTGGCCAGGTAGAAGCTGCCGGCGTGCCGCTCGGGCACCAGCAGCAGGTTCTTGGCCTCGGGGCAGATCTTCTCGATCGCCGCCATCGCCGCCTGCACCGCCAGCGGCAGCATCTCGGGCGTCAGGTTGTGCCAGCCGCCCGGAAACAGGTTGGTGTCCACCGGCGCCAGCTTGAAGCCGGCATTGCGCAGGTCGACCGAGGTGTAGAACGGCGGCGTGTGCTCCATCCATTCGAGCCGGAACCAGCGCTCGATGGCCGGCATCGACTCGAGGATGCGCTGTTCCAGTTCGTTGATGGGCCCGGTCAGGGCGGTGATGAGATGCGGAACCATACTGATCGCCCGTATACGCAGTGAAGACTGATTCTAGGAGTGCGGCAGGTGGCGGCGAGCGGCTGATTCACCAGGGGCGTGCGGCAAACGGCCGCCGCGCCGGGCCGCCCCAAGCGGCGGCGCTCCCCCTTGTATCTTCCCGACCCAGCCCTCCAGAGTTTCTCTGAAGGCCGACCGTGTCGCGGTTGCTGCGCCAAACCTGATGCCCCCTCGAGCTTGCAGCTCGTCCCCAAGCCTGAGGTCAACGCAGCGGCCCGTCTTGTCCAACCGTGTAGCCCGAACAGTTGCCAATCATGAGCATGCATCCGCAAGGTGGGGTAGCGAACGTGGATCGTCGCATCAACGTCGGTATCGACGTGGCCAAGCAGCATTTCGATGTCAGCCTGGACACCTCGATGCGGCGCCTGGGCAACGACACCGCGGGACACGACGAGGTGATCGCGATGTGCCGGCAGGCCGACGTCGACCTGGTGGTGCTGGAGGCCAGCGGTGGCTACGAACGCGCGCTGGTGCTGGCCTTGCAGGAAGCGGGCTTCAGCGTGGTGCGGATCAACCCGCGCCAGGCGCGTGACTTCGCCAAGTCGATGGGCGTGCTGGCCAAGACCGACCAGGTCGACGCCCGCGTGCTGCGCGACTTCGCCAACGTGCTGGCCGTGCATCCGGACCGTGCCGCCTACATCACCGCCCCGCAGGAGCCGCAGCGCGCCGAGCTGGCGGCGCTGGTGGCGCGCCGCAGGCAGCTGGTGGACATGCGCGTGGCCGAGGCCAACCGGCTGCAGCAGACGACCTTGCCCAAGGCCGTACGCAGCATCCAACAGGTGCTGCGCCTGCTGGACCGCCAGATCGAGATGGTGGACAAGGACACCGACGACCACCTGGACCGCCATTTCAAGCAGCAGCGCACCTTGCTCGACAGCGTCAAGGGCGTGGGGCCGGTGACGGTCATCACCCTGACGGCGATCCTGCCGGAGCTGGGCAAGCTGCAACGCCGCCAGATCGCCAAGCTGGTGGGGGTGGCGCCGCTGGCCAATGACTCGGGCAAGCGCCAGGGCAAGCGACGCACATGGGGCGGGCGCGCCGATGTGCGCGCGGTGCTGTACATGGCCACGCTGTCGGCGGTCAGGTTCAACCCGGCCGTCAAGGCCTTTTACGCGCGCTTGGTGGCCGCTGGCAAGCCCAAGAAGGTGGCGCTGGTGGCCTGCATGCGCAAGCTGCTGACCGTGCTCAACGCCATGCTGCGAGACCAGGCCACCTGGGACGCCGCCAAGCACCTGCAGCCCGCGTCAGAGGCTTGACTTCGAACACAGTTGCTTGGGGGGCGCGAGCGTAGCGAGCTTGGGGGCTCCGTTCAGCCGCCGGGCCGCCCCAAGGCTGAATGCGCCCCCCTGGGGGGCAGCGAGCGTAGCGAGCTTGGGGGCTCCATAAAAAAGGGGCCGCCCGAAGGCGGCCCAATCGCTCTGTCGATCTTGGTTGGCTGAAGCGGCTTACTTGCTGTAGGCCGTTTCGCCGTGCGAGGTGATGTCCAGGCCTTCGCGCTCATCTTCTTCGGAGACGCGCAGACCGATGGTCAGGTCGACGATCTTGTAGGCGATGACCGAGACCACCGCCGACCACACCACGGTCAGCAGCACGGCCTTGGCCTGCGTCCACACCTGGCCGGCGATCGTGTAGGCATCGGGGGCGATCATGGCCACCGTGGTCCAGTCGGCCACGGCGCTGGGGCCGCCCAGGTTGGGCGAATTGAACACGCCCGTCAGCAGCGCACCCAGGATGCCGCCCACACCGTGGACGCCGAACACGTCCAGCGAGTCGTCCGCGCCCAGCATCTTCTTCAGGCCGTTGACGCCCCACAGGCAGGCGAAGCCGGCGATGAAGCCGATGATCAGGCCGCCGCCGATGCCGACGTTGCCGGCCGCGGGGGTGATGGCCACCAGACCGGCCACGGCGCCCGAAGCCGCACCCAGCATCGAGGCCTTGCCACGCATCAGCGCTTCACCGATGCACCAGGCCAGCACGGCGGCGGCGGTGGCGAACAGCGTGTTGATGAAGGCCAGGGCCGCGAAGCCGTTGGCTTCCAGCGCGGAGCCGGCGTTGAAGCCGAACCAGCCCACCCACAGCAGCGAGGCACCCACCATGGTCAGCGTCAGGCTGTGCGGGGCCATGCTTTCCTTGCCGTAGCCCACGCGCTTGCCCACCATGTAGGCACCCACCAGGCCGGCGACGGCCGCGTTGATGTGCACCACGGTGCCGCCCGCGAAGTCCAGCGCGCCCCACTGCCAGATCAGGCCAGCCTTGGCGTTCATCGCATCGACCACATCAGGACCGGTGTAGGCGTCCGGGCCCATCCAGAACCACACCATGTGGGCCACCGGCGCATAGCTGAAGGTGAACCAGATGGCGGTGAACAGCAGCACGGCCGAGAACTTGATGCGCTCGGCGAAGGCACCGACGATCAGCGCGCAGGTGATGCCCGCGAACGTGGCCTGGAAGGCCGCGAACACGATTTCCGGAATCACCACACCCTTGCTGAAGGTGGCCGCGTTGGCGAAGGTGCCGGCGGTGTTGTCCCAGATGCCCTTCATCATCAGGCGGTCGAAGCCGCCGATGAAGGCATTGCCTTCGGTGAAGGCCAGGCTGTAGCCGTAGATGGCCCACAGCACGACGATCATCGCGAAGGTGACCATCACCTGCATCAGCACCGACAGCATGTTCTTGCTGCGCACCAGGCCGCCGTAGAACAGCGCCAGGCCGGGGATGGCCATCATGATGACCAGCAGCGTGGACAGCATCATCCACGACACGTCGCCCTTGTTGGGCGTGGGCGCCGGCGCAGCGGCTTCCGAGGCGGCGGCAGCAGGTGCCGGCGCGGCTTCAGCCGCCGGGGCGGCTGCTTCCGAGGCGGCGGCGGCCGGTGCCGTCGCAGCCGGGGCCGAGGCGGGCTCCTGCGCCACGGCCATCCCTCCGAGGCCCAGGAGCGACAAGCCCAGGGCGAACGAAACAATCAGTTTTTTCATGGGTCTTTCTTTTGTTGGGCGTCAGAGCGCGTCCTTGCCGGTTTCCCCGGTGCGAATGCGCACGACCTGCTCGAGCGGCGACACGAAGATCTTTCCGTCGCCGATCTTTCCGGTGCGCGCGGAGGCCTCGATGGCCTCGATGACACGGTCGACGATCGCGTCGTCGACGGCGGCTTCGATCTTCACCTTCGGCAGGAAGTCGACGACGTACTCGGCGCCGCGGTACAGCTCGGTGTGGCCCTTCTGGCGGCCGAAGCCTTTGACTTCGGTCACCGTGATGCCCTGAACGCCGATGCCGCTCAAGGCCTCACGCACTTCGTCGAGCTTGAACGGCTTGACGATGGCGGTCACCATCTTCATGGTTGCTTTCTCCCGTTGGATCAAAAGTGTGCTGACGCCGGAAACGGCGCCGGTCGAGCAGGACAACTCGCCGCGGACCGGCGAAGAGAACGTGGCTCCCGGCGGCAGGCCACCGGGCGACTGCGGGGTTTTTGCAGCTTTTGTGCCAACACCCTGTTTCAGGCGCACGCCCCAGACCGGGGCAGGGTTCGCGCATCGCACCAAGCACCAGCATCGGCCGCACCAGTGCAGTGAATCGCCCAAATCCGCACCTCGCAGGTGCATTCTTTTGACGTCTTGCCGGGCCGAGGCAGACGCTCACAATCCGCGAAGTCGCAGTTCGGACGCCGTTTCCCCTCAATCTGGAGGCTGGCCATGACGCTGGCGATCGTTGCGAGCCGCGCGCTCGACGGGCTGGAAGCTCCCGCGGTGCAGGTGGAGGTGCACCTGGCCAATGGCCTGCCGGCCTTCAACCTGGTGGGCCTGGCCGACACCGAAGTCAAGGAAGCGCGCGAGCGGGTGCGCGCCGCTTTGGCGCACAGCGGACTGGGCTTCCCGCACAACAAGCGCATCACCGTGAGCCTGGCGCCGGCCGACCTGCCCAAGGAATCCGGCCGCTTCGATCTGCCGATCGCGCTGGGCATCCTGGCCGCCAACGAGCAGCTGGATGCGGCCAAGCTCGCGCGCCACGAGTACGCGGGTGAGCTGTCGCTGGCCGGCGAGCTGCGGCCGGTGCGCGGCGCCGTGGCGCTGGCTTATGCCGCCCGCCGCGCCGGTGCCAGCCGCTCGCTGGTGCTGCCCGAAGGCAGCGCCAGCCAGGCCGCCCTGGTGGACGGCGTGGCGGTCTACGGTGCCCGCCATCTGATGGACGTGGTGAGCGCCCTGCAGCCGGGCGACGACGCGCCGCCGCTGGCCCGCGCCGCCGCGCCCGAACACCCGCCTGCGCCACCCGGCCCCGACCTGCGCGACGTGCGCGGCCAGGCCGCCGTCAAGCGCGTGCTGGAGGTGGCGGCGGCCGGCGGCCACAGCCTGCTGATGGTGGGCGCGCCCGGCACCGGCAAGTCGATGCTGGCGCAGCGCCTGCCCGGCCTGCTGCCGCCGATGGCCGAAGAAGAGGCGCTGGCCACCGCAGCGATCGCCAGCCTGGGGCGCAACGGCTTCGACCTGGCGCAGTGGCGCCAGCGCCCGGTACGCGCGCCGCACCACTCGGCCAGCGCGGCGGCGCTGGTGGGCGGCGGCTCGCCGCCGCGGCCGGGCGAGATCTCGCTGGCGCACGGGGGCGTGCTCTTCCTCGATGAACTGCCCGAGTTCCCGCGCCATGCCCTGGAAGCCCTGCGCGAGCCGCTGGAAACCGGCCAGGTCACGCTGTCGCGCGCGGCGCGCCAGGCCACCTACCCGGCGCGCTTCCAGCTGGTGGCGGCCATGAACCCCTGCCCCTGCGGCTTTCTGGGCGCGCCGGCCGGGCACCTGCGCGCCTGCCGCTGCACGCCCGAGCAGATAGCGCGTTACCAGGGCCGGCTGTCGGGGCCGCTGCTGGACCGCATCGACCTGCAGGTGGACGTGCCGGCCATCCCGCCCGCGCAGTTGATGCAGGCGCCCGAAGGCGAGCCCAGCGCCGTGGTGGCCGCGCGCGTGGCTGCCGCGCGCGAACGGCAGCAGGCCCGCCAGGGCTGCATCAACGCCGACCTGGGCCCGGCGGAGGTGCCGCTGCACTGCGTGCCCGACGCCACTGCCAGCACCCTGCTGCAGCGCGCCGCCGAGCGGCTGGGCTGGTCGGGCCGCGGCCTGCACCGCACGCTGCGCGTGGCCCGCACGCTGGCCGACCTGGCCGGCGCCGACACCATCGGCATGACCGAGATGGCCGAGGCGCTGCAGTACCGGATGGCGGTGATCGGCCACTGACGCGTGCGGATCAGCGGCCGGCCGCCGGCAGGTCGCTGTCGGTCAGCGTGCGCAGAAAGGCCACCAGGTCCTGCATGTCCGCTTCGCTCAGCCGCGGCTGGCCCTGCGGGCCGGTGCCGAAAGGCGCCTCGGTGTTCAGGTTGGCGCGGTAGCGGGCCGGCAGGTCGTCGAAGCGCTTGACGCGGCCATCGGGGCCGCGCGGATACACCCGGGCCGGGTGCACATCGCGCTCGGCGTAAAAGCGCACCGCGTCTTCCAGCCGGTGGTACACGCCGTTGTGGAAGAAGGCCTGGCGCACCGCCACGTTGCGCAGGCTGGGCGTCTTGAAGAGGCCGCAGTATTCGGGGTGGTCCTTGAGGTCGGTGCGCAGCGGCCCGCACAGGCCGAGGTCGTACCAGGACCGGTGCGCGTTGGCATGGATGGCCGCGTTGCGCGGCACGCCCAGGGCGATCAGGCCGTGGTCGGTGAACTCCGGGAAGACGCCGCGCTTGATGGCGCCCGGGTGGCACTGGAAGCAGTTGCCCTTGTTGGGGTCGTTGAACACCGCCAGCCCGCGGCGCTCGGCAGCGCTGAGGTCCGCCCGGCCCCGCAGGAAGTCGTCGTAGCGGCTGCTGTACGGGTAGAAGTCGGCCGGGCTCTGCTGGAACACCTCCAGCGCCCACAGCAGCCCCTTCCAGGCCTTGTCAGGCTGGGCCAGCACCTGCGGCCCGAACGTGCCGCGAAAGGCTGCCGCACTGGGCGATGCCGCCAGACGGGCGACCACCTCGGCGCTGTCGTGATTGGCCATTTCCAGCGGCGACAGCAGCGGCAGCGCAGCCTGCTCGTGCGTGGAATCGGCGCGGCCGTCCCAGGTGCGCCCGCCCGTCGGCCCCTGGTCGATGCCGTCGTTGCCATCGGTGTCGTTGAAATGCTCGCTGAAGGGCGGCGTGGCCTGACGGTAGCGCAGCGAGGGCACGGCCCGCAGGCCCTGCTGGCGTCCATCGGGGCCGCCCAGCTGAACCGCCAGCGCATTCGCAGGCCCGTAGGCATGTTGCGGGCTGTGGCAGGTGGCGCAGCTCATGCGCTGCGAAGCCGAGAGCGCGGGCTCACTGAAGAGGCGCCGGCCCAGTTCGGTCAGCTCGGCCGCCGAGGGTTGGCGCTCGAACGTGGTGCCGTAGAAGGGCTGAGCCGCCCCGGCCGGCGCGGCCTGGCTGGGCTGGAAGAACACACCTGCCACCAGCAGCGACATCTGCACTGCGATCGATACGACTCTCACCGGCCCGGCTCTCTCCATGAACACGCCCACATTCTTTGGCGCGTCCCATGGCATCGGCATGACATCTCGCGGTCATGGAGGCCCGCCAAGCTGTCGCTTCGCTGTACGCCTGCGGGATGTGATGGCGCGAGGCCGTGCACGTAACTCCGCTGTCATGGAGGCTCTGAAGACTGCTTTGCAGCCTTCGCCAACTTCCTGCACACGCCACCATGCACAGCCGCACCCCGGTCAGCCGCCTCGTGTTTTTCACGACCCCCTTGACCGCTTTGGCCCTGAGCGCCTGCTTCAGCCTCAACGACAGCGACAGCACCAGCGTCGACACCACCAGCGCCTTGCGCGCCAAGGTCAAGAACGTGGTCGTCATCTACGCCGAGAACCGCTCGTTCGACGGCCTGTACGGCAACTTCCCGGGTGCCAACGGACTCGGCAGCCTCTACGGCGCCAACGGCCAGCTGACCTCGGCCTACGTGCCGCAGAAGGACCGCAACGGCTCGGTGCTGGCCACCCTGCCGCAGACCTGGGGCGGCGTGACCGCCGGTGGCGTGACCCCGGTGGTGACGCAGGCGCAGAGCGCCGGCCTGGCCAACGCCCCCTTCTCCATCGAGACGGCCTTCAAGGCCAGCGCCAATGCCACGCTCACCACCACCACCGTGACGCGTGACCTGTACCACCGGTTCTTCGAGAACCAGATGCAGATCAACGGCGGTGCCAACGACATGTTCGCCGCCTGGTCGGACGCAGGCGGCCTGACCATGGGGCACTTCGACTACAGCGCTTCGGCCATGTACAAGCTGGCCCAGCAATACGTGCTGGCCGACAACTTCTTCCAGGGCGCTTTCGGCGGCTCGTTCCTGAACCACCAGTACCTGATCTGCGCCTGCGCGCCCGAATATCCGGGCGCCGACACCGCGGCCGCGGCGCCCACCATCGCCGTGCTCAACAAGGATGCCAACGGCAAGTACACCCCCACGCTGACCACCAGGAACACCAGCCCGGCCTCGGCCCTGGACGGCCCGCCCAGCTACGTGCTCAGCGGCAACATCACGCCCGCCAACTACTTCGGCGATGGCAAGTTCTACGCGGTCAACACCATGCAGCCGCCCTACCAGCCAAGCGGCAATGCGCCGGCCAGCGTGGCGGGCAGCAACGCCCTGTACGCCAATGCCGCCAAGCCCACCACGCTGCCGCCGCAGACGGCCACCACCATCGGCGACCTGCTGGATGCGCGCAACGTGAGCTGGAAGTGGTACGGCGGCGCCTGGAACAGCGCGCTGCAAGATGGCATGCAGGACCCGGCCACCCCGCGCTCGGTGATCTACGCCGGCAACAGCTACGGCGTGGCCACCACCGCCAACGTCGACTTCCAGCCGCACCACCAGCCGTTCAACTACTACGCCAAGGCCGACCCGGTGACCGGCGCCGCCTACCGCAGCACCCACCTGAAGGACTACACCGACCTGGTGGCCGATGCCGCCGCCGGCACCTTGCCCGCGGTGAGCTTCTACAAGCCCGAAGGCCTGTACAACCAGCACCCCGGCTACGCCAACATCGCAGACGCCGACCAGAAGATCGCCGACCTCATCACCAAGCTGCAAGCCAGCCCGCAGTGGAACAACATGGTCATCGTGGTGACCTACGACGAGTTCGGCGGCACCTGGGACCACGTGGCCCCGCCCAAGGGCGACCTGCTGGGCCCCGGCACCCGCATTCCGGCGCTGGTGATCTCGCCGCTGGCCAGGAAGGGGACGGTGGACCACACGCCGTACGACACCGGCTCGGTGCTGCGGCTGATCACCCGCACCTTCGGCCTGGACGCCCTGCCCGGCCTGACCACCCGGGATGCCGCCCTCAAGGCCAATGGCAGCCCGGCGATGGGCGACCTGACCCATGCGTTGCAGCTGAACTGACACGCTTGGAGGGCCTCAGCCCCGCAGCGAGCTTGGGGGCTACATCAGCCCATGAAGCCGAGGTTCCGCCGGCTGGCGTCGAAGTTCAGCAGGTTCGGGAACAGGTCGAGCAGTTGACCGTCGCTGAGGCCGAACCAGCGGCCCAGCGTGGCGCCCAGTTGCTCTACCGAGGTGGTGGGCAGCAGCGCGCCGTTGCCGATCTGGTCAGGGCTGTTGAAGCCGCCGCGGCCATCGGGCAGGCCCAGCTGCGGGAACGTGCCGTAGAGGTCGCGGCCGCGCACCGAGCCGCCGAACACGAAGTGGTGCGCACCCCAGCCGTGGTCGGTGCCGTCGCCATTGCTGGTGAAGGTGCGGCCGAAGTCGCTGGCGGTGAAGCTGGTGACGCTCTCGCGCAGGCCCATCGCGCCCAGCACGCCGTCGAAGTAGGCCATGGCGTGGGACAGCCGGGCCAGCAGCTCGGCCTGCGTGCGGTTCTGCGCGTCGTGGGTGTCGAAGCCGCCCAGGTTGACGAAGAACACCTGCCGGCGCACGCCCAGCGCGTCGCGCGCGGCCATCAGGCGGGCCACCACCTGCAGCTGCTGCGCCAGCGGGTTGAGCGCGCGGGTGCCGGCCATGGTGTCGTACCAGAGCAGCGAGCTGCTGAGGCCGGCGTTGCTGCCGGTGGCTTCGTAAGGGGCCTGGTTGGCGGCCGGCAGCGCGGCCGACACCAGTTGCTCGGCATCGATCGACCGGCCGACGATGGCAGCATGGTCGCGCGCCAGCAGGTCGGTGCTGCGGGCATTGCGCATCACGTTGCGCATGCTGTTCATCGCCGCGGCCGAGCCGAACAGCGTGGTGGCGCCCTGGCCGCCGATGCGCATCGCGCCGCTGCTGGCCGAGACCTGGTACTGCAGCACGCTGCGCCCGGCCAGCCACACGGCGCTGCCGGCCGCCGATACCGCGGTGAAGGTGGCGCCGCTGTTGCCGGCCATCAGCAGGTCGCCCATGCGGCCACCCCAGCCGGCGGTGCTGCCTTCGGCACCCAGGGTCTGCCACGCGGCCTGCTGGTCGTTGTGCGAGAACAGGCTGGCCGGCCGCGGGAAGGCGGCGTTACCGTAGTCGGTGCGCGTCATCGGCCGCACCAGCGGCCCGATGTTGGGCAGCACGGCCAGGCGGCCGGCCGCGAACAGGTCGCGGGCGCCGGTCATCACCGGGTGCAGCGCAAAGCTGCGGCCCTGGTTATTCACCGGGTCGATGGGCAGCACGCCGCCCAGGCGGTCGGGCGAGCCGATGGCCGCGGTGGCCACCGGCGCGGTGCCCGCAGCCCGCAGGTTGATGGGATCGGGCGCCTGGTTGCGCACCGTGGTGTAGGCCTGCCAGCTGGCGGCGTCGGTGGGCAGCACCATGTTGAAGGCGTCGTTGCCGCCGTTCATGAACAGGCACACCAGCGCCTTGTAATCACCGGCGGTCTGGGCGCTGGCCTGACCCATCGCGGCCAGGTTGAGGGCCAGCGGCGTAGCGGCGGCGCCCAGCGAGGACAGCGCGGCCGCCCGTTGCAGGAAGGCGCGGCGGGAAACGTTGACGGAGCGGTCCATGGTCATTTCTGCACGAGGAATTCGGGGGACACCAGCACCAGGAAGTAGGCGATCAGCACGCGGTTGCGGCGCGCACTGGCGATCTGCGCTGCGTTGCTGCCATCGGCACGCGCCACCGGAATGGCCACCGACTGCACCGCGGTGAGCAGCTCGCCGCGCAGCGCGGCCGGGGCCACGGCGCCCAGCAGGCGGGTGGCGGCGCGGTCCACCAGCGCTTCGGGCTGGTCGGCCAGCGCATCGTCGGCGCTGAAGTCCAGCTGCACGTCGCGCCGGGTGGCCTTGCCGTCCAGGCCGTTCATGCCCCAGCCCGACTGCAGGCCGGACCGCATGTAGTTGGCGTAGCCGGCCACCGACGATTCATGCGTGAGCTGCAGCTCGGGCGCGGTGAGGCCGGCGGCGCCCGACAGCGTGCCCGGCGCCACGTAGCCGGGGCGGAAGAAGTTGAAGACCGAGGGCGAGCGCAGCGGCGTCTGGGCCAGCGCGGTGGCCGGGTCGTCGGTGTTGCTGATCAGCCAGCTGCCGGAGTCCGAAGTGGCGCCCAGCGCACGCAGCGTGGCGGTGAGCCGCAGCACCGGCTCGCGCAGCTTGCCGAAGGCGGGGTCGCGGGCGGCGCTGGGGCTGCGTGCTTCGGCATCCAGCAGCACCGCCTTGACGGTGGCCTTGAGGTCGCCGCCCGAGCCGCTGAAGGCCGCCGACACCCGGGCCACGTAGGCCGGGCTGGGGTGGCTGGTGACCAGCCGCTGGATCAGCTGGCGGCCGATGAAGGGGCCGACGTTGGGGTGGGCGGCCAGCGTGTCCAGCGCCGCCTTCAGGCTGACCATCGGCTGCGCCGTGCCCTGGGCCGGCACCACGGTGCCGAGGAAGCGCTTCTCGCTGGTGGAATGGAACTGCGGATAGCCCTGCATCGGCTTCCACATGCGGTCGGCGTCCTGGTAGCCGGTGGCACCCCAGAAGCGGTTGTTGTGGGTGTCCGGGCCCGCGTAGCTGAAGCCGGTGAACACCTTGGCCAGCCCGGCGATGTCGTCGTGGCTGTAGGTGGCGATCGGCGCGCCGCTGGCGTCCAGCTTGCGGCTGCCGTCGGCATTGAGCTGGTACAGGCCGATGGAGAACAGCTGCATCACCTCGCGCGCGAAGTTCTCGTCGGGCACGCGGCCGGCGGCGGTGTTTTCCTTCTGGTTGCGCATGTGCGACAGGTACAGGCCCATCGCCGGATGCAGCGCCACGCCTTCCAGCAGCTGGCGGTAGCTGCCGAAGGCATTGCCGCGCAGCATGTCCATGTAGCCGGCCAGCGCGCGGCCGTTGTTGCTCAGGCTGTCGTTCTGGAACGAGACGACGAAGATCTCGGACAGCGCGAAGCCCACGCGCATGCGCAGCTGGGCATCGCCGGTGACGGCTTCGCGGTAGAAGGCGTCCAGCACCTCGCGCTGGCCGGCCGACTTGGTGGCGTCGGCCGCCTGCAGCGCGGCATTGGCGGCGTCCCACGTGGCACGCAGCGAGCCGCCCGGTCGGGCGAACTGGTCGTCGATCCAGGCGGCATAGCCCAGGGCCATCACGCGGTCGATCTCGCCTGCGGTGCCGCCGAAGCTGGCCTGGTCGAGGAAGCGCTGCGCCTCGGCCCGCGTGCTGGCGGTGGCCAGCGAGGGGTCGGCGGCAGGGGCCGGCGCGGGCGCCGGCGTCGGGGCAGGTGCCGGGGCCGGTGAAGGCGCGGGGGCCGGTGCAGGCGCAGGCGCCGCCGTGCCGGTGTCGGTCGTCGAGCCCGGCGACGTATTGGCCCCCACGGCCACGCTGGAAGAACCGCCGCCGCCACCGCCGCAAGCGGCCAGGGCGGCCGCCGCCACGCTGATCATCATCCACCGCACCACGCGTGCGGACTGCGGGCGCGCCAGCGCCGTCGTTGAAACCTTGTCCACCACAACCCCTGCTGCAGGCACTCGCCTGCGTCACTCAGGGGCTTATCGGCGCGGGGTCACGGTGACCCAAGGTCTTCATTCGCCTGAACCGCCGGGCCTTCCCGGCAGTTGCAACAGAGCGGCTCAGTTCAACAGCGGGGCCAGCGCACGGCGGGCGTCGCGCTCGTCCAGGGCGTTGCGGGCCTGCCAGTCGGCCAGCTGGTCGTCGCCGATCTTGCCGACGTTGAAGTACGCCGCTTCCGGATGCGCCAGGTAGAAGCCGCTGACCGCGGCCGCCGGCGTCATCGCCAGGCTCTCGGTCAGCGCCATGCCCACGTCGCCGGCCTCCAGCACCCGGAACATGTCGCGCTTGGGCAGGTGGTCGGGGCAGGCGGGGTAGCCCGGCGCGGGGCGGATGCCCTGGTAGCGCTCGGCGATCAGTTCTTCGTTGCTCAGCGCCTCGGTGGGCGCATAGCCCCAGAACTCGGTGCGCACGCGCTGGTGCAGCCGCTCGGCGAAGGCTTCGGCCAGCCGGTCGGCCAGGGCCTTGAGCATGATGGCCGAGTAGTCGTCGTGGTCGTCCAGGAACTGCTTTTCCTTCTTTTCCACACCCTGCGCGCTCACCGCGAACAGGCCCACGTAGTCGGCCCGCGTGCCCTTGGGCGCCACGAAGTCGGCCAGGCAGCGGTTGGGGCGCTTGACGCCATCGACCACCGGCCGCACGGTCTGCATGCGCAGGCCGCGCCAGGTCATCAGCACCTCGGTGCGCGACTCGTCGGCGTAGATCTCGATGTCGTCGTCGTTCACCGTGTTGGCCGGGTACAGGCCGATGACGCCGTCGCAGTGCAGCCAGCGGCCCTCGATCAGCCGTTGCAGCATGCGCTTGCCGTCGCTGAACACGCGGGTGGCCGAGTCGCCGACGATCTCGTCGCGCAGGATGTCGGGGAAGCGGCCGGCCAGGTCCCAGGTCTGGAAGAAGGGCGTCCAGTCGATACAGGCGGCCAGCTCGGCCAGGTCGTAGTTGCGGAACACGCGGCGGCCCAGGAAGCGCGGCTTGGTCGGCTGGAAGGCCGCCCAGTCGATCGGCGTCTTGTTGGCGCGGGCCTCGGCCAGCGTCACCAGCGGCGTCGCCTTCTTGTTGGCATGCTGCTCACGCACCTTGGCGTAGTCGGCGGTGATCTCGTCGATGAAGCGGGCGGCCCGCTCGTCGGACAGCAGCTCCGAGCACACGCCCACGCTGCGCGAGGCATCGGGCACGTACACCACCGGGCCTTCGTAGTGGGGCGCGATCTTCACCGCGGTGTGCACGCGGCTGGTGGTGGCGCCGCCGATCAGCAGCGGCACCTTCTTGCTGCGGAAGAACTCGTCGCGCTGCATCTCGGCGGCCACGTACTGCATCTCTTCCAGGCTGGGGGTGATCAGGCCCGAGAGGCCGATGATGTCGGCGCCCTCCTCCCGCGCCTTGGCCAGGATCTCCTGGCAAGGCACCATCACGCCCATGTTCACCACCTCGTAGTTGTTGCACTGCAGGACCACGGTGACGATGTTCTTGCCGATGTCGTGCACGTCGCCCTTGACGGTGGCGATGACGATCTTGCCCTTCGGCTTGGCATCGCCGCCGGCGGCCACCAGCAGGCGCTTTTCCTCTTCGATGTAGGGCAGCAGGTGGGCCACGGCCTGCTTCATCACCCGCGCGCTCTTGACCACCTGGGGCAGGAACATCTTGCCGGCGCCGAAGAGGTCGCCCACCACGTTCATGCCGGCCATCAGCGGGCCCTCGATCACGTGCAGCGGGCGGCCACCGTCGGCGCGGATCTGCTGCCACACCTCTTCGGTGTCCTCGACGATGAACTCGGTGATGCCGTGCACCAGCGCATGCGACAGGCGCTCGGCCACCGGCAGCGCGCGCCAGGCCAGGCGGGCGCTGTCGTCCTTGGCCGCGCCCTTGGCCGATTCGGCGATCTCCACCAGGCGCTCGCCGGCATCGGGCCGGCGGTTCAGCACCACGTCCTCCACCCGCTCGCGCAGCACCGGCTCCAGGTCGTCGTACACGCCCACCATGCCGGCGTTGACGATGCCCATGTCCATGCCCGCCTGGATGGCGTGGTACAGGAACACGGTGTGGATGGCTTCGCGCACCGGGTCGTTGCCGCGGAAGCTGAAGCTCACGTTGCTGACGCCGCCCGACACCTTGGCGCCCGGCAGGTTCTGCTTGATCCAGCGGGTGGCCTCGATGAAGTCGACCGCGTAGTTGTCGTGCTCCTCGATGCCGGTGGCGATGGCGAAGATGTTGGGGTCGAAGATGATGTCCTCGGGCGGGAAGCCCACCTCGTCCACCAGCATGCGGTAGGCCCGCTCGCAGATCTCGATCTTGCGCTGGTAGGTGTCGGCCTGGCCCTTCTCGTCGAAGGCCATCACCACCGCGGCGGCGCCATAGCGCCGCACCAGCGTGGCCTGGCGCTTGAACTCGGCCTCGCCCTCTTTCAGGCTGATGCTGTTGACGATGCCCTTGCCCTGAATGCAGCGCAGCCCGGCCTCGATCACCGACCACTTGGACGAGTCCACCATGATCGGCACCCGCGCGATCTCGGGCTCGCTGGCGATCAGGTTGAGGAAGCGCACCATCGCCGCCTGCGAGTCCAGCATCGCCTCGTCCATGTTGACGTCGATGACCTGGGCGCCGTTTTCCACCTGCTGGCGGGCCACGGCCAGCGCTTCCTCGAACTGGCCGTTGAGGATCATCCGCGCGAAGGCCTTGGAGCCGGTGACGTTGGTGCGCTCGCCGATGTTGACGAAGAGCGTGCCCGGGCCGATGGTGACGGGCTCCAGGCCGGCCAGGCGCAGCGGGGCGGGTTCAGGGGCGTTGAGCGGACGGGCAGCGGAAACGTCGGACATGGCAGCAATCCAGGGATCCGGTGCGGCGAGTCGGCTGCGGCCCACCCGCAACGTCGTCCGCGCCGGGTGAGCGTCGTTGCAGACGGGAGATGCCCGCTGTCCGAGCCTGGCGGCCGTGCGGCCGTCGCAACGCTCCTCGGACAAGCGACCGATTTTAGCGATGCAGCCCGCCCGCCCTGCACAATGCCCCGGCAAGACAACTCAGTCAGGAGATCACGAATGCAGTGGTGGAGTCGATCAACCGGGGTCGGTGCGGCGCTGCTGGCGGCCGCGGTGCTGTCGGGCTGCGGCACCAAGGTGCCGCTGGACCTGCCCCCGCCGCGCAGCAGCAGTGGCGCTGCTGGCTCCAGCACGGGTGCTGCGGGCTCCAGCACGGCGCCGTTGCTGCCGGCGCTGCCCGCGCCACCGGCGCCGCCGGTCGAGCCGCCCTCGGTGGCCACGCCGATGCCGGTGGCCCCCTCGGCCGAAGCGGCGCAGCAGCCTCCGCTGCCGGCCCTGCCGGGCGCCAGCGCCCCTTCCACCACCACCGAGACCCAGCCCGGCGTGCCGCTGCTGCCGCCAGAGAACAGCCCGCTGGCCACCGAAACTCGCTGGCTGCAGCAGTGGTTCGACGGCACGCCGGTGGTGATCGCGCCGCAGGGCGACGGCACGCTGCTGGTGGAGGTGCCGGCCGAGTTCTGCTTCGACCTGGGCACCGCCGCCGTCAAGCCGCCGCTGGCCGCAGTGCTGTCGCGCGTTCGCAGCAGCCTGGAACGCCAGCCCACGCTGCAGATGCGCATCGAGGCGCCGCCCGACTCGGCCGGCCCCGCCTCGCTGGCGCGCGAGCGCAGCGCGCGGGTGCGCGAGCACTTCTTCAGCGCCGCCATCTCGCCCACCCGCATCACCGAAGCCGACGGCCTGCCCGGCTCGCCGGTGCGCCTGGTGATCAACGGAAACCCCGGCTGACAAGGCTTACACACGACAGCACGCGCCAGACACGGGCGCGGGCTGCAATCGCGCCATGACCCACTTGAAGCACCGACACCCCACGGCCCGGGCCGGCGCGGCCGGCCTGTGCGCCGCGCTGGCCTTGCTCGCTGGCTGCGCCACCCGCCCGCGTGGCGCCAGTGAGCCGGCCGGCCCGCCTGCCAGCGAGGCGGACCGCCGGGCGGCGGCGCCCGCGGCCCTGATGGCCGAGCAGCAATGGCTGCAGCAATGGTTCAGCGGCACGCCGGTGGCCATCAGCAACGACCGCGGCGACCAGTTGCGGGTGGACGTGCCGGCCAAGTTCGCGTTCGACCCTGGCCAGGTGGGCATCAAGCCGCCGCTGGCCGCGGTGCTGGACCGGGTGGCCGAAAGCCTGCGCCGCCGCGAACTGCTGGTGGTGGCGGTGGCGCCGCCCGCCGAAGCCGAGGCCGCGCTGGGCCGCCGACGGCTGGAAGCGGTGACCCGCTACCTCACCAGCCGCGGGGTGGAAGCCTCGCGCATCAGCGCGAGCACGGCCGACGGCGCCGCGCTGCGCCTGCGGCTGCAGATCAACACCACCGGCGGCGGCACCTGAATCAGGCCTCGGCCTCTTCCTGGACCAGCCCGCTGAACAGCGGGTCGCGCCGGCTGCGCGGCCGGTAGGCCGACACGCGCTGCGCGATGGCGGCGATGTGGTCGGGGGTGGTGCCGCAGCAGCCGCCGACGATATTGAGGAAGCCGCTCTTCGCGAACTCCTCCATCAGCCCGCCGGTGACGTCGGGTGTCTCGTCGAAGCCGGTGTCGCTCATCGGGTTGGGCAGGCCGGCGTTCGGGTAGCAGGAGATGGCGGTATCGGGCGCCGCCTTGCCCAGCTCCTCGATGTAGGGGCGCATCAGCGCCGCGCCCAGCGCGCAGTTCAGGCCCACCGCGATGGGCTTGGCATGGCGCACCGAATGCCAGAAGGCGGTGACCGTCTGGCCCGACAGGATGCGGCCCGATGCATCGGTGACGGTGCCGGAGATGATCACCGGCAGCCGCTCGCCGGTGGCTTCCATCAGCTCGTCCAGCGCGAAGATGGCCGCCTTGGCATTGAGCGTGTCGAAGATGGTCTCGATCAGGAACAGGTCGCAGCCGCCGTCCAGCAGGCCTTGCGCCTGCTCGTAGTAGGCCGCGCGCAGCGCCTCGAAGCTCACGTTGCGGGCCGCCGGGTCGTTGACGTCGGGGCTGATGCTGGCGGTGCGCGGCGTCGGGCCCAGCGCGCCGGCCACGAAGCGCGGCTTGTCGGGCGTGCTGGCCGCGTCGCAGGCCTGGCGTGCCAGCCGGGCGGCGGCCACGTTCATCTCGTAGGCCAGGCCTTCCAGGCCGTAGTCTTCCTGGGCGATGGAGGTGGCGCCGAAGGTGTTGGTCTCGATCAGGTCGGCGCCGGCGGCCAGGTACTGGTCGTGGATCTCGCGGATCACGTCCGGCCGCGTCAGCACCAGCAGGTCGTTGTTGCCCTTCAGGTCCTTGGTGTGGTCCTTCAGCCGCTCGCTGCGGAAGTCGGCCTCGCTGAGCTTGTAGCGCTGGATCATGGTGCCCATGGCGCCGTCGATGATGACGATGCGCTGGGCCAGCAGCTCGGGCAGACGGGCGGCACGGGTGTAGTTCATGCCCTGGATTCTAGGGAGGCGGCCTCGTCCTCCGGCACATAGGCCGATTCGCGGAAGTCCAGCGCGGTGGGCCGGCCCTCCCCTTGCGCCCACAACGCCATCAGGTGCGGCTGCATCGGCCGCGCGAAGAGAAAGCCCTGCAGCTCGTCGCAGCCCAGTGCATGCAGCACGTCGCGCTGGCCCGCGGTTTCCACGCCTTCGGCCACCACCTTCAGGCCCAGCGCATGGGCCAGGCGCACCACCGCCTCGACGATGGCGCGCGCGTCGGCGCTGCTCTCCAGGTCGCGCACGAAAGCGCGGTCGATCTTGAGCTGCCCGGCCTGCAGCCGCCGCAGGTACGAGAGGCTGGAGTAGCCGGTGCCGAAGTCGTCGATCGACAGGTGCACGCCGATGGCCGACAACCGCTCGAAGGTGCGCAGCGTGCCCTCGGCGTCCTCCATCGCCACCGATTCGGTGATCTCGAAGGTCAGCAGCGTGGGGTCGATCCGGTGCTGGTCGATCGCCCCCTGCACCCGTTGGACCAGGTCGTCCTGCCGCAGCTGGTGCACCGACAGGTTGATGGCCACCCGCACCCGCAGGCCCTGGCCCAGCCATTGCCGCACCTGGGTGCAGGCCTGCTGGATCACCCAGTCGCCCAGCGCGCCGATGAGGCCGAAGCGCTCGGCGATGGGAATGAACACCGCCGGGCTGACCAGCCCGCGCTGCGGATGGCGCCAGCGGGCCAGCGCCTCGGCGCCAGTGATGGTGCGGCCATCGCCCGAGACCTTGGGCTGGTAGTGCAGCTCCAGTTCGCCGCGCTCCAGCGCCAGCCGCAGGTCGCGCTGCAGCTCCACCTGCTCGCGCACATGGGCGTCCATGTGCGGCTCGAAGAAGGCGAAGCTGCTGCCGCCCGCGCGCTTGGCCGCGTACATGGCCGAATCGGCATGCGCCATCAGCTTGGCGGCCACGGTGCCGTCGGTGTCCAGCGCAATGCCCACCGAGCACGACAGGCTGACCTCGCGCTCCTGCAGCCGCACCGGCAGCGACAGCGCCTGGATCAGCCGCTGCGCCAGCTGGGCGATGGCGGTTTCGTTGACGTCGGACTCCAGCAGCAGCACGAACTCGTCGCCGCCCACGCGGGCCACGGTGTCGGTGGCCCGCGCGGTGGCGGCCAGGCGGCGCGCCATTTCCTGGAGCACCTGGTCGCCAAAGCCGTGGCCGAAGGAATCGTTGATCGGCTTGAAGCCGTCCAGGTCGACGAACAGCACCGCCAGCCGGCTGCCGTGGCGCTGCCGGCGCTCCACCGCCTGCGTCACGCGGTCGTCGAACAGCAGGCGGTTGGGCAGGCCGGTGAGCGCATCGCGGAAGGCCAGCTGGTGAAGCTCTTCGTTGGCCGCCTGGAGCGACTGCGCCAGCTTCTGCGCCCGACCCTGCAGCTGCGCATCGAGGATGGAGGTGCACAGGGTGAGCGACAGCAGCACCGCCGCCGCCACCGACACCATCACGCCCAGGCCGTCGCCGCGCAGCCCGTCGACGCTCAGGCACACGGCCCCGGCAGGGAACGAAGCCGCCGCCATGCCGGTGTAGTGCATGCCGCAGATGGCCGCGCCCATCACCAGCGCAGCCGCCAGTTGCCCGGCGCGCGCGGCCATGCGGGTGAAGCGCCGCAGCCAGAAGAAGATGAGCAGCGCGGCCGCCGAGGCCACGACGGCCACCGCCACCGAGGCCACCACCGTGGGTCGGTGCCACACGATGCCGGGCGCCATGCGCAGCGCCGCCATGCCGATGTAGTGCATGGCCGAGATGCCCAGCCCGATGGACAGCGCGCCACCGCTCAAGGTGGTCCAGCGCAGCTGCGCCCGGGTGGCGATGCCCAGCGCGATAGCGGACGACAGCACGCCCGCCACCCAGGACACCACCGTCCAGTGCAGGTCGTAGCCCACCTCGACGGGCAGCTGCAGCGCCTGCATGCCCACGAAGTGCATCGACCAGATGCCAGTGCCCATGGCCAGCGAGCCGCCGAACCACCAGGCAAAAGCCATCGCCCGGTCGCCACCGCGCACGCGGTGCGCCAGGTCCAGCGCGACGAAGGACGCCAGCGTTGCGATCAAGTAGGACAGCGCCACGACGGAGGTGTCGTAGCGCAGGGACATCGAACTGGCTTCCATTCGGCTGTACTGCTCACCGAGTGGAGGCACCACCCGCAGGGCGTTGTCGGCACGCCGGCGGCTGGCTTGAGCACCGTTACGGTTGGCGGCCGGCGCCGACGAAGCCCATGCCCCGCCGCTGGCGCACCGCCGGCTTGGCGCGGTGCTCGCTTTCCAGCTGGGCCAGGAAACCGTCGGGGTCGAACAGATCGCCCAGCAAGTCGGCCTGGCGCTGCACCGCGGCAAAGTCGCCGGGCGTCAGCTGGTCGAGCTGGGCGAGGCGGCTGCGCTGCTCGGCCGTGAGCGCCGCCTCATCGCCGGCCAGGGCCTCGGCCGCGAACATGCGCAGCCGCTGCGCCGCCGTCAGCGGGTTGAAGCGGATCTTGAAGGTGAAGCGGCGCAGCGCGGCTTCGTCCAGCTCGTCGAACAGGTTGGTGGTGCAGATGAAGACGCCGGCAAAGCGCTCCATGCACTGCAGCATCTCGTTGACCTCGGTCACCTCGTAGGTGCGTTCGGCCCGCTGGCGGCTGCGCAGGAAGCTGTCGGCCTCGTCCAGCAGCAGCACCGCGCCTTCGGTGTCGGCCTCCTCGAACATGCGGGCCAGGTTCTGCTCGGTCTCGCCGACGAACTTGCTCACCAGGTCGCTGGCCTGGCGCACCATCAAGGGCCGCTGCAGCGACTGGGCGATGTGCTCGGCCAGCGCCGTCTTGCCGGTGCCCGGCGCGCCATGGAAACACAGCGTGCCATGGCTGCGCCGGCCCAGCGACTCGATGATGCGCGTCAGCTCGAACCGCGTTTCCACGTTCAGCAGCGACAAGTCGTAGCGCGTCACCACCGGCCGCGCCGGCCGTTGCGCAGCCGACTGGCCCAGCGCCTTGTCGGCATTGCCCAGCTGGCGCTCGATCAGCGCCTCGATGGCGGCGCCGTCGGCATCGGACGCCTGCGCCAGCCGCGCAAAGCGCACCGCGGTGCGGATCTGCGCGGGGGTGAGGCCGCGGCGCTCGGCCAGCCGGGCCGCGAAACCGTCGCGCACCGGCACCTCGGCCAGTGCGCGGGCCACCAGGGCCTCACGCGCGCCGGGCGGCGGCGACTTGAGCTCCAGGTGGTACTGGAAGCGGCGGCGGAAGGCGGGGTCGATCTGCTCGATGCGGTTGGTGACCCAGATCACTGGCACCGGATTGGTTTCCAGGATCTGGTTGACCCAGGCCTTGCCGCTGACGCTGCCGCTGGGCGCATCGCTGCTGTCCAGCCGGGCCATCAGCTGGGCGGTGTCGGTGGAAATCGGCGGGAACACGTCCTCCACCTCGTCGAACAGCAAGGCCACCTGCGGGCTGGTCTTGAGGAACACCTGGCTGATCTGCAGCGAGCGGTAGCGGTCTCGGCCCGAGAGGGAATGGCCGTCGCGGTCGGCGTATTCCACCTCGTACAGCGTCAGCCCGGCGGCCTGTGCGGCCACCTTGGCCAGCTCGGTCTTGCCGGTGCCGGGCGGGCCGTACAGCAGCACGTTGACGCCCGGCGCCTTCTGCGCCACCGCATTGCGCAGCAGCCCGGCCAGCACGGCCAGGTCGTCGGCCACGAACTGGAAATCGGCCGGCTGCAGCTCGCTGGCATGGGCCGGCCGGGTGAACACGGCCATCAGGTCGTTGGGGCCGTGGTACTCGCGCATCAGCACCGGCGGCAGCTGGTCGCTGACCTTCATCAGGTCGGCCAGGTCGGTGATGTTGTGCTCCGAGATCAGGTTCTCGACCATGCCAATGCGCTCGAGCCGCGAGCCGGCGCGCAGGGCCTCGGCCACGTCGCGCTGGTCGACGCCGGCCACTTCGGCGATGGCGGCATAGGCCTCCTGCGCGCTGGAGACCTTGAACTCCACCAGCAGGCCGCGCAGGTCGCGCTGGTAGCGGGCCAAGGTGCCGTAGAGCAGCAGCGCCCGCTCGGCGGCATTGAGCTGCAGAAGGCCGGCCAGCGCGTCGATGTTCTTCTCGACGAGGGTGGATTCCTTCTTCAGGCTGCGCTCCAGCCACTGGCCGGTGGCGGTGAGCACCGTCAGCAGGTCCTTGGGCGCGTCCTTGATGTACTCGTCGATGTAGAAAAAGACGGTGCCTTCTTCGTAGGGGCCGCGCCAGTGGCCGTGGCGCTGCAGGAAGGCGTCGTCGGCCAGCGCCTCATGGCCGCGCCAGTGTTCGTTGTGCTGGCAGCGCTGCGCCAGGAAGGCCCGCAGCCGCTGCAGCACCGGCTGCGGCCAGGCCAGGTGGCGGCCGGTGAGCGAGAGCAGGCTGTTCCAGTCGCGGCGCAGGTTGAAACGGCCGGCATGGCGCATGGTGAGCGCCAGCACGAAGCGCGAGCACATGCGGTCCAGCACGGGGGCTTCGCGCAGGTCGGGGGACAGCAGCAGCGGTACGTCGGCGGTGGCAGTCACGGCACGCGGCATCGGTGGACGCCGCATGTTCGCCCAGCCACCGGGGCTGGGCAAGCCCTTCTCAAATCAATGGAGAACCACCGGGTTCTGCGCCAGCTGGGTGAAGCGGGCGATGTAGTCGTCCAGTTCGTCTTCCGAAGGGCTGGTCTGGATCAGCGCCTCGACGCCGACCTTGAAGCTTTCGGCCATCGCCCCTTCCAGGAAGATTTCCTTGCGGGCGAACTTGTCGACGATTTCATAGCCGCCGCGGGTGAGCGCGGGGTCGTTGCCGGTAGGTTCCACCGCGGCGCTGTCGCCCGGCAGGTCGAACTGCACCACCGCAAAATTGTCCGAGTTGTAGAGCATCAACATGGAGTTCTCTCCTTGCAGGCCAGTTGGCGCCGCTGCCGCAATATTCAAGCCATGAAGGCGGTTTGCGGTTGACAGGGCAAACGGCCGGCCTGCAGCGAGCTTGGGGGCCATGTCCAGCCGCCGGGCCGCCCCAAGGCTGGACGCGCCCCCCTGGGGGGCAGCGAGCGAAGCGAGCTTGGGGGCCCCATCAATCCATGGGGAGCAGCTCCAAGGCATCGTCGTTGCCGCTGGTTGACAGGCGGGCCTTGACGGGGCGGTGCTCCTTGGCCGGGTCCAGCCAGATCTCCACATGGGTGTCGTAGGCCTTGCGCGGCTCACGCACCAGCTTCAGCGCCAGGGTCTCGCGGCCACCGCCCAAGGCCACGCTTTCCAGGCCCGCCACGCTGAACTGCCACACATCGGCATCGCCCCGGGCACCCGAGACGAAGAACACGATGCGCGAGCCGACATTGAAGCGCTTGGGCGCCGCATTGAGCACGCCGCCAATCTGCAGCATCCAGCTCAGCCGGTCCTGCGCGCCCGGCGGCAGGTCGAACTGCACCGACGGACCGGAGTAGGTGATCTTGCCCGCCGCCCGCTGGAAGTTGGCGGCCTGCGCGTCCTTGCCACGTCGGCGGATCAAAAAGCGCTCCGGCGCCACGCCGGCGCGGTCGATGGCACCGGTGCTGTTCCAGTCCAGCACGTTGAAGCCGGCCACGCTGCCGTCCAGCCGTGCCTCGTAGCGGCTGCCGTCGGCCGAGGGCGACCAGCGCAGCGTGCCGCTGCCCGAAAGCATGCCGCGCTTGAGCTGGTAGCGGGCACTGAAAGGTGCCGCCAGCCGGGTGGCGTACACCGGCACCTGCACCGTTTCGGCGCGGGCGGCGGCCGGCGCGGCGGCAGCGGCGGTCGCCGCACCGGTGGCAGCGGCCATCGCCACCGCACCGCCGTCAGGGCCGGGAGGCGGCGACGACGGGCCTTCCTCGGCCGGCGGCGGCGGGGCCGGTACCTCCGTCGCTTCGGTCTGCGGCAGCTCGGCCAAGGGCTGCGGCCGCGCATCGGCATCGGACACGGGGCCCAGAGGCTCGGGTTCGGGCTCGGCCTGCTCCGGCGCCGCCGGTTGCGCCTGCGCAGCGCGCGGCGCCGCAGGCGCAGGCGCGGTCGCAGGCGCAGCAGCCTCGGCCGCCACCGGCTGGGCCAGCGACACCGGCAGCGCCTGGGCTGCCAGGCTGCGCACGGTGAAGGGTGCGGGCCGCGCCGTCGCCGGCGGCTCGGCCTGGCGGGCGGCGGCGCCGCCCACGGCGCCCAGGCCCCAGGCATGCGCCCCGACGATGGCCGAGGCCACGCCAGCCAGCACCCAGCGGCGACGCCACAGTCCGTTGGCAGGGGCTGCCATCACAATCGCTTTCATGAAACTCGCTACGTACAAGGATGGATCGCGGGACGGCCAGCTGGTGGTGGTGTCCCGCGACCTCACCACAGCCCATTTTGCGACCGGCATCGCCACGCGGATGCAGCAGCTGCTGGACGACTGGAACTTCATCAGCCCACAGCTGGAAGACCTGTACCAGACCCTGAACCAGGGCAAGGCACGGCATGGATTTGCGTTCGAGCCCGCCAAGTGCATGGCGCCGCTGCCGCGGGCCTACCAGTGGGCCGACGGCTCAGCCTACATCAACCACGTGGAGCTGGTGCGTCGCGCCCGCAAAGCCGAGGTGCCCGAGAGTTTCTACACCGACCCGCTGATGTACCAAGGCGGCAGCGACGACTTCCTGGGTCCGTGCGACCCCGCCAAGTTCGGCGACGAGGCCTGGGGCATCGACTTCGAGGCCGAGCTGGCGGTGGTCACCGGCGACATCCCGATGGGTTGCGGACCCGAGCGGGCGCTGGAAGGCATACGCCTGCTGATGCTGGCCAACGACTGGAGCCTGCGCCACCTGATCCCTTCCGAGCTGGCCAAGGGCTTCGGATTTTTCCAGAGCAAGCCGGCCACCGCCTTCAGCCCGGTGGCGGTGACGCCCGACGAGCTGGGCGAGGCCTGGCGCGGCGGCCGCCTGCACCTGACGCTGCAAAGCACCTGGAACGGCCGCACCGTGGGCCTGACCGAAGCCGGCCCGGAGATGACCTTCCACTTCGGCCAGCTGATCGCGCACATGGCCCGCACACGGCGGGTGCGCGCCGGCAGCATCGTGGGCAGCGGCACCGTCAGCAACAAGGACTGGTCGCGCGGCTATGCCTGCATCGCCGAGAAACGGGCGATCGAGACCATCGAAGGCGGCGAGCCCAAGACCGGCTTCATGCAGGACGGCGACACCATCCGCATCGAGATGAAGGGCGCCGACGGCCAGAGCGTGTTCGGCGCCATCGAGCAGACGGTGCACGTGGAGGACGCGCGCTGAGCGCGCCGGCAGCCCGATGAGCGAGGTATCGCGCACCTTCAAGCTGGTCACGCTGTGGCTGGTGATCGGCGTGGCCGTGTTCCTCGGCGTGGAGTGGTGGCAGGCCGAACAGCAGCGCAGCCGCTTCAGCAGCCAGGGCGGCGTGGTGGAACTGCGCCGGGGGCCCGACGGCCACTTCCACTGGCCGGGCCGGGTCAACGGCATCGCGGTCGATTTCCTGGTGGACACCGGCGCCACCAGCACCGCGTTGCCGCAGTCACTGGCCGAAGAGGCGCGGCTGGTGATGGAAGGCAGCGTGACCTCCTCCACCGCCGGTGGCGTGGTGCGCGGCAGCGTGGCCCGCGCCGACATCGAGCTGCAGGGCGGCGTCAGCGCCGAGCGGCTGCGGGTGACGGTGCTGCCCGCGCTGGAAGCGCCGCTGCTGGGCATGGACGTGCTGTCGAAGATGCACTTCAGCCAGCGCGGCGGCGTGCTGCGCTTTGAACCGCCGAGCCCATGAACCCCACCTGCCCGATGCGCCCCTTCCCGTTCAACCGCCTGGGCTGGCGGCGCCTGCTGGCCGTGGCCACCGCCATGGCCGGGCTGTGGGGGCTGCCCGCGGTGGCGGCCGAGCCGGCGCCGCGCACCGACTGCCCGCCGGTGGCCACGCAGCCCACGCCCGAGCAGCTGCGCACCGCCATCGCGCAGGCGCGCGACCACGGCTTCCTGTGGCGCTTCGAGAGGGACGGCCAGGGCGGCTACCTCTACGGCACGGTGCACGTGGGCAAGCTGGCCTGGGCCGTGCCCGGACCGACGGTGAGCGAGGCGCTGCGCTCCAGCGACACCTTGGCGCTGGAGCTGGACTTCAGCGACCCCGCGCTGGCCCGCAAGGTGGCCGACAGCATGGCCGCGCCCGGCGCCGATGCGCCGCCGCTGCCGCCTGCGCTGCAGGCGCGGCTCGACCAGCTGATCCGCGCCGCCTGCCTGCCGCAGCTGGGGCAGCAGCACCCGGTGATGCAGGCGCTGGCGCTCACCACCCTGGCCGCCCGCGTGGACGGGCTGGACCCGGCCTATGCGCAGGAATTCGCGCTCACCGGCTTCATGAGCACGCTGCGCCGCAGGATCGTGTCACTGGAAACGCCCGAGCTGCAGATGGCCGCGCTGGTGCCCCCCGACCCGGCCGAGGCCCAGCGCCTGGTGCAGCAGATGGTGGAGCAGCTGGAAGCCGACCGCACCCGCGGCATGGTGGTGCGCCTGGCCGACGTGTGGGCCCGCGGCGACTTGGCACAGCTGGAGCGCTACGACCAGTGGTGCGAATGCGTGGAGACCGACGAGGACCGCCGCCAGCTGCAGCGCCTGAACGACGAGCGCAACCCCGGCCTGGCCGAGCGCATCGAGGCGCTGCACCGGGAGGGCCGCCGCCTGTTCGTGGCCGTGGGCGCGCTGCACATGACCGGCCCGCAGGCCTTGCCGCGGCTGCTGGCGCAGCGCGGTTTCACGGTGGTGCGGGTGCCGCTGCGCTAGACCCACGGCGGCGGCGGCGCCGCGGCACCGCCACCGCTGTGCACAATGGGTCGCAGCCGTACCCCCGACGACCTCAAGCAACACCGCCCAGGAGACCTCCCATGGCCGACAGCGCCTCCCCCTTCTCTTCGCTCGTGCCCGGCTTCGATTTCCTTCAGAACCTCGTCAAGGGCGCCGGCTCGGCCATGCCGTCCATCGGCCAGTGGGTGGCGCCCACGCTGGACCCGGCCGAGCTGACCAAGCGCATCGACGAGCTGAAGACGGTGCAGTTCTGGCTGGAGCAGAACGCCCGCATGCTGGCGGCCACCATCCAGGCGCTGGAAGTGCAGCGCATGACGCTGAGCACGCTCAAGACGATGAACGTGCAGGTGCAGGACCTGCAGGAGGCGATGAAGATCAAGCTGCCCGAGGCGCCCGCGCCTGCCGCCAAAGCGGCGGCCACCGCCGCCGAGGGGGAGGCGGCCGAGCCTGCCGCGAAGCCGGCCGGCGTGGTCGACCCGATGCAGTGGTGGGGCGCGCTGACCAAGCAGTTCACCGAACTGGCGGCCGAGGCCATCAAGGAGGGCTCGGCGCAGGCCGCGCAGGTGGCGCAGCTGGCCAAGATGCCCTCGCCCCTGCAGGCGGCCACGGCCACGCCGGCCGCCACGCCGTCGGCATCGGCCAAGGCGGGCGCAACGGCTGCCGCCGCACCGGCCCGGAAGGCGGCTGCCAAGAAGGCGGCGCGCAAGCGACCGAGCGCCGGCTGATCGTTCACATCCCGCGGTTGTCATGATCCCGTTCATCCACGCCCACGCCACGCACCCCGACTGGCGCATGGCCCTGGCCCTGGCGGCCGCCCAGATCGACGCGCAGCGGGCCGCGCATGCGCGCGCCCAGAAAGCCGGCGCACCGGCCTTCAGCCTTGGCTTCGTGTACTTCAGCGACCACTACTCCGCCCATGTCGACGCCCTGCTGGCGGAACTGAACACCCGCTGGCCGGGTATCCGCTGGGTGGGCTCGGTGGGCGTGGGCGTGGCCGCCAGCGGCGTGGAATACATCGACGAGCCGGCGCTGGCGCTGATGCTGGCGCCGCTGGCGCCCGAGAGCTTCCAGGTGTTTTCCGGCGCACGGCCGCTGGGCGGCAAGGAACCGTACACCGCCCTGGTGCATGCCGACCCGGGCACGCCCGACCTGGCCGAGCTGATCGGCGAGCTCAGCGGCCGCACCGGCTCGGGCTACCTGTTCGGCGGCCTGGCCGCCGGCCGCCACGGCGCGCTGCACATCGCCGACACGGTGTGCCGCGGCGGCCTGTCGGGCGTGGGCTTTGCGCAGGGGCTGCCGCTGCTGTCACGCGTCACCCAGGGCTGCCAGCCGGTGGGGCCGGTGCGCAGGGTGACGGCGGCGCAGCGCAACGTGGTCACCGCGCTGGACGGCGAGCCGGCGCTGGACTGCCTGCTGCGTGACCTGGGCATCGCGCTGGACGACCCGCATGCCGCGCTGCCCAAGCTGCGCGCCACGCTGGTGGGCCTGACCGATGGCGGCAGCGACCTGCTGACGCGGCCCGGCCAGTTCGGCACCGACACCCGGGTGCGCCACCTGGTGGGCCTGGACCCCGGCGCCCGCGGCATCGCGGTGGCCGACCTGGTGGAGCCCGGCATGCAGCTGGCCTTCTGCCACCGCGACGCCCAGGCCGCGCGGCGCGACCTGGTGCGCATCTGCAGCGAGATCCGCGAAGAGCTGGAGCCGGCCACCGAAGGCGCCGACGCCACCGCCGGCCCGGCCGACCCGCTGCAGCGCGTGGCCGGCGCGCTGTACATCAGCTGCGCCGGCCGCGGCGGCCCGCACTTCGGCTCCCCCTCGGCCGAGATGCAGATCGTGCAGCATGCGCTGGGCGACGTGCCGCTGATCGGCTTCTTCGCCGGCGGCGAGATTGCGCGGCACCACCTGTACGGCTACACGGGGGTGCTGACGGTGTTTCTGCAACCTCAACCTGCGTGAGCTTCGACGGCCTCCACCGGCTCCGGCCGCACCCGCAGCGCCCACGCCACGCCGGCCACCAGCAGCACGATGCCCAGCAGCGTGGCCGGGGCTGGCCACTGGCCGCGCAGCAGGAAGGCATAGGCCAGGGCTGACAGCGTCTCGAACACGATGAGCTGGCCCACCAGCGTGGTGGGCAGGCGCTGGCTGGCCTCGTTCCAGCACAGCGTGCCCAGCCAAGAGGCAAACAGCCCGATGGCCAGCATCAAGCCCAGGAACAGCCCCGGCGTGGGCCCCAGCGGCATCGCAAAGGGCTGCGCCGTCGCGCTGTTCCAGATCCACACGCCGGCAAAGCCCAGCACCGCCATCGGCAGCGTGGCGATGCCTTGCGCGGTGGCCCAGCTGCGCGGGCTGCGGTCGGAGTGGTGGCGCAGCCAGTCGGCATTGCGCATCGGGTACCAGGTCCAGCAGGCCACGGCCGCGATGGCCAGCAGCGCGCCGGTGGCATAACGGCCCAGGTCGGCGGCGGGGTCGGCACGCAGCTGCTGCAGCTCCGACTGGTTGACGCAGCCGATACCCAGCGCGATGAGCCCCAGCGACGGTGCCAGCCGCAGCCAGGGCAAGCGGCCGTCGCGCTCGGCATCACGCAGGTTGGAGCAGATGGCGATGACCACCGGCAGCGTGCCGATGATCATGGTGGGCAGCGGCCCGCCGGCCCGCTGGATGGCGGCCGACAGGCACAGGTAGTACAGCACGTTGCCCACCAGCGAGAGCTTGGCCGCCTCGATCCAGTCGCTGCGGGTGAACTGCGCCATGCGACGCCGGTCCAGCCACAGCATGGGCAGCGCGATGACGCCGAAGGCCAGGTAGCGGCCGAAGGACAACAAGGTGGCGGGGTAGTCGGGCAGCAGCGTGGGCGCGACGAAGACCAGGCCCCACATCAGGCCGGCGGCCAGGGCGAACAAGGTACCGATGAGCATCCCGCCAGTGTCGGCGCTGTGGCCGGCCGCGGTCTTGTACCGGATTGCGCTGGGCCCGGCCCGCCCTTCAGCGGCCGCCCACCTGCCGCGCATACCGCGCCGGCGTGACCCCGTAGCGCTGCAGGAAGGCGCGGGTCAGGTGCGCCTGGTCGGCCAGGCCCACGGCGGCGGCGACGTCGGCCGGCCTGTCGCCCCGCGCCAGCCGCTGCTTGGCCTGCAGCAGGCGCAGCGCCATCAGCATCTGGTGCGGCGTGGCGCCATGCGCGGCCTTGAAGCTGCGCTGGAAGTGGAAGGGGCTGAGCCCCGCCACCGCCGCCAGCTGCTCCAGCCGCAGCGGCTCGGCCAGGTGGGCCTGCAGGTAGTCGATCACCGCCGAAAACCGGGGCTGTGCGTGGGCCGATCGCACGCCAACCGACCTTGCGGCAGGCCGAACCCGCGGCCGCAGCAGCGCCAGCAACTCCAGCAGGCCGCTGTCGAAGGCCAGGTCATCCGCCGACTGCCACAGCGCGCCCAGCCGCTGGCTCACCTGGGCCGCCAGCGCGGCGTCGTTCAGCACCGCGGTGTCGAAGTGCCAGGCCGCGTCGCCGGTGACGGCCTGCAGCAGTTCGGCATCGAGGTACAGCATGCGGTAACCCCAGCCGGCTTCGGTCTCGGCGCGGCCGGTGTGCAGCTCGTCGGGGCTCATCAGCACCACCGAGCCGGCGGCGGCCAGGTGGTCGCTGCCCCGGTAGCGGAAGCGCTCGGCCCCGCTGGCGATGGCGCCCAGGCCGTAGGCGTCGTGGGTGTGCGGCTCGAAGCTGTGGCGCACGATGTGGGCGCGGTACAGCTCCACGCCCGCACGGTGCGTGGGGCGGCGGAACTCGGCGCGGTCGGCCGGGTGGTCGAACTGTTCGGGCACCGCTTGCATGCGCCGATGATGGCATGCGGCATCGACCTACATGCAACCGCGCCCCGGACCGACGGTTATGGGTGTGAGCGCGCGGCACAGTGGCTTCACCGCTGAACGAGACAGCGGGCGGCGGCGCGACAGCGCAGCCTTCCACCCCACAAAGCCTACGAAGGAACCACCATGAACGACGATCAAGTCAAGGGCCGCCTGACGGACGCCAAGGGCCACATCAAGGAAGCCGTCGGCAAGGCCGTCGGCAACGAGAAGCTGCAGTCCGAAGGTCTGGCCGACCAGGCCAAGGGCACGGCGCAGAAGACCTACGGCGACGCCAAGGAAGACGTCAAGGACGCCGTGAAGGGCCGCTGAAGCGCGGACCCCTCGGGCGCCTGAGACGTGAGGCGCCACCACCGACCCAGCGGGCCCCTTGAGGGCCCGCCTGGCTTTGTGGCTCTGCTTGCAGCTTATCGGGCTTTGCCAGCCTTCCACGCGCTCAAGAGGCTGTCATAGGCGATGGTTTCGCCCTTCGGCTTCTCGTTGGCCAGCTTGGCCCACGGCGCCTGCTTGTCGCTCAGCCACTTCTTGGGGTCTTCGCGCTTGTTGAGCTTGGGCGCGCACTTGGCCATGCCGGCACGTTCCAGCCGCGCCATCACGTCGTCCATCTCCTTGGCCAGGTTGTCCATCGCGGCCTGCGGGGTCTTCTCGCCGGTCACGGCCTGGGCCACGTTCTTCCACCACAGCTGGGCCAGCTTGGGGTAGTCCGGCACGTTGGTGCCGGTGGGGCTCCAGGCCACGCGGGCGGGGCTGCGGTAGAACTCCACCAGGCCACCCAGCTTGGGCGCCATGTCGGTCATGGCCTTGCTCTGGATGTCGCTTTCGCGGATGGGCGTCAGGCCGACCAGCGTCTTCTTCAGGCTGGTGGTCTTGGCGGTCACGAACTGCGCATACAGCCAGGCCGCGGCGGTCTTGTTGGCGTCATGGCCCGAGAAGAAGGTCCAGCTGCCCACGTCCTGGTAGCCGTTCTGCATGCCCTGCTTCCAGTACGGGCCGTTGGGGCCGGGGGCCATGCGCCACTTGGGCGTGCCGTCGGCATTGACCACCGGCAGGCCGGGCTTGGTCATGTCGGCGGTGAAGGCCGTGTACCAGAAGATCTGCTGCGCGATCTGGCCTTGCGCGGGCACCGGGCCGGCTTCACCGAAGGTCATGCCGGTGGCTTCCTTCGGCGCGTACTTCTTCATCCAGTCCACGTACTTGGTGAGCGCATAGACGGCCGCGGGCGAGTTGGTGGCACCGCCCCGCTCCACGCTGGCGCCCACCGGCGTGCACTTGTCGTCGGCCACGCGGATGCCCCACTCGTCGATCGGCAGGCCGTTGGGGTTGCCGATGTCGGCCGAGCCGGCCATCGACAGCCAGGCGTCGGTGAAGCGCCAGCCCAGCGACGGGTCCTTCTTGCCGTAGTCCATGTGGCCGTAGATGGGCTTGCCGTCGATCTGCTTCACGTCGTTGGTGAAGAACTCGGCGATGTCCTCGTAGGCGCTCCAGTTCAGCGGCACGCCCAGGTCGTAGCCGTATTTGGCCTTGAACTTGTCCTTCAGGTCCTTGCGGTCGAACAGGTCGGCGCGGAACCAGTACAGGTTGGCGAACTGCTGGTCGGGCAGCTGGTACAGCTTGCCGTCGGGCGCGGTGGTGAACTTGGTGCCGATGAAGTCCTTCAGGTCCAGGCCGGGGTTGGTCCACTCCTTGCCGGCGCCCGTCATGTAGTCGGTCAGGTTCAGCACCTTGCCGTAGCGGTAGTGGGTGCCGATCAGGTCCGAGTCGCTGATCCAGCCGTCGTAGATGCTCTTGCCCGACTGCATCGAGGTCTGCAGCTTCTCGACCACGTCGCCTTCCTGGATCAGGTCGTGCTTGACGGTGATACCGGTGATCTCGGTGAAGGCCTTGGCCAGGGTCTTGGCCTCGTACTCATGGGTGGTGATGGTCTCGGAGACGACCGAGATCTCCTTCACGCCCTTGGCCTGCAGCTTCTTGGCGGCTTCGATGAACCACTTCATCTCGGCCATCTGCTGGTCCTTGTTCAGGGTCGACGGCTGGAATTCGCTGTCGATCCACTTCTTGGCTTCCGCCTCGCCGGCATGGGCAAAGGGGGCACCCACGGCCAGCAGCGCGGCCAGGGCGAGTGCGCTGTAACGCAACGTCATGTTTGTCTCCTCGGTGTGCTTCCCCGCGACTGCGGTTCGGGTGACCACGGCCCCGGGGAAGCACCGGGCCGGATTCCCTTTCGACTCGGGCCTCAGCCCTTTTTCATGATCAATGCCAGCACGGCCATGGACAGCACGAAGCTGAACCACACGCTGGGCTCCTGCTCCAGCGAGAACCATTGCGCCAGGTGCTCACCCAGGCCTACCCAGGCCAGGTTGATGTAGGCGGCGGTGAGCAGGCCGATGAACAGCCGGTCGCCGCGCGTGGTGGCCATGGGCAGCCAGCCCTTGCGCATGACGGTGGGGCTCTTGAGCTCCCACACGGTCATGCCGATGAGCATCAGCACGATGCAGGTGAAGAAGACGGCGACGGGCGTCGTCCAGACCATCCAGGCAAACATCAGACTCTCCCCATCGCGAACCCCTTCGCGATGTAGTGGCGCACGAACCAGATCACGATGGCGCCCGGCACGATGGTGAGCACCCCGGCCGCGGCCAGCGTGGCCCAGTCCATGCCGGAGGCACTCACGGTGCGGGTCATCGTCGCGACGATGGGCTTGGCATCCACGCTGGTCAGCGTGCGCGCCAGCAGCAGCTCCACCCAGCTGAACATGAAGCAGAAGAACGCCGCCACGCCCACGCCCGCCTTGATCAGCGGCAGGAAGATGGTGAGGAAGAAGCGCGGGAAGCTGTAGCCGTCGATGTAGGCGGTCTCGTCGATCTCGCGCGGGATGCCGCTCATGAAGCCTTCCAGGATCCACACCGCCAGCGGCACGTTGAACACCAGGTGCGCCAGCGCCACGGCCAGGTGGGTGTCCATCAGGCCCACGGTGGTGTAGAGCTGGAAGAAGGGCAGCAGGAACACCGCAGGCGGCGTCATGCGGTTGGTCAGCAGCCAGAAGAAGACGTGCTTGTCGCCCAGGAAGCTGAAGCGGCTGAAGGCATAGGCTGCCGGCAGCGCCACCGTGATGCTGATCACCGTGTTGATGGCCACGTAGATCAGGCTGTTGATGTAGCCCGAGTACCAGCTCTCGTCGGTGAAGATGCGGTGGTAGTTGTCCCAAGTGAAGTCCTGCGGCCACAGGCTGAAGCTGGACAGGATCTCCTGGTTGGTCTTGAAGGACATCATCGTCATCCAGTAGATCGGCAGGATGGCGAAGACGAGGTACAGCAGCAAGAACAGCGTGCGCTTCCGAGTCATGACTGCCCCTCGTCAGATGGGTACATCTGCCGATCCCCCGAGGGGATACGGCCCGGCTTGGGAGCGGCCCGGCGCTCGGGCCTGGTGGAGTTAGTCACCGGTGTGCTCCTTGTCGGCGGTGCCCACGCGCTGCATCCAGTTGTAGAGGATGAAGCACAGCAGCAGGATGATGAAGAAGTAGATCAGCGAGAACGCCGCCGCCGGGCCGAGGTCGAACTGGCCCACGGCCTTCTGCGTCAGGTACTGGCTCAGGAAGGTGGTGGCATTGCCCGGGCCGCCGCCGGTGAGCACGAAGGGCTCGGTGTAGATCATGAAGCTGTCCATGAAGCGCAGCAGCACCGCGATCATCAGCACGCCGCGCATCTTGGGCAGCTGGATGTAGCGGAACACCGCGAACTTGCTGGCGCCGTCGATGCGGGCGGCCTGGTAGTAGGCATCGGGGATGCTGCGCAGGCCGGCGTAGCACAGCAGCGCCACCAGCGGTGTCCAGTGCCACACGTCCATCACCAGCACGGTGAGCCAGGCATGGGTGGCATTGCCGGTGTAGCTGTAGTCGAAGCCCAGCTGCTCCAGCGTGTGGCCCAGCAGGCCGATGTCGGCACGGCCGTAGATCTGCCAGATGGTGCCCACCACGTTCCAGGGAATCAGCAGCGACAGCGCCACCAGCACCAGCACGGCCGAGGCCTTCCAGCCCTGGGCCGGCATGGCCAGCGCGAGCATGATGCCCAGCGGAATCTCCACCGCCAGCACCGACAGCGAATAGATGATCTGCCGCAGCAGCGCGCCGTGCAGCTCCTCGTCGCGCATCACGCTGGCGAACCATTCGGTGCCGACGAACACGCGCCGCTCGGGGCTGATGATGTCCTGCACCGAGTAGTTCACCACCGTCATCAGCGGCAGGATGGCCGAGAAGGCCACGCAGATGAAGACGGGCAGCACCAGCAGCCACGCCTTCTGATTGACCGGCTTGATCGCGCTCATGCCACCAGTTCCTCGTTCTTGTAGAAGCAGGTGTGCGGGCCCACCAGGGCCAGCCACACGGTGCCGCCTTCGCCGGGCACCGGGGTGCCGGGGGCCAGGCGGGCCTTGAGCAGCACCTCGCCCAGGCGGGCGGTGAGCAGCAGGTAGGTGCCCACGTCCTGCACGCGGGTGACGGTGGCCGGCAGCGCGCCTTCGTCACCTTCGGTCGCCAGCTCGACGTACTCGGGCCGCACGCCCAGCTTGAGGTCGCCGCCCGCAGGGGCGGAAGCCAGTGAACTCAGCGAGGCCAGCGGGGGCACGCCCGGCATCGCATGGCCGGCCACGCTGAGCTGGCGGCCGTCCCATTGCGCGGGCAGGAAGTTCATGCCCGGCGAGCCGATGAAGTGGCCGACGAAGGTGTGCCTGGGCCGCTCGAACAGGTCGGACGCGCTGCCCACCTGCACCGCGCGGCCGCGCGTCATCACCACCACCTGGTCGGCGAAGGTCAGCGCTTCCACCTGGTCGTGGGTGACGTAGATCAGCGTGAGCTTGAGCTCATGGTGGATCTGCTTGAGCTTGCGCCGCAGCTGCCACTTCAGGTGCGGGTCGATCACGGTCAGCGGCTCGTCGAACAGCACGGCGCTGACGTCCTCGCGCACCAGGCCGCGGCCCAGCGAGATCTTCTGCTTGGCGTCGGCCGCCAGGCCCGAGGCGCGCATGTCGAGCTGGCCGCTCATCTCCAGCATCTCGGCGATGCGGCCCACCCGTTCCTTGATGCGGGCCGGTGCCACGCCGCGGTTCTTCAGCGGAAAGGCGAGGTTCTCGCCCACGGTCATGGTGTCGTAGATGACCGGGAACTGGAACACCTGGGCGATGTTGCGTTCCTGCGGCGAGGCGCGGGTGACGTCGCGGTCGTCGAACTTCACGGTGCCGTGCGAAGGCTGCACCAGGCCCGAGATGATGTTGAGCATGGTGGTCTTGCCACAGCCCGAAGGGCCGAGCAGCGCATAGGCGCCGCCATCCACGAAGCTCATCTTCAGCGGCAGCAGCGCGTAGTCGCTGTCCTGCTGCGGGTCGGGGCGGTACGAGTGCGCCAGGTCGAGGTCGATGCGTGCCATGTCAGTTGCGTCCGGCCGGGGCCACCAGCAGATCGCCCGCCGCATCGAACACGTAGGCCTGCGCGGGGTCGAGGTAAAGGGTGACGGTGCTGCCGAGGTCGAGCACATGCACGCCGGTGAGCTGGGCCACCACCTCACCCACCGCGGTGGCCACGTGCACGAAGGTGTCCGAGCCGCTGATCTCGGCCAGCTCCACCTGGCCGGGCAGCGCCAGGTCGCCGGGGCGGCCGGTGACGCGGAACGCCGGCGCGCGCACGCCCACGGTCAGGCTGCTGGCGCGGGCATCGTCGGCCAGCGCCAGCGGCAGCAGCGGGCCCCCGGCCAGCTGCACACCGCCGGCGGTGTGGCTGGCGGGCAGCAGGTTCATCGGCGGGTCGCTGAAGGCACGGGCCACGCGGATGGAACGCGGGCGGTGGAACACCTCCGAGGTGGGGCCGTACTGCAGCAGCTCGCCCGCGTCCATCACCGCGGTGTAGCCGCCCAGCAGCAGCGCTTCGGTGGGCTCGGTGGTGGCATAGACGACGGTGGATTCACCGCCGGCGAATAAGGCCACCAGTTCCTCGCGCAGCTCTTCGCGCAGCTTGTAGTCGAGGTTGACCAGTGGCTCGTCCAGCAGCAGCAGCGGCGCGCCCTTGGCCAGCGCACGGGCCATGGCCACACGCTGCTGCTGGCCGCCCGACAGCTCGGCGGGCAGCCGCTGCAGGAAGGGGTCGATGTGCAGCCGCTCGGCCAGCGCCTGGACCTGGCGGTCGATGGCGGCGCGGTCGAGCCCGCCGCGCAGCTTCAGCGGCGAGGCGATGTTGTCGGCCACCGTCATCGACGGGTAGTTGATGAACTGCTGGTAGACCATGGCCACGTTGCGGTCGCGCACCGGCACGCCGGTGACATCGCGGCCGTCCACCATCACCTTGCCATGGGAGGGCGTGTCCAGCCCCGCCATCAGCCGCATCAGCGAGGTCTTGCCGGCCTGGGTGGCGCCCAGCAACACCGTCACGGCATTGGGCTGCAGCCGCAGGTCGATCGGGTACAGGTGGTGCGCCGGCCCCACCTGCTTGTCGACGCGTTCGAGCGAGAGTTCCATCGTCTACTTCTTCGTGGCCATTTCCGGCGGGAGGCCGGCCATGGTCTGATCGGCGGGGGTGGTTTCGCCGGGAAATTGCGCGGCCCACCAGGTGGCGACGGCCGCGCGTTGGGCTTCGGTCAGGTGCAGGCCCAGCTTGGTACGGCGCCACAGCGCGTCATCCGCGCTGCGGGCCCATTCATGCTCGTGCAGGTAGCGCAGCTCGGCCTCGTACAGGTAGGGCGCCACCTCGGCGCCCAACGAGGCCAGGCCGCCGGCTTCGGCCGGCAGGAACAAGGCCACGCGGCTGCCATAGCTGCGGGCCCAGCGTTGGCGCATCGCGGCCGGCAGCCAGGGGTGGCTGCGGCCCAGCGCGGCCTCGAAGCGGGGGATGGCATCGGGCCGGGCCACGGGCGCCACCGCATCGCGGCGGCGGGCGGCGGCGGGGGCCGATACCGAGCGCGCCACATCGGGCCAGGCCGCGATGTCGCCGCCCGGCATCATGGCGCCGGCGGTCCAGGCGCCCTGCGCCAGGCCCAGCGGCGCCTGCAGCAGGTCGGCGGCCTCTTCGGCCAGCTTGCGGAAGGTGGTGATCTTGCCGCCCCACACGCTGAGCAGCGGCGCGGCGCTGGTGTCCAGGTCCAGCAGGTAGTCGCGCGTCACGGCCGAGGCATCGCTCGATTCATCGTCCAGCAGCGGGCGCACGCCGCTGTAGGTCCACACCACGTCGGCCGCCGTCACCGGCTTGGCGAAGTAGCGGCTGGCCTGTTCGCACAGGTAGTCGATCTCCGACTGGTCGATGCGCGCGGTGCCGATGGGGCCGTGGTGCTCGATGTCGGTGGTGCCGATCAGCGTGAAGTCGTCTTCGTAGGGGATGGCGAAGATGATGCGCTTGTCGGGGTTCTGGAAGATGTAGGCATGGTCGTGCTCGAACATCTTCTTGACGACGATGTGCGAGCCCTTGATGAGCCGCAGGCTCTTGCTGCCTTGCAGCCGCGCCTGCTGCTTGAGGAACTGCGCCGTCCACGGGCCGGCGGCATTGACCAACGCCCGCGCCTGCACCGGCTGCAGCGTGCCGTCGGCATGGCGCAGCGTGGCGCTCCAGCCCTGCGGGCTGCGCTCGGCCTGGGTGCAGCTGGTGCGGGTGTAGACGGTGGCGCCGTGTTCCTGCGCGTCCAGCGCGTTCAGCAGCACCAGGCGGGCGTCGTCCACCCAGCCGTCGGAGTAGACGAAACCTTTGGTGAAGCCCGGCTTCAGCGGCCGGCCGGCCGCGTGGCTGCGCAGGTCCACGGTCTTGCTGCCGGGCAGCACCTCGCGCTTGGCCAGGTGGTCGTAGAGGAAGAGTCCGGCGCGGATCATCCAGGCCGGCCGCAGGAAGTTGGCGCGCGGGTCGTGCGGCATCACGAAGCGCAGCGGCCACATGATGTGCGGCGCGGCCTTGATCAGCACCTCGCGCTCGGCCAGCGCCTTGCGCACCAGCGAGAACTCGTAGTACTCCAGGTAGCGCAGGCCGCCGTGGATGAGCTTGGTGGACGACGAGGACGTGTGCTGGGCCAGGTCGTGCTGCTCGCACAGCACCACCTTGGCACCGCGGCCCGCCAGGTCGCGTGCAATGCCGGCGCCATTGATGCCGCCACCGACGACGAGCACGTCGCAGGTCAGGGGCTGGTCGCTGGAGGGCAGCGGATTCAAGGGCGTGTCTCCTGGGCAGGTCGCCGGCCGGGGCCGACGTTCGTTTGAAGTTCGTTTCGCGTTCGTTATCGCGCTTCTTTTTTCGTTTTAGCGGCTTTGTGGCGCGCTGACAAGTAGGCAAACCGCCCGGAGCCAGCCACCGCATTTGCGCCTACCCTCCCAGCCGTGGCCCATTCGCTGAATCCCAATCCGCGCCAGGAAGGCATGCTGGCGCTCGTGAAGACGCGCGGTTCGGTGTCCGTCGAAACTCTGGCCGAGCACTTCGGCGTGACGCTGCAGACGGCCCGGCGCGATGTTCGTTTGCTGTCCGATGCGGGCCTGCTGGCTCGCTTTCACGGCGGCGCGCGCGTGCCCAGCTCCACCACCGAGAACATCGCCTACCGCCAGCGCCAGTTGCTCAACGACGAGGCCAAGCGCCGCATCGCCCGCGCCGCCGCGCAGGCCCTGCCCGACGGCTGTTCGCTCATCCTCAACATCGGCACCACCACCGAGGCCATTGCGCATGAGCTGCTGCAGCGCAAGGGGCTGCGCGTGATCACCAACAACCTGAACGTGGCGGCCATCCTGTCCGACAACCCCGACTGCGAAGTGATCGTGGCCGGCGGCGTGGTGCGCGGGCGCGACCGCGGCATCGTGGGCGAGGCAACGGTCGACTTCATCCGCCAGTTCAAGGTGGACGTGGGGCTGATCGGCATCTCGGCCATCGAGAACGACGGCACGCTGCGCGACTACGACTACCGCGAGGTGAAGGTGGCGCGTGCCATCCTCGAACACTCGCGCGAGGTGTGGCTGGCCGCCGACCACAGCAAGTTCAACCGGCCCGCGATGGTGGAGCTGGGCCGGCTGGAACAGGTGGACCGCCTGTTCACCGACCAGCCGCCGCCGGCCCCCTTTGCGCACCTGCTGGCCGAGGCCGGCGTGCAGTGCGTGGTGGCGGGTGAAGGCCACGAAGACGCAGGAGACAGACCATGACCGCCCGCTACCTGCTGGCGCTCGACCAGGGCACGTCGAGCTCACGCAGCATCGTGTTCGACCACCGCGGCACCGTCGTCGCGATGGCGCAGCGCGAGTTCCGCCAGATCTACCCGCAGCCCGGCTGGGTGGAGCATGACCCGACCGAAATCTGGACCTCGCAGCTGGCCACCGCGCGCGAGGCCCTGGCCGCCGCGCGGCTGAGCACGAAGGATCTGGCCGGCATCGGCATCACCAACCAGCGAGAGACCACGCTGCTGTGGAACCGCCGCACCGGCGAGCCCATCCACAACGCCATCGTCTGGCAGGACCGCCGGGCCGAGCCGCTGTGCGCCGAGCTGCGCGATGCCGGCATGGGCGAGCGGGTGCAGCGCAGCACCGGCCTGGTGATCGACGCGTATTTCTCGGCCACCAAGCTGCGCTGGCTGTTCGACCATGTGCCCGGCGCGCGTGAAGCCGCCGACCGCGGCGAGCTGGCCTTCGGCACCGTGGACAGCTGGCTGCTGTGGCAGCTCACCCGTGGCCAGGTGCATGCCACCGACGTGAGCAATGCCTCGCGCACCATGCTGTTCGACATCCGCCGCAACCAGTGGGACGAAGAGCTGCTGCAGCTGCTGAAGATCCCGGCCAGCGTGCTGCCCGAAGTGCACCCCTCCAGCCACCTGTATGGCGTGGCCGATGCCGAATTCCTGGGCGGCGAGGTGCCGATTGCCGGCATCGCGGGCGACCAGCAGAGCGCCCTCTTCGGCCAGGCGTGCTTTCGCCCCGGGCTGGCCAAGAACACCTACGGCACCGGCTGCTTCATGCTGATGCCCACCGGACCACGCTTCGAGACCTCGGCCAACGGCCTGCTGACCACCGCCGCCGCGCAGGTGGACGGCACGCCCCAGTTCGCCTTCGAGGGCGGTGTGTTCATCGGCGGCGCGGTGGTGCAGTGGCTGCGCGACGGCCTGCGCGCCATCGAGAGCAGCGCCCAGGTGCAGGCCCTGGCCGAGAGCGTGCCCGATGCCGGCGGCGTGGTGTTTGTGCCCGCCTTCACCGGCCTGGGCGCGCCCTACTGGGACGCCGATGCACGCGGCGCCATCGTGGGCGTGACCCGGGGCACCACGGTGGCCCACATCGCACGGGCGGCACTGGAAAGCATCGCCTTCCAGAGCGCGGCGCTGCTGCAGGCCATGAGCCGCGACGCGGTGGCCGCCGGCGGCGCACCGGTGAGCGAGCTGCGGGTGGACGGCGGCGCCTGCGTCAACGACCTGCTGATGCAGTTCCAGGCCGACCTGCTGGGCGTGCCGGTGGTGCGCCCCAAGGTCATCGAGACCACCGCGCTGGGCGCCGCCTATCTGGCCGGTCTGGCCACCGGCGTGTTCGGCAGCCTGGACGAGCTGAGCGAGCAATGGCAGGTGCAGCGCCGCTTCCTGCCCACGATGCCGCGCGCCCGCGCCCAGGCCTTGATGGAAGGCTGGGAGCACGCGGTGCGGCAGGCGACGGCGAAGTAGGCGGCAGCGCGCACCGCGCTGCCCCGCCGCTGATCAGCGCTTCGGTGCCTGCAGCCCGCCGCTGCCGAAGTCCAGCTCGCTGGCCTTCAGCCGCAGCGCCGTCGGGTCGGCCTTCGCCAGTTGGTCGAAGGCCTCGGGCGCGGCGCTGAAATCGCCCACCACCACGGTGCGCAGCGCGCCCTCGGTCCAGCGCCGGCCGGCAAAGGCCTGCACCTGGGCCGGCGTCACCGCCAGGATCTCTTCGACGAAGCGGTTCAGCTCCGACAGCGGCCGGCCGGTGGCCCAGCGTGCGGTGATCAGCGAAGCGATGCCGGCATTGGTGTCCAGCCGGCGCGCGAAGCTGCCCACCAGCGTGGCCTGGCGCGCGGCCAGTTCATCCGCGGTGGGCGGGTTGCCGGCCAACGCCAGCACCTGCTCGCGCAGCAGCTGCGCCACCTGGGCCACGTTGCGGTGGTCGGTCTGCGCACTGGCGTCCCACACGCCGCCTTCGGGCTGCTGCTCCACGCCGGTGCCCACGCCATAGCTCAGGCCACGCTTGATGCGCACCTCCTGGTTCAAGCGCGCCGAATAGCCGCCGCCCAGCACGGCATTGGCCACCTGGGCGATGCGCAGTTCGGTCACGTCCTTCGGCGCCAGCGAGCTGTAGGGCGCCAGCACCAGCACGCTGCTCTGGCCCACGCCGGGCAGGTCCACCAGCACCGTGCGCGGCGCCAGCGGCGCGGGCGTGCCGTCGCGCCGCTGCAAGGGCGCGATGCGGCTGGCGCGCCAGCCGCCGAAGTGCTGGCGCGCCAGGGCCTGGCCGCGTTCGGGCGTCAGGTCGCCGGCCAGCACCAGCAGCGTCTCGTCGGGGCGGAAGCCCTGGCGGTGCAAGGCCACCAGGTCGTCGCGCCGCAGCCGACCCAGCGTGTCGGCGGTGGTCACGCTGCCGTAGGCGCTGGTGCCCCAGTACAGCCGGCGAGCCACCCGGCTGGCGATGCTGCCGGGGTCGCTGTCGCTCACCCGCAGGTTGTCGATGGCCTGCACCCGCAGCCGTTCCAGCTCGTCGGCGGCCAGCGTGGGCTGGCGCAGCACGTCGCTCATCAAGGACAAGGCGGCGTCCACACGCGGCGTGGTCACCGTCATGCCCAGGCTGGTGGAGCGCCAGCCGCTGCCGGCGTCGAGCGAGCCGCCCATCGCCTCGGCCTCGCGGGCGATCTCGGGCGCACTCACCGCGCGGCCCTGGCGGCGGGCGCCCTGGGTCAGGAGGCCGGCCAGCATGTCGGCGCGGCCGGCACGGTCCAGCGGGTCGGTCTCGGCCCCTACGCGCACCAGCAGCCAGGCGCTGACCAGCGGCAGCCCCTGGCGCGGGGCCACCACCACGCTCAGCCCGTTGGGCAGGCGGCTTTCATGCAGTGGCGGCACGGTGACGGGCCGCGGCGCGCCGGCCGGTGGCGGGCGGCTGAAGTCGTCGGCGTCGGTGGCGCTGCCCAGGCCGGCGGGGGCGCTGGCAGGGTTGGCGGGCTGGGCCTGCGCCGCCGAGGCGGCCAGCAGGGCCAGGGCGGGCAAGGCGCCCGCAAGGTCGCGGCGGCGCATCATGGGCGGCTCCCGGTGGGGGTGGTGGCAGGCGGGGCGGCGGGTGGGGATGTGGCTGCGCTGCTGGCAGGCGGCGCTGCGCTGGCGGGCTGACCGCCAGCTGCCGGGCCCGAGGCAGCGGCGTCGGGCGCGGCAGCTGCCTGCACATAGCTCAGCGTCACGCGGTGCGCCTCCAGCACATGGCGGCGCAGCACACGCTGCACGTCGGCCGCGCGCACGGCCTGCAGCCGCTGCAGCTGCTGCTCAGCCTGGCGCGCATCGCCGTACTGGATCACTGCCCAGCCGGCGGCGGCGGCACGGCCGTTGGGCGTCTGCCTTTCCATCAGCGCGGCGGTGAGCAGCTGGGTGCGCACCTTGTCGAATTCGGCCTGGCGGATGGGGCCGCGGGCCAGCGCCTCGATCTCGCGCATCAGCGCCTTCTCTAGCGCGGGCAGTTGCTGTTCGGCCGGCTGGCCACCCACCGCAATCGCATAGGCCACCAGCATGCCGGCGTCGGCGTTCAGGTGGGTCTGGAAGCCCGCGGCCTGGGCCACGCGGTCGCGGTACACCAGCGCCTGGTTCATGCGCGACGACTCGCCACCGGCCAGCAGGGCCGACGCCACGTCCAGCGCGGCGGCGTCTTCGTCACGCGCGGCCGGGCCCTTCCAGATCAAGGCCACCGCGGGCAGCGGCACCCGCGGCGCCTGCAGCGTGGCGCGCAGGTCGGCCTGGCGCGGCGGCTCCTGCACCGTCACCCGCGGAATCGGCGTGGCCGGCCGGGGGATGCGGCCGAAGTAGCGGTCCACCGCCGCGTCGAAGCGGGCGTCGTCCAGGTCGCCGGCCACGATCAGCACCGCGTTGTCGGGTCGGTAGTAGGTGCTGTGGAAGGCGCGCACGTCGTCCAGCGTGGCGGCGTTCAGGTCCTCGATGCTGCCCACCACCGGCCGGCGGTAGGGGTGGCGCTCGAAGGCGTAGCCCGGCAGCGCATTGAACAGGCGGCCGTAGGGGCTGGCCAGCACGCGCTGGCGCAGCTCTTCCTGCACCACGGCGCGCTCGCTGTCGAAGCTGGGCTGGTCCACCTCCAGGTTGGACATGCGCTCGGCCTCGGCCCACAGCAGCCGCTCTAGGTGGTTGGACGGCACCTCGCTTTGATAGGCGGTCGTGTCTTCGGCGGTGAAGGCGTTGTTCTGGCCGCCCACGTCCTCGGTCAGCCGGTCGAAGGTCTCGGACGGCATGTGCCGGGTGCGCTTGAACATCATGTGTTCGAACAGGTGCGCAAAGCCCGAGCGGCCGGCAGGATCGTCCTTGCCGCCGACCCGGTACCAGACCTGCACGCTGACGGTGGCGGTGCTGCGGTCGGGCAGTGCGATGACCTGCAGGCCATTGGCCAGTGTGCGCTGGCGCAGGCCCAGCGGCGGCAGGCTGACGCTGCCGCGGGCAGGCGCCGTGGCTGCCTGTGTGGCCGACGCCAGCCAGGTCAGGCTGGCGGCCGCCGCCAAGCCTGCGATGGTCTGGCGGCGGGTGAGCGGAAGAAGATGCTTCATGCGGGCCATGCTAGCTGGGGCACCCGGCACCCCTGCGGGGCGCCACCCTCCGAGAGGGTCCGAGGCCGCTTGGGAGCGGCCCGGCGCTGGCCTCGGGGCCGCACCCTTTGGCCGACCGTTAAGCCGTGTGACGACCCTTCAAGCCGCCTTGGCGTTGCGCTCGATCCACTGCGCGAAGGCGCCCATGAACTTCTCGAGGAAGGCCTGGGTGTCCGGCTTCTTGAGGCCGCCCTGCTCGTCGAACAGCTCGCCGGCACCGCCGATGTAGGCCTCGGGCTGCTGCAGCACCGGCACGTCCAGGAAGGTGAGCATCTGCCGCAGATGGTGGTTGGCGCCGAAGCCGCCGATGCCGCCCGGGGACAGCGTGACCACCGCACCCGGCTTGCCGGCCCAGGCGCTCTGGCCATAGGGACGTGAGCCGTGGTCGATCGCGTTCTTCAGCGCGCCCGGCACCGAGCGGTTGTATTCCGGCGTGACGAACAGCAGCGCGTCGGCGGCCTTGATCTGCTGCTTGAACTCGGTGACTACCGCCGGCGGGTTGGCCTCGTCGTCCTGGTTGTACAACGGCAGCGCGCCGATCTCGACGATCTTCAGCTGCAGGCCGGCGGGCGCCAGGCCGGCGAGGGCCAGCGCCAGCTTGCGGTTGAGCGACTCCTTGCGCAGGCTGCCGACGATGACGGCGACGTTGCGGTTCTGGGCCATGGGTACTCCTGGACGACAGTGTGGGGACTGCCGTTGTACCGCAAGGCCCCTAGATTTTCTCGACGCGGATGTTCAGGCGGTTGATCAGGTCGTACAGCGTGGGCCGGCTCACGCCCAGCAGCTCCGACGCCTTCTGGATGTTGCCGTTGGCCCGCGCCAGCGCGGCCAGGATGGTTTCGCGCTCGGCCGTCTCGCGGGCCACACGCAGGTCGAGCGAGGTGTCGCCCGCGTCCGAGGGCGGCGCCACGTCGGGCAGGCCCAGGTCTTCGCAGGTGATGCGGTCGCCCTCGGCCATGATGGTGGCGCGCTTGATCACGCTGACCAGCTCGCGCACGTTGCCCGGCCAGGCATGGGCCTCGATGGCGCGCAGCGCGTCTTCGGTGAAGCGCATGGTGCTGCGCTGCTCTTGCGAAAAGCGCTTGAGGAAGGCATGGGCCAGCAGCGCCGCATCGCCGGCGCGGCTGCGCAGCGGCGGGATGTTGACCACGATCTCGGCCAGGCGGTAGTACAGGTCCTCGCGGAAGCGTTGTTCGCCGATCAGCGCCTTCAGGTCCTGGTGGGTGGCGCACACCACGCGCACGTCCACCGGGATGGAGCTGCGGGCGCCGATGCGCTCGATGGTGCGCTCCTGCAGAAAGCGCAGCAGCTTGGCCTGCAGCGAGTGCGGCAGGTCGCCGATCTCGTCGAACATCAGCGTGCCGCCATGGGCCGTTTCGATGCGGCCGGGCGTGGTCTTGACGGCGCCGGTGAAGGCGCCCTTCTCGTAGCCGAAGAGTTCGCTTTCCAGCAGGTTCTCGGGGATGGCCGCGCAGTTGATGGCCACGAACTTGCCGCTGCGGCGCGAAGCCTGGTGCAGCGCCTGCGCCAGCACCTCCTTGCCGGTGCCGCTTTCGCCCAGCAGCATCACGCTGGCGTTGCTGGGCGCCACCTTCTCCACCATGCGGCAGATCTTCAGCATCTCGGGGTCGCGGGTGGTCACGCCCTGCGTCAGCTCGGTGCCGCGCAGCTCGCGCAGGCGCTGGTTCTCGGACTGCAGCTCATGCAGGCGCAGCGCGCGCTCCACCGTCAGGTTGAGCAGCTCCACGTCGAAGGGCTTGGCCAGGAAGTCGTAGGCGCCCAGCTCCACCGCACGCAGCGCATTGGTGCGATCGTTCTGGCCGGTGAGCACGATGACCTTCACGCCGGGGTCCAGGTCCAGCAGCTTTTCCAGCAGCGCGAAGCCTTCGGACACCGAGTCCTTGTCGGGCGGCAGGCCCAGGTCCATGGTCACCACTGGCGGCGTGCAGCGGCGGAACTGCACCAGCGCGCTCTCGCGGTCGGCGGCCGTGACCGATTCGAACCGATCGAGCGACCACTTGATCTGCTTCTGCAGGGCCAGGTCGTCCTCGACGATCAGCAGCTGGGGCGACTTGGGGGTACTCATGGGGCGCTCATCAGGTCGGCTTCGTGGGGCATCTTCGCATCATGCAGGGGCAGCAGGATGGTCATCGTGGTGCCGCGGCCCACCTCGCTGCGCACCTCGATGCGGCCCCCCAGCTCCTTCACGTACTGGTGGCTCTCATAGGCGCCGATGCCCATGCCCGCCGCCTTGGTGGTGCTGAACGGCTTGAACAGCCGGGTGTGGATGAACTCGGGGCTCATGCCCTGGCCGGTGTCGCTCACCACCACGCGGGCCATGTCGCCGGCGCGGTCCAGCGCGATGGCCACCTGGCCGTCGGGCGGCGTGGCGTCCAGCGCGTTCTGCACCACATGGCCCAGCACCCGGGCCAGCCGCTCTTCCTGCCCGCGCACCGACAGGCCCCGCTCGCTGTGCAGCTCCACGGTGCGGCCGCGGGCGGCGGCCATCTCGCGCGTTTGTTCGGCGATGGCGGCCAGGTCGACGCCGCACACCACGCCCAGCGGTTTGTCTCCTTCACGCAACTGTTCCATCAGCGCCTGCATCTTCTCGAGCGAGTTCTCGACCGTCAGCAGCATGTCCTGCTGGAACTCCGGGTTGTGCCGCAGGCGCTTGGCGTTCTGCATCATCAGCGACAACTGGGTGATGATGTTCTTCAGGTCGTGCACCACGAAGGCCGACATGCGGTGGAAGGCATCGAATTTCTGCGCCTCCAGCAATGCCTCGGTGGCGCGGGCCTGGGCCAGGAAACTGGCGGCCTGACGGCTGGCGGTTTTCAGCAGGTCGCGCACTTCCCAGGTGACGCTGGCGGCATGCGCCGGCCGCTTCAGCACCACAAAACCCAGCAGTTCAGACGCACCGACGAACAGCGGAATCACCAGCCAGAAATTGGGGTGGCCGGTCAGCCAGGTGGGCACCACCAGGCCCTTGTAATGGCCGGGCCTGGCGCGGTATTCGTCCAGGTCGATGATCCAGCCGGTGCTGGTGAGAAAGCGGCACAGCTCGGAGCCGGTGGCTTCCGACGCATTCATCGGCGGCACATTCCAGCGCGCGCTCAGCACGTAATCGGTTGCGCCGGTGGCCGCCGTCCACAAGGCGCCGCCAGGGCATTGCAGCATCTCGGCCAAACCCTGCACCGCCCGCGCGCCCATGTCCTGCGAGGCGGTATCACCCGACAGGCGCGCCGTGAAACGCAACCACTCGGCGCGGTAGTCGTAGCGGTAGGCGAAAAAGTTCTTGGCGATGAACACCCGCAGCCGTGCGCGTACACCGCCGGAAATCAGCAGCACCGCCAGCAGCAGCAGCGCGACGAACACCGTGGTGAGCTGCAGCGCCCGGCCCCAGTCGCCACTGAAATACTGGACGAAATACCCCACCGCCGCGACGAACAACAGGTAAGCGCCCACAAACATCAAGGTGGCCGTGTGGAACACCACCGCGCGCGACATTTGCGCGCTGGCCCGCCAATCGGCATGGCGGCGCGTGGCGATGAACAGCAGCGGCACCGCCACCGCATGCACCAGGCCGCGGGCGGCCAAACCGCCACCATCGAGCGCGCCAAACAGGAAAGCGAGCGAAAACAGATAGATATCGAAAACAAAAACGAAACCCAGGCCCAGACACAGCGGCTTGATGTTCCAGTGGAATTCACGCGGGGTGCGGCGGTAGAGCTGCTCCAGCAGCACGATGCCGAAGACAGGCAGCATCAGCCGGGCGAGGAACACGCCGCGCCCGCTGTCCAGCGCGTCGGCGGGGCGCAGCAGATCGGCCACGCCGGCCGCTGCCGCCAGGGCCAGGATCACCGCCCCGGCGATCTTCAGCGGTGAGCGGCCACGGTCGGCCGGCTGCAGCACCCGCAGCAGGTACAGGTAGACGCACGCGTAGCGGGCCGTGTCGAGCAGGCCGCTGATGCCGTCGGCCAGCGACGTCTGCGTGAGGTGGGCGACAAAGCCCCCCAGCGCCCAGGCCGCGGTGGCGGCCATCGCCAGCACGAAGAGGCGGTGCACGCCGGGGTGCTCCACGAACAGGCGGCCCGCGCTGCGCAGGCTGAGCGCGAACGCCGTGTACGCGAAGGCAGTGAATCCCCAACCGTAGACGGCGAAGTCGACCAAAGGCGTTGAGTCCGGAAGAAAAACACAAGGCCGCACAGAGGCGGCCCAGGCGGTGGCAAAAGCCGCGTGGCGGCTGCGGAGCTTAGCGCGCGCCCTTGCCGGTGAGCACCACGGCCACCGTTTCGAACAGGATCAGCAGATCGAGGAACAGGGTGTGGTTCTTCACGTAGTACAGGTCGTACTGCAGCTTTTCCTGGGAGTCTTCCACCGTGGCGCCGTAGTGGTAACGCACCTGCGCCCAGCCGGTGACGCCCGGCTTGATGCTGTGGCGCACGGCGTAGTACGGAATTTCCTGCGTCAGCCGCTCGACGAAGAACGGACGTTCGGGGCGGGGGCCGACGATGCTCATCTCGCCCTTGAGCACGTTGAACAGCTGCGGCAGCTCGTCGATGCGCAGCTTGCGGATCACCCGGCCGACCGCGGTGATGCGGTCGTCGGCGGCAGTGGCCCAGCGCGGCTTGCCGTCCTTTTCGGCGTCGTTGCGCATGCTGCGGAATTTGACGACGTCGAAATTCTGCCCATTCAAACCCACGCGCTGCTGCCGGTAAAACACCGGGCCCGGGCTTTCGATTTTGATCAGCAGCATGGTGACCAGCATCACCGGCGCTGAAACCACCACCAGCACGGCGGCCGACACGATATCGAACAGGCGCTTGACGGCGGTACGGAAGAATCCCTGATCGAAACCGTCGCCGAAAATCAACCAGCCAGCGTTGACGTAATCCAGCCGCAGCTTGCCCAGCGTTTTCTCGAAATGCGTGGAGATGTCGGAGACGCGGATGCCCTGGATCTTGCAATCCAGCAGGTCGCGCAAGGGCATGTTGCCACCGCGGCGTTCGGTCACGGCCACCACGATTTCACTGACGCCGGCATTCAGGGCCGTGGTTGCCAGAGATTGCCCGGTGAGGATGTGCGAGGCCGGCACGGCCACCTGCTGCTCGTGCGGGGCCGGAAAATAACCCACCACCTCGGCCGAAGGATCGGAAGCCTTGAGGGTTTCGCCCACCAGCTTGGCCGCCGGGCCGGAACCCAGCACCAGGATGCGTGAGCGGGCACGCACATTCACGCTGGCATGCGCCGCGTAAACACGATGGATGAGCACTGCGGCCACTGCCGCCACCGCCGCGGTGGGCAGCAGGCGCGAATCGCCCATGTCGTGCGGCAGCACCGAGAAAATGGCGTAAGCCAGCGGCAGCGCAAACAACGCGGCCAGGCCCGCACGCGCCAGCGTTTCGGTGAACGACCGGTTGTGGCTTTGCTGGTAGAAACCAGAAGCGATGTTGATGACGAAGGTGCAGGTGGCCACGGAGAAACCGTGGGTGGCGGTCATCGACAACAGGAAATCGGAGTGCTGGCGGCCCAGGGCGACGACGGCCATCACCGCCGAGACGATCAGGCCGTAATCGAACAGGACCTGAAGGATGAGACGCCGGTGAATATAGTGATTGAATAACCGAACCACGAGACCACCCCCACTACTTCAATTGACAGCCACCGAACCAGTGCGCTGGGCTGGGGTCAAAACCATCGGTGAGCTGTGTTTGTTTTCTAGACGCCGCGCTTGGCTGCATGCACAAGGGGCGTTGGCGCCGCCGCAGTCAGAGGCCGCGGCGCGATCGGTTGTAGCAGCATGAAAGCACCGTAACCACCCCCCATTGGGGTGCCGATTTTGTGACGGTCGATGATGCGTGCGCCACCCCATGAACACAACGCCGCGCCGGGCCCGATCGAGCCCGGGCTGCGCAGTCCGACACGGAAGCGGCGCACCGATAAGCTTCGATGATGGGCGTACACCACATCTCCAAGCATCAACTGCGCCGACTGCGCCAGATGTGGCGTTCGGCCGGCTGGCCCTGCCAGGACTTGGTCGAGGCGGAGCTGCTGGCCGGCGGCCTGCTGGAGCGGGTGCGAGATGCCGAGGGACGCGAGACCCTACGTGTAACAGACGCAGGTGTCAGCGCCATTGCAGCGTCGCTGCACGCCAACCGCGGCGCCCGCGACCCGCACGAAGCGCTGGTGGCCCAGGTGGCCACCGCGATGCAGCGCGCCGGCCGGCTGACCTGGCGGCGGCTGAGCCTGCGCGCCCGTGTCGAAGACTCCTGGGTGATGTCGCAGCCCGACGTGTTTTCCATCCGCCAGACCACGGTGGAGGCGTATGCCGAGCCGGTGGTGCATGAGATCAAGGTGCGTCGGAGTGACCTGCTGAGCGACCTGCGCCAGCCGGCCAAGGGCGCCGCTTACCTGGCCACTGCCTGCCAGTGCTGGTATGTGCTGCGCGAGGGCATCGGGGAGCCTGAGGAAGTGCCGGCCGCCTTCGGCGTGATGATCGCCCGTGGCGCGGTGCTGGAAGTGGCGCGCCCGGCGCCGCACCGGCCGATGGTGGTGCCGTTTGCCACCTGGATGGCCCTGGCACGCAGCCACGCCGACACACCCGCGGAAGGCGACGACCATGAGGCGCAGGCCTGGCTGGGCGGCGATGTGGCGAATGTGTCGAAACTGACATGAACTGACGACAAGGCCGACACCGGCCCGGGCTGAAATGCGCAGCCATGCGGGCCACACAGGTCCGCCCACCGCCAGGAGCTCTTCATGACGCGCATCGCCCCCAGCCGCCGAACCCTGTTTGCCCGTGCCGCCACGGTCGACGCCGCCCCCGCGCCCCATGACCACCAGCCCGATGATCACCACGGCGGCCTGGCCGTGGACCTGCCGCGGCTGCTGGCCACGATGCAGTCGCGCCGCGGCATGCTGGGGCTGCTGACCGGTGCCGGCACCGCGATGCTGGTGGGCTGCGGCGGTGGCGGCAGCGATTCGTCGAGCACCAGCAGCAGCGGCTCGACCACCACGACGACGACCACCGACACCACCTCCTCGGGCAGCACGACCACCACCACCACGACCACGAGCAGCAGCGATGTCAGCAGCTGCTCGGTGATTCCCGAGGAAACCGCCGGCCCCTACCCGGGCGACGGCTCCAACACCAGCAACGGCAGCGTGGCCAACGCGCTGGCCCTCAGCGGCATCGTGCGCAGCGACATCCGCACCAGCATCGGCGGCGCCAGCGGCACGGCGGCAGGCGTGCCGCTGACGGTGAAGCTGCGCCTGGTCAACACCAACGGCAGCTGCGCCGACCTCTCGGGCTACGCGATCTATCTGTGGCACTGCACCCGCGACGGCCTGTACTCGATGTATTCCAGCGGCGTGACGTCCGAGAACTACCTGCGCGGCGTGCAGGCCACCGACAGCGACGGCTACGCCACCTTCACCACCATCTTCCCGGGCTGCTATTCGGGCCGCATGCCGCACATCCACTTCGAGGTGTACCGCAGCACCACCACGGCCACCTCGTTCTCCAACAAGCTCAAGACCTCGCAGCTGGCCTTTCCCACCGACGTGTGCAACACCGTCTACGCCACCAGCGGCTACAGCGCCAGCGTGCGCAACCTGGCCAGCATCAGCTTCAGCACCGACAACGTGTTCAGTGACGGCGTGACCACGCAGCTGGCCACGGTGACCGGCAACGTGAGCGATGGCTACGTGGCCACGCTGGTGGTGGGCATCAGCGTCTGAGCCGTGGGTGACACTTCCTCCCCGGAGGAGGTCACCGACATGCTGCGTTGCCTGGTCGTCGACGACGACACCGAGATCCGCGCCACCGTGCGCGACTACCTGCGTGGCTTCGGCATGCAGGTGGACGACGCCGCCGACGGCGCCGCGATGCGCCGGTGCATGGCGGCGCAGCCCTTTGACGTGGTGATCCTGGACGTGATGCTGCCCGACGAGAGCGGGCTGGACCTGTGCCGCTGGGTGCAGCAGCACTCGGGCACGCCGGTGATCATGCTCACCGCCCATGGCGACCCCGCCAGCCGCGTGCTGGGGCTGGAGATCGGCGCCGACGACTACCTGGGCAAGCCCTTCGAGCCGCGCGAGCTGGTGGCGCGCATCCATGCGGTGTTGCGCCGGGTGCGCAAGGGCGAGCGGGGTGCCGACACCCCGGCCCGGCCGCTGCGCTTTGCCGGCTGGCAGCTCGACCGGCTGCGCCGGCAGCTGGTGTCGCCGCAGCAGGTGGTGGTGTCGCTGTCGAATGCCGAGTACCGGCTGCTCAACGCCTTCGTCGAGCGGCCCGGTCGCGTGCTCAGTCGCGATGCGCTGATCGACCTCACCCGGGCCGCCGGGGTGGAGGTGAACGACCGCAGCATCGACCTGGGCGTTTCGCGGCTGCGGCAGAAGCTGGGTGACACCTCGCGGCAGCCGGCGCTGATACGCACGGTGCGCGGCGAGGGCTACCTGTTCGATGCGGTGATCGAATGATCCGCGGCCTGCGCCGCTGGTGCGCCGACACCTTGTTCAAGCGGCTGTTCCTGCTGCTGTGGGCCACGCTGGTGGTCAGCCACCTGGCGGCCTTTTCGGTGTCCACCGGCTGGCTGTGGCGCACCGACGCGCCGGCCGGCCCCATGCCCACCCTGCCCTCGCTGCCGCCGATGGACCTGGAGCCGCCGCCGATGGCCGGTGGCCCGCCCGGGGCGCGGCCCGGTGCCCGGCCGGAGGGCCCGCCCGGATCGCACGCGGATCGGCGCCCGGGCCCGCCGCCGGCGGGTGACGGCCCCCCACCCGAGCGGCCTCACCTGCTGGTGCTGGACTACGGCGTGCGGCTGCTGCTGATCGGCCTGTGCGCCTGGTGGGGCGCGCGCTGGCTGTCGGCGCCGGTGCGCCGGCTGGTGGAAGCCTCGCGCCAGCTGGGCGCGGTGGTGGGCCGGCCCGGCGCCACGCTGCCGCGGCTGGACGAAGCCCGCGGCACGGTGGAAGTGCGCGAAGCCGCCCACGTGTTCAACGAGATGGCGCAGCAGCTGGACGAATCGTTCCGCCACCGCGGACTGCTGATGGCCGCGATTTCCCACGACTTGCGCACACCGCTCACGCGCATCCGCCTGCGGCTGGAAAGCCTGGGCCCCGAGGACGACCGGGTGCGCCGCTGCGTGGCCGACGTGACCGAGATGGATACGCTGCTGGAAGACGCGCTGGCGCTGTTCCGCGGCCTGGGCACGCCCGAACCCACACAACCCACCGACATCACCGCGCTGGTGGAGTCGTTGTGCGACGACGCGGTGGAGCTGGGCCAGCCGGTGAGCTTCCAGCGTGCCGACGACGCAGCCGCCACCGCGCCCGCGCAGCCGGTGGCGCTGCGCCGGGTGGTGGGCAACCTGCTGTCCAACGCGGTGCGCTATGGCGGCCGGGTGGAAGTGGCGGTTCAGCGCCAAGGCGACCAGGTGGTGATCACCGTGGACGACGAAGGCCCGGGCATCCCAGAACAGGCGCTGAAGGCGGTGTTCGAGCCCTTTCACCGGCTGGAGTCGTCGCGCAACCGGGCTTCGGGCGGCAGTGGCCTGGGCCTGTACATCGCCCGCGACCTGGCCCAGCGTCAGGGGGCGAGCGTGAGCCTGAGCAACCGGCCGCAGGGCGGCCTGAGGGCGGAGGTGCGGCTGCCAGCATAATGCGAATCAATCTTGTTTCCGATTCGCTGGAGCTGTTGTGCAGTCTGTTCCACCCGCCTTGTCCGCCCTGGCCAGGGCCGCCCTCCTCGCCCTGGGCGCCGCGGCCGCCGTGCCCGCCGCACGGGCGCAAGCCACCACCGACACCGCCCCGGTGCAGCAGGTGCTCATCAACGCCAGCGCCGATGCCTCGGCCGAAGGCCTGAAGGCACCCTACGCCGGCCGCCAGGTGGCGCGCGGCGGACGCGTGGGCCTGCTAGGCAACCAGGACGTGATGGACACGCCCTTCAGCCAGACCAGCTACACCCAGGACCTGATCCAGAACCAGCAGGCCGCCAGCATCGGCGACGTGCTGCGCAACGACCCGACAGTGCGGGTGGCGCGCGGTTTCGGCAACTACCAGCAGCTTTACCTGATCCGCGGCTTCCCCGTCTATTCCGACGACATGGCCTACAACGGCCTGTACGGCCTGCTGCCGCGCCAGTACCTGGCAGCCGAGCTGATCGAGCGGGTGGAGGTGCTGCGCGGCGCCAACAGCTTCGTCAACGGCGTGGCGCCCACCGGCAACGGCGGCGGGCTGGGCGGCGCCATCAACGTGATGCCCAAGCGCGCCCCCAACCAGCCGGTGAACCAGGTGACGGTGGGCGTGGAAAGCGGCGGCCAGGGCTACCTGGCGGCGGATGTGGCGCGGCGCTTCGGGCCCGACCAGAACACCGGCCTGCGCCTGACCGCCGTGCGCCGCGACGGTGACACCGCGATTGACAGCGAGCAGCGCGAGCTGGGTCTGCTGGGCGTGGGCCTGGACTGGCGCAGCCGCCACGTGCGGGTGTCGGCCGATATCGGCTACCAGGACCAGCAGCTGCGCGGCACCCGCCCCAGCGTGACGCCGGGCAGCTACGTCCCCAGCGCACCCGATGCCGACAGCAACCCTGGCCAGCCCTGGACGGTGTCGAACGAACGCGACACCTTCGGCACCCTGCGCGCCGAGTTCGACCTGGCGCCGCAGACCACCGCCTGGCTGGCCGCGGGCGCGCGCCGCGGCAAGGAGTTCAACGACCTGGCCGGCGTGACGGTGACGGGCGCCGACGGCGCCACCAGCCTCTCGCGCTTTGCCAACGTGCGGCGCGACGACATCGCCACGGGCGAGCTGGGCCTGCGCCACACCTTGACCACCGGCAGCGTGAAGCACCAGCTGGTGGCCGCCGCGGCCCTGTACACCTCCAAGGAGCGCAACGCCTACTTCTTCTACGGCCCCAATGCGGCCAGCAACCTGTACGACCCGCCCACGGTGACGCCGCCGGCCACGCCCAGCTTCACCGGCGGCACGCTGGACGACCCGCTGGTGGTCAGCCGCATCCGCACGCGCAGCCTGGCGCTGGCCGACACGCTTTCGTTCGCCGACGACAGCATCAAGCTGACGCTGGGCGTGCGCCACCAGTCCATCGAGACCACCGGCTACGACTACAACACCGGCGTGCAGAACGCGCACTACGACGAGAGCAAGGTCACGCCCATGGCCGGGCTGCTGGTGAAGTTGTCTAAGCAAGTCTCGGTCTACGGCACTTATGCCGAAGGCCTGGTCAAGGGCGACGAAGCCTCGGGCAGCTACCTCGACGGCAACGGCAACTCGAAGCCCATCAGCAACCAGGGCGAGGTGTTCGCGCCCTATGTCACCAAGCAGATGGAGCTGGGGGCCAAGCTGGACACCGGCCGCTTCGGCGGCACGCTGGCGCTGTTCCAGGCGCGCAAGCCGATCGCGGGTGTGGAAGGCACGCGCTTCGTCGACTCCGCCTACAAGCAGACCAACCGCGGTCTCGAGGCCACCCTGTTCGGCGAAGCCACCCGCGGCCTGCGCCTGCTGGGCGGCGCCACCTACCTGCACACCGACGTGCAGGGCGACGACGCCGTGGGCGCGCCGAAGTGGCAGCTCAACGCCAATGCCGACTGGGACGTGCCCGGCGTGCCCGGCCTGGCACTGACCGGCCGCGTCACCTACACCGGCAAGCAGTACGCCGATGCTGCCAACACCCTCACCGTCAAGGCCTGGACGCGGCTGGACGTGGGCGCGCGCTACGGCCTCACGCTGGCCGGGCGCGACGTCACGCTGCGGGCCAACATCAACAACCTGACCAACCGCGACTACTGGGCTTCGGTGGGCGGCTTCCCGGGCGCCAACTACCTGGTGCTGGGTGATCCGCGCACGGTGGTGCTGTCGGCCACCGTCGACTTCTAAGGGCCGGCCATGCTCAGCACCCGCGCCGTGCGCCGCTGGCAGTGGGTGCACACCTGGAGCAGCCTGGTGTGCACCGTCTTCATGCTGCTGCTGTGCCTGACCGGCCTGCCGCTGATCTTCCACCACGAGATCGGCCACCTGTTGGGCACCGAGATCGAGGCGGCCGAGATGCCGGCCGACACGCCGCGCGCCAGCCTGGACGAGGTGATGCGCCTGGCCCTGCAGCGCTACCCGGGCAAGCAGGGCATGTTCGTGTCGCAGGAAGAGGACGACGACCGCGTCTGGTACGTCACGCTGTGCGAGCGGCCCGACTCCAACGACAACTTGAAGCAGGTGGCGGTGGACGCGCGCAGCGGCCAGGCGCTGGGCGACCCGCCGCTGGACAGCGGCTTCATGTACGTGATGCGCTCGCTGCACATCGACCTGTTCGCCGGCCTGCCCGGCATGCTGTTCCTGGGCGCGATGGGCGTGCTGTTGCTGGTGGCCCTGGTCTCGGGCACGGTGCTGTACGCGCCCTTCATGCGCAAGCTGCGCTTTGGCGAAGTGCGGCGCGACCGCAGCCCGCGGGTGAAGTGGCTGGACCTGCACAACCTGCTGGGCATCGTCACGCTGGTGTGGTTCACCGTGGTGGGCGCCACCGGCGTGATCAACGCCTGGGCCGACCTGCTGGTGAAGTACTGGCAGGCCACCGAGGTGGCGCAGATGGTGGCGCCCTACCAGGGCCAGCCGCCGCTGCAGCAGCCGGGCTCGCTGCAGGCCGCGGTGTCGGCGGCGCGCGCCCTGGCGCCCGACATGAAGGTGGCCTTCGTCGCCTTTCCGGGCACCGGCTTCAGCAGCCCGCACCACTACGGCGTGTTCCTGCGCGGCACCGATGCGGTGAGCGCACGCCTGCTCAAGCCGGTGCTGGTGGACGCCGCCACCGGCCAGGTGACCGACAGCCGCGAGCTGCCCTGGTACCTGACGGCGCTGCTGATCTCGCAACCGCTGCACTTCGGCGACTACGGCGGCCGGCCGATGCAGATCCTGTGGGCGGTGCTGGACATCATCACGATCGTGGTGCTGGCCAGCGGTCTGTACCTGTGGGTGGTGCGGCGCCGGCAGGCGCCGGCGCCGGACGCCAAGTTGTCCATGCAAGCCGGCGAGGCGGCCCGATGAGGCGGCACCTGTGGCGCCTGCCCATCCTGCTGGGCAGCCTCACCGCCGTGGGCCTGCTGTCAGGCCTGCTGGGCGACGGCGCCTGGGACGCCGTGGCCTGGCTGGGCCTGGGCGTGCCGGTGGCCGCGGGCCTTTGGTACGGCCTGCGGCGCTGATACGTTCAGCCGCCGGGCCGCCCCAAGGCTGAACGCGCCCCCGTGGGGGGACGCGAGCGCAGCGAGCTTGGGGGCCTCATCAAACTGCTGCGAGGGCCTGATCCAGGTCGGCGATCAGGTCGTCGATGTGCTCAATGCCCACCGACAGCCGCACCGTGTCTTCGCCCACGCCGGTCTTGGCCAGTTCCTCGGGCGACAGCTGGCGGTGCGTGGTGGAAGCCGGGTGCGTGGCCAGCGACTTGGCATCGCCGATGTTCACCAGCCGCGTGAACAGCTGCAGCGCATCGAGGAAGCGCGCGCCATCGGCCCGCTTGTCGCCGGAGCGGCCCTTGACGCCGAAGGTGAGCAGGCCCGAAGCCTTGCCGCCCAGGTACTTGCGGGCCAGCGCATGGTCGGGGTGGTCTTCCAGGCCGGCGTAGTTCACCCAGGCCACCTTGTCGTGCTGCTTCAGGTGCTGGGCCACCGCCAGCGCATTGGCGCTGATGCGGTCCATGCGCAGCGCCAGCGTCTCGATGCCCTGCAGGATGAGGAAGGAGTTGAACGGCGAGATCGCCGAGCCCATGTTGCGCAGCGGCACCACGCGCGCGCGGCCGATGTAGGCGGCGGCGCCCAGCGCCTCGGTGTACACCACGCCGTGGTAGCTCACGTCGGGCTCGTTCAGGCGCTTGAAGCGCTGCTTGTGCTCGGCCCACGGGAACTTGCCCGAATCGACGATGGCACCGGCCACCGTGGTGCCGTGGCCGCCCATGTACTTGGTGAGCGAATGCACCACGATGTCGGCGCCGTGCTCGATGGGCCGGCACAGGTAGGGGCTGGGCACGGTGTTGTCCACGATCAGCGGCACGCCGTGGCGGTGCGCGATCTCGGCGATGCGGGCGATGTCGGTGACGTTGCCGGCCGGGTTGCCCAGCGACTCCACGAAGATGGCCTTGGTGCGCTCGTCGATCAGCGACTCGAAGCTGGCCGGGTCGCGATGGTCGGCGAAGCGGGTGCTGATGCCGTACTGCGGCAGCGTGTGCGCAAACAGGTTGTAGGTGCCGCCATACAGCGCGGTGGAAGAGACGATGTTGTCACCCGCCTCGGCGATGGTGAGGATGGCGTAGGTGACCGCCGCCTGGCCCGAGGCCAGCGCCAGCGCGCCGATGCCGCCTTCCAGTGCCGCGACGCGCTGCTCCAGCACGTCGGTGGTGGGGTTCATGATGCGGGTGTAGATGTTGCCCGCCACCTTCAGGTCGAACAGGTCGGCGCCGTGCTGGGCGTTGTCGAAGGCATAGGCCGCCGTCTGGTACAGCGGCACCGCCACCGACTTGGTGGTGGGGTCGGGCTTGTAGCCGGCATGCACCGACAAGGTTTCGAACCGGGGCTGGCGTTCGCTCATCTGTCTTCTCCTTCAGCTTCTTGGGGGTAGCGCAGCGTAACGTTGCAAGGCAGCGCTCGCATATGCGGTGAACGCGGAAGCGCATGCGCAATGCTTCGTTCGCTGTTGGATTTGCAGCACCTAGAGTGGCCGCATGTCATCCGCCACCCTCGCATCGCCCCTCAACCGCCCGGCCGCCGCCGGCCGCCTGGAGATCCGCCCGCTGGACGCGCCGCTGGGCGCCGAGGTGCTGGGCCTGGACCTGAGCCGGCCGCTGGCCGACGACGACTTCGCGCGCATCCACCGCGCCCACCTCGACCACCATGTGCTGGTGTTCCGCGACCTGCGCATCACGCCGCAGCAGCAGGTGGACTTCAGCCGCCGCTTCGGCCCGCTGCAGATCCACGTGCTGCGGCAGTTCCAGCTGCCGGGCCACCCCGAGATCCTGGTCGTCTCCAACATCAAGGAAAACGGCCAGCCCATCGGCCTGGGTGATGCCGGCCACTACTGGCACTCCGACCTCTCGTACAAGGAACTACCGAGCCTGGGCTCGATGCTGCATGCGCAGGAGCTGCCCAGCGAAGGCGGCGACACGCTGTTCGCCAACCAGCATCTGGCCTGGGAACGCCTGCCCGCGGCGCTGAAGAACACCGTGGCCAGCCTCAAGGCCGAACACCACTACCTGGCCAAGTACGCCGAGCTGCAGCAGCGCAACCCCTGGCGCCCCAACCTGACGCCCGAGCAGATCGCCGAGGTCAAGCCCGTGGTGCACCCGGTGGTGCGCACGCACCCGGAAACCGGCCGCAAGGCCCTCTTCGTCAGCGAGCACTTCACCACCCGCATCGTCGACGTGCCGGAGGACGAAAGCCGCGCGCTGCTGGACGAGCTGTTCCGCCTGACCACGCTGCCCGAGCTGGTGTACCGCCACCAGTGGCAGCCGCACGACATGGTGTTCTGGGACAACCGTTCCGTCACCCACCTGGCCGCCGGCTGCCCCGACCACCTGCGCCGCCGCCTGAACCGCACCACCATCGAGGGCGACGCGCCCTTCTGACGAGCCTCCCATGCTGAAGAATCTAGTGGCCGCCACGCTGGCGGCAGGCCTGACCCTGGGCGCCGCCACCGCCGCCCGCGCGGAAGGCCAGATCCGCATCGCCGAGCAGTTCGGCATCGTGTACCTGCTGCTGGACGTGGCCAAGGACCAGAAGCTGATCGAGAAGCAGGGCAAGGCCCAGGGCCTGGACATCAAGGTCGACTACGTCACCCTCTCGGGCGGCGCGGCGGTGAACGACGCGCTGCTGTCCGGCTCCATCGACGTGGCCGGCGCCGGCGTGGGCCCGCTGCTCACGCTGTGGGACCGCACCCGCGCCCGCCAGAACGTGCGCGGCATCGCGTCGCTGGGCAACTTCCCGTACTACCTGGTCAGCAACAACCCGAACGTGAAGACGATTGCCGACTTCACCGACAAGGACCGCATTGCGGTGCCGGCGGTGGGCGTGTCGGTGCAATCGCGGGTGCTGCAGCTGGCCTCGGCCAAGCTGTGGGGCGACGCGCAGTACAACAAGCTCGACAAGATCAGCGTGGCCGTGCCGCACCCCGAGGCCACCGCGGCCATCATCAAGGGCGGCACCGAGATCACCGGCCACTTCGGCAACCCGCCGTTCCAGGAACAGTCGCTGGCCGGCAACCCGAACGCGCGCATCGTGCTCAAGAGCTACGACGTGCTGGGCGGCCCGGCTTCGGCCACCGTGCTGTACGGCACCGAGAAATTCCGCGAGCAGAACCCCAAGACCTACAAGGCCTTCGTCGACGCGCTGGCCGAGGCGGCGCAGCTGATCCGCGGCAACCCCGAACTGGCGGCCGACATCTTCATCCGCACCAACAAGTCCAACGTCGACCGCAAGCTGCTGCTGTCCATCATCAAGAACCCCGAAGTGCAGTTCAAGCTGGCGCCCGAGAACACCTATGCGCTGGCCGAGTTCATGCACCGGGTGGGCGCCATCAAGAACAAGCCGGCTTCGGTGAAGGACTACTTCTTCGACGATGCCCACCTGGCCGGGGGCAGCTGAGATGACCGCGACCGCCACCTTGCGCAGCGCCCCGGCGCATGCGCTGCCGCCCGCCCTGCGCTCGGAAGGGCCTCAGGCCGCAGCCCAGCCGGCCCCGCAGGAGGCGCTGCTGCAGGTGGACGGCGTGACGCTGGAGTACGCCACGCGTGAGCGCGTGGTACGGGCCACGCACCGCGTGAGCTTCGAGGTGCACCAGGCCGACCGCTTCGTGCTGCTGGGGCCTTCGGGCTGCGGCAAGAGCACGCTGCTCAAGGCCATCGGCGGCTTCATCGCCCCGCGTGAAGGCGAGATCCGGCTGGACGGCCAGGCGGTGCACCAGCCGGGGCCCGACCGCATCGTCGTGTTCCAGGAATTCGACCAGTTGCCGCCCTGGAAGACGGTCAAGGCCAACGTGATGTTTCCGCTGCTGGCCGCGCGCAAGCTGGGCCGCAAGGAGGCCGAAGAACGTGCGCTGGACTGCCTGGCCAAGGTGGGCCTGTCGAAGTTTGCCGATGCCTACCCGCACACGCTGTCGGGCGGCATGAAGCAGCGCGTGGCCATCGCCCGTGCGCTGGCCATGCAGCCCAAGGTGCTGCTGATGGACGAGCCGTTTGCCGCGCTCGATGCGCTGACCCGCCGCCGCATGCAGGAAGAGCTGCTGGCGCTGTGGGACGACGTGCGCTTCACGCTGCTGTTCGTCACCCACTCCATCGAAGAAGCGCTGGTGGTGGGCAACCGCATCCTGCTGCTGTCGCCGCATCCCGGCCGCGTGCGCGCCGAGATCAACAGCCACCAGTACGGCCTGCACAGCCTGGGCGGCGCCGACTTCCAGGCCACCGCGCAGCGCATCCACGGCCTGCTGTTCGACCAATGACCACCTTGACACCCCCGGTGCGCCCGGAATACGAGCGCGAACCCGATGCGCTGACCGACGCCCCCGCCGAGCGCGCGCTGCCGCTGGGCCAGCGCATCTGGCAGCAGTCGGCCGTGCGCAAGGCGGTGATCCTGTTGCTGCTGGCGCTGCTGTGGGAGCTGATCGCCCGCTGGCAGGACAACGACCTGCTGCTGCCCACCTTCAGCCAGACGGCGCAGGCCTTTGCCAACGACCTGCGCAGCGGCGAGCTGCTGACCAAGGCGCGCATCTCCATCGGCGTGCTGCTGCAGGGTTACCTGCTGGGCATCGCCACCGCCTTCGTGCTGACCACGCTGGCCGTTTCCACCCAGCTGGGGCGCGACCTGCTGGGCACGCTGACGGCGATGTTCAACCCGCTGCCCGCCATCGCGCTGCTGCCGCTGGCGCTGCTGTGGTTCGGCCTGGGCAACGGCAGCCTGATCTTCGTGCTGGTGCACTCGGTGCTGTGGCCGCTGGCGCTCAACACCTATGCCGGCTTCCAAGGCGTGCCCGAAACCCTGCGCATGGCCGGCCGCAACTACGGCCTGCGCGGGCTTCGCTACGTGCTGCTGATCCTGGTGCCTTCGGCGCTGCCGGCCATCCTCTCGGGCCTGAAGATCGGCTGGGCCTTCGCCTGGCGCACCCTGATCGCGGCCGAGCTGGTGTTCGGCGCCTCCTCAGGCCAGGGCGGCCTGGGCTGGTACATCTTCCAGAACCGCAACGAGCTCTACACCGACCGCGTCTTCGCCGGCCTGGCGATGGTCATCATCATCGGCCTGGCGGTGGAAAGCCTGGTGTTCGACACGCTGGAGCGCGTGACGGTGAGGCGGTGGGGGGTGCAGAGGTAGGGGTGCACCGCGCTTCGCGGCCGAAGCGAACGCACGGCGATGACGGCTGCCACACGAGGACGCCGTGCTAGCATGTGTACGCAAATCCCAACGGGTACACACATGCGCACCAACATCGAGATTGACGACAAGCTCATGAAGGACGCCCTTCGGGCGACAGGTGCAAAGACCAAGAAGGAGGCGGTTGAACTCGGGCTGCGCACGCTGGTTCAGCTCCGGGCTCAGGAAAAGGCCAAAGAGCTGCGCGGCAAGATCACCTGGGAAGGGGATCTGAACGCCTTGAGGACGGACAGGTGATCTTGGTCGACTCCAGCGTCTGGATTGACTACTTTCGCTCGGCAGATACCCCGCAAGTCGCGTTGCTCGACTCTTATTTGGGGCGTACGCCTCTGGCCATTGGCGATCTGATTGCGGCCGAAGTCCTTCAAGGCGTGCGGGATGACAAGCAGTTCAAGTCGGTCAAGCAAGTGTTTGACGCCTTCACCCAGATCGACTTGTGCGGGTACGACCTTGCAATCAAGGCTTCTGAAAACTATCGCCTGCTGAGAAGCAAGGGCATCACCATTCGGAAGACGATAGACACGTTGATTGCGACCCGCTGCATCGATAGCGGGTTGACGCTATTGCATGCGGATGCCGACTTCCGGCCGTTTGCCGAGCATCTCGGACTGCGCGAAGCGTTTTCGGACGGATAACACCGACGGTCAGCCGCGCGGAAGTGCTTGGCATAAAAAATCCAACCCGTTTGGCCATCCTGCGGGGAAGTTGGATTCAAAGCTATAGCCCTTCTTTCGCTGCTCGCCTACCTACATGGACCTCGGCTGTAGCGCCGAGTTGCGAGGCGAGTGATGCAAAGGCGTGAACTATTTTCGTTCTGAACGTGTATTTGCTGATTTTCGTTGCAGGAAAGGCATCTAGTACAGCATTAGCCCACCTTTCAAATTCGCTAGCCGAAGAGTCGAAATTCAATTCGTGAGCGAGTTTATTTCGCAGGCGATTGACCTGCAAAGTGAAGGCTTGAATTTTAAGAAATTGCTCGTGATCCATATCATGCAGCAACCGCAAAAGCTGAAGCTTTTTCGCGAAGGATATGTTCAAGCTATCTACGCCATCGCGACGAACTAAGTGACCAAGAGATTGATCAATTACTGATTCGAGCAGCAAGTGGCCCTTCAACAAAATTAGCTCTGTATCGGTGACTTCATCCAAGTGCACCCACACCGCGTAGTGAATCAGTTTTCTTAACGGCATCGCTCTCTGCTCGTGTGGCCTGTACAACCTTCTGACCCAGGTCGAGAAATACACCCAGCAGGGCTAGGTGTGCTAGGAGCGCGTCATTGGCAAAGCGCAGTGCACAACCTCAACAAATCGGCACAGCAACTGGGCGTGCCGCCGGTCCCCACTACACCTTCGACGCACGCGGCGTGAGAAAGTCTAAGTGCGTCAGTCGCGCGCGGGAGTTTCTTGACAGGCATCACTGTCTGCGAAGCACGCGATCGTAGAACGATTCGTCAAGCTGCCTGTGAAGGGTCACTGGTGTCACAGCAAACAGTGAAGCCAAGTGGGCAACGGTCTCATCACTCCGCGTCTTCTGTTCCTGCAGGGCTTCAAGGGCTTCTCGGCAGACAAGTGTTGCGTGGGTGTTGTTGCACAGAATGCCCCATGTCGATGTGGGGAACCACACAGCAGCAAAGAGTGCTTGCCCACGCTCTGGATGATTGCGCGCGTTGTAGTTTGAATCAACTGCCTGCAGCAGCAAAGGCAGACGGTGGCTGCTTGTTTTGAAGGCGGACTCCAACCCAAGAAACTTGCTCCTAGAACTTTTGTGACGACGCCAAGCGTGGCTAACATGCGAAGCTCCAAACTCAAGCCGCTCGTTCGGGTGATCAGCGACGCGGGGCCAATCCAATGCGGTCATTCGGCGTGCACTTGGTAGGTTGCGATGCCCAGCGTTTGAGCTGGCTGGACCAACGCGGTATGTGGCTGAAGGCCCAGAACGAAATGGCGGGCCACTTCTCGTATGCCACCAGGGGTCCGGCTGAGCGAATGGTTATCGAGGCAATCGGCCCGAAAGTCTGTCGCTGGCATGTACAGGCTCTGTGCGAATCAAGTGCTTAGAGTGACTTACTTGAGAGGCTTCACTTTTCGCGGTCGTGCGTGCGCTCGCCGCGGACCCATTTAACAATTGGCCCAACAACCGCGTCGTGAAGGAACGAGCCTAATAACCCGACGATTGCAGCAATCAGTCCCGCCCACAGCCAGATTTTATATGGCGATGGTGCCCAGCGAAACCCGGCAAACCAATATCCAAGCAGATTCGCATGGCCATTGAGGTAGTAGACACCGGACGTTATCGCCACAGTCGCCAGGCCCGTGCACATTAAGATAAAGCATAGCCGATGGGTTGGTGTACGCAGGCCACTAATAGCGAAAGTACTTTGGACGCGTAAAAGTCCCTTGGTGGGCCACGTCGGAAATTTGGCAATCAAGACGAACACCACAATAAAGTAGAAGCCGGTCGTGGCGGCTGCTTCCAGTAGTGACGAGCCTTCCAGTCGATAGCCGCGCCGAGTCCGATCAAGTGCTTCAAACGCAAAGACGAACGCGATTAAAGACGCGACGAATGAGGCGTAGATAGTTGCGGCAGTGTATGGGCGCATGTTCTCTGTGACGCCTAACGCGTTCCCGAGAGACAGCATACGCCACCCAGGCAGCCGATCCGCCCCCTAAATTAAACGCGGCACAACGCTCCAAGTGCCTGATCAAGCGACCCTTTTTCAGAGATCACCGCAGCCTCATGCGGCATTAAATTCCCGGCAAAAGCAACGGTTCGTCGCGAGTACGTCAAAGGCCAAGCAGGCGCCGCCAAGCCACCAGGCCGACGCAATGGGCGGCGTTGCTCGCCCGGACTCTTCCCGCCAAAACGGTCATTGCTCGGCAGACTGACTGCGGGCGACAGCCTCAGACGCTGTGACGGGTCGAGTACCCGGCTCCGACCGCGCCGCAGGCGCTGCCCATAGGCCTGCGCACCAGCCACCAGCCACCAGCAAGCCAAGCGCAAACCGGCGCTCATGCGGCCGAGCGGGTGATCACCCCCACGTCGCGCAAACGCGGCCGGGCGGGACAGCTTCCCCGCCCCAGCCCACCCGCCCACACTACTGACAACTCGGATAGCTCGCCTGATACCCCGCCCGCGCTGCCGGGGCGGTGTAGTCGTCGACGCTCGGTGTGTTGTTGGTGAACCGGCAACCATAGGTCGGCGCCGCCACCGTGGCCGGGGTCACCACGTCGTCGCCGGCGGGCTTGGTGCCGCCGGCTTCCCACTTGACCATGTCGTCGAAGGCGGTGGCGGCTTCGGCCGCGGTGAAGGCGCAGTGGCCCACGTCGCGGATGGCGCGTTGCACCAGCCACTTGTCGTTGCCCTTGGCCTTGACGCGCTCGTAGTACACCTGCTCCATCTTGAACGGCACGAACAGGTCGCCCAGCGTGTGCAGCGTCACCACCGGCACGCTGATGTCGCCCGGCGTCACCGGGATCCAGCGCAGGCCGTCGGTGCGCAGCCGGTTGGCATCGGTGGCCGGGGTCACCTTGAAGGCGCGGGCGTTGAAGTCGTTGTCCACCGCGGTGGCGCTGCTGCTGGAAGCGTCCACCTTGTAGACCAGGCCGCGGGTGTCCACCACGTTCTTGTTGAGGATGCCGTTGATGGTGCCGTCACCGCCCATCGACGCCCAGATGTTGTTCTGGTTGCTGGCGGTGGCCCAGCCTTCGGCATAGAAGGGGCGCGGGCCACCGCTCAGGTACATCACCGCGTTTTTCAACAGGTCGCCGGTGGCATTGGTCTGCGTGGGGTAGGTGCTCCACAGCGCGGCCCGGATGGCGGGCGTGATCTCGGCGAAGTTGGTCACCGGCCAGGCCGTGACGGGCACGCCGGCCAGCTGCTGCGCCACCACCTGGTAACCGGTGAAGTAGTTGAACAGCTCGGTATCGCCCAGCACGCCGCACATGGGCACCGCGCCGTTGTACTTCACCTTGTTGATGGCCTTGGCCTGTGCCTCGGCCTCGATGGCGGCGGCGGTGATGTGGCCGCCCATCGAGATGCCGGTGATGAAGATCTTGCTGGGCGCGGCCAGCGTGCGGCCCTTGGAAGCCGCGATCTGCGTGAAGTTGAGCGCCAGTGCATTGGTGTCTTCCACGCCGGCGCGCACGTCGTAGTAGTTCTTCGAGTAGCTGGAGGCCGCCCAGGCATAGCCCTTGTCCAGCAGGTAGCGGCGCATCAGCGGCGTGTCCACCGTCAGGTTGGGGCCGGTGCCGCGGTAGCCGTGGGCCCACATCACCAGCTGGCCGTTCCAGCCGGTCTGCGGCACCTCGATGCGGTAGGCCGCGCCGTTGAGCACACCCGTCCAGCGGTCGGTGGCCACGTTGCTGCCGGCCAGCGCCGGGAAGGTGTCTTCCTGCACCGGCGTGAAGGTGCGGGTGTCCTGCGTCCGGGCCTCTTCGGGCACCGGCACGTCGTCGTCGCTGCCGCCGCAGGCGGCCAGCAAGGCCGCGGCGGCCACGGCGGCCACGGGCAGCAGGCCGAGCGCACGCGGGCGCCGGCAAGGGAACTGGCTCATGCTTGTCTCCTTCGAGCGGCTGCTGGCCGCTACTTGTGGGGGCGGTCAGCCTACGCCCGTCGCCCGCGGGCGTGGCGTCGCCAAGGTGACGCGGCGGCTGAGCACAAACCATGAGGCGCCGCGGCCCGGCACACTTGCGCCATGGAACCGACCGAACGCCTGCTGGTGGCCTGCCTGTGCGCCGCCTGGTGCGGCACCTGCCGCGAGTACGAAGCCGCCTTTGCCGCCGCCCGCCAGGCCGATGGCGGCGCCGCCGACTGGGCCTGGGTGGACATCGAGGACCACGACGAGGTGCTGGGCACGCTGGACGTGGAGAACTTTCCCACGCTGCTGATCGCGCGGGGCGAGGCGGTGCTGTTCTACGGCACGGTGACGCCACACCTGGCCACGCTGCAGCGGCTGCTGCAGAACGCACGCGATGGCGACTTCAGCCCCAGCACCGACCCGGCGGTCGCCGGCCTGCCGGCCCGGGTGCGGGCGGTGGACGCATGAAGGGTTGCCGCCCTTCATCGGAAAACGTATAAGAGTCCGCGGAACGCTTCGTTCCCTGCACGACGGGGTGTTTCTAGAGTGGCGGCAACCTCTCCACTCTCGCCCCCCGGATTCGCATGAACTTCAAGAAGACCCTGATCGTCGGCGCCGCGCTGGCGGGTGCCGCGTTCGGCGTGCTGGCCAAGGACTTCACGCTGCTCAACGTCAGCTACGACCCCACGCGCGAGCTGTACGTTGAATACAACGCCGCCTTCGCCAAGGCCTACAAGGCCAAGACGGGCGACACCGTCACCATCAAGCAGTCGCACGGCGGCTCGGGCAAGCAGGCCCGCTCGGTGATCGACGGCATCGACGCCGACGTGGTCACGCTGGCCCTGGCCTACGACATCGACGAGATCTCGGCCAAGGCCAAGCTGCTGCCCAGCGACTGGCAAAAGCGCCTGCCGCACAACAGCTCGCCCTACACCTCCACCTACGTGTTCCTGGTGCGCAAGGGCAACCCCAAGGGCATCAAGGACTGGGGCGACCTGGCCAAGCCGGGCGTGTCGGTGATCACCGCCAACCCCAAGACCTCGGGCGGCGCGCGTTGGGGCTACCTGGCCGCCTACGGCTGGGCGCTCAAGCAACCGGGCGGCAGCGAAGCCAAGGCCAAGGAGTTCATCGGCAAGGTGCTGGCCAACGTGCCGGTGCTCGACTCCGGCGCCCGCGGCTCCACCGTCACCTTCGCCGAACGCGGCCTGGGCGACGTGCTGCTGGCCTGGGAGAACGAGGCCCACCTGTCGCTGAAGGAGTTCGGCCCCGGCAAGTTCGACATCGTCTACCCGCCCAGCAGCATCCTGGCCGAGCCGCCGGTGGCGGTGGTGGACAAGGTGGTGGACAAGAAGGGCACGCGCGCCGTGGCCCAGGCCTACCTGGAATACCTGTACACGCCGGAAGGCCAGGAAATCGCGGCGAAGAACTTCTACCGCCCCACCGACCCCAAGGTGGCGGCCAAATACGCCAGCAACTTCCCTGCGATCAAGCTGTTCACGGTGGATGAAGTGTTCGGCGGCTGGGCCAACGCCCAGAAGACCCACTTCGCCGATGGCGGCACCTTCGACCAGGTGTACACGCGCAAGTAAGCTGGGTGCCAGCCCGCGCCGATGGGCCTGCCGCTTGCCGAGATGGGCCGCCCGCTGGGCGGCTCATTTGTTTTTCGCATAAGCAAACGCGAAAGCAATGGTTTGACCCGCGGTAACCAGGTAATACATTCGCCCCTCGCATTTAAGAACGGTCCGTTATGAAAGCTTCATCTTTGCGTTCACCGTCGCTGCTGCGCCGCAGCCTGCTCGCGCTGGCCCTGGCCGGCAGCACCGGCCTGAGCTTTGCCGCCGGCCCCACGCTGCTGAACGTCAGCTACGACGTCTCCCGCGAGCTGTACAAGGAGGTCAATCCGGCCTTCCTGAAGCAGTGGAAGCAGCAGACCGGCGAAGATCTGACGATCAACCAGAGCCACGGTGGCTCCAGCAAGCAGGCCCGTTCGGTGCTGGAAGGGCTGGAAGCCGACGTGGTGACGATGAACCAGAGCAGCGACATCGACGTGCTGGCCACGCGCGGCAAGCTGCTGCCCGAGGACTGGGCCAAGCGCCTGCCCAACAACTCGTCGCCCACCACCTCGGTCACCGTGATCCTGGTGCGCAAGGGCAACCCCAAGGCCATCAAGGACTGGGCCGACCTGGCCAAGCCCGGCATCAGCGTGGTGATTCCCAACCCCAAGGTCACCGGCAACGGCCGCTACACCTACGTGGCGGCCTGGGGCTCGGTGCTGAAGGCGGGCGGCAACGCCGCGCAGGCGCGTGAGCTGGTGCAGAAGATGTTCGCCAACGTGCCGGTGTTCGACGGCGGAGGCCGCGCGGCCACCACCACCTTCGCGCAGCGCAACATCGGCGATGCGCTGGCCACGTTCGAGAGCGAGGTCAACCTCATCAAGGCCGAGTTCGGCGACAACTTCGATGTGGTCTACCCCAAGTCGACCATCCTGGCCGAGAACCCGGTGGCGGTGATCGACAAGGTGGTGGACAAGAAGGGCACCCGCAAGCAGGCCGAGGCGTACCTGAAGTTCCTGTACACCGACACGGCGCAGGAGATTGCGGCCAAGCACCAGCTGCGCCCGCGCTCGCCCGCGCTGCTGGCCAAGTACGCCAAGGACTTCCCGGCTGTCACCACCTTCACGATCGACGACTACTTCGGCGGCTGGAGCAAGGCCCAGAAGGACCACTTCGACGATGGCGCCATCTATGACCAGCTGCTGGCGGCTGGCCGCAAAAAGTGATCTTCTCGCGCACCCTGCTCAAGCGGCACAGCGTGCTGCCCGGCTTTGACATCACGCTGGGCTTCACGCTGCTGTACCTGAGCCTGATCGTCCTCATCCCGCTGTCGGCGGCTTTCCTCAAGACCTTCACCCTCACCTGGCCGGCCTTCTGGGAGGCGGTGGCCTCGCCGCGGGTGGTGGCCTCGTACCGGCTCACCTTCGGCGCCTCGTTCGCCGCGGCGGTGCTCAACGGCTTCTTCGGGCTGGTGATCGCCTGGGTGCTGGTGCGCTATGAGTTCCCCGGCAAGCGCATCATCGACGCGCTGGTGGACCTGCCGTTTGCGCTGCCCACCGCGGTGGCCGGCATCGCGCTCACCGCCATCTACGCCACCAACGGCTGGATCGGCCAGTACCTGGCGCCGCTGGGCATCAAGGTCTCGTTCACGCCGCTGGGCGTGTTCGTGGCGCTGGTGTTCATCGGCCTGCCCTTCGTGGTGCGCACGCTGCAGCCGGTGCTGGAAGACCTGCACAAGGAGGTGGAGGAAGCCGCCGCCACGCTGGGCGCCAGCCGCGCACAGACCTTCCGCCGCGTGATCTTCCCGATCCTGATGCCGGCGCTGCTCACCGGCTTTGCGCTGGCCTTCGCACGTGCGCTGGGCGAGTACGGGTCGGTGATCTTCATCGCCGGCAACATGCCGATGATCTCGGAGATCACGCCGCTGCTGATCATCACCAAGCTGGAGCAGTACGACTACGCCGGTGCCACCGCCATCGCGGTGGTGATGCTGGTGATCTCGTTCGTGATGCTGCTGCTGATCAACCTGCTGCAGGCCTGGGCGCGTCGCCGCCAGGGTGGAAACTAGATGACTGCATCAACCATACCGCCGCGCAGCGCGCTGGCGGCCACTGCCGAGCCGGCCTGGGTGCGGCGCACGCTGATCGGCGTGGCGCTGGCCTTCCTGGCCTTCTTCCTCTTCGTGCCGCTGGTGGCGGTGTTCTATGAAGCGCTGAAAAAGGGCACCGACGTGTACCTGGCCGCACTGACCGAAGCCGACGCGCTGTCGGCGATCAAGCTCACGCTGATCGCCGCTGCCGTCTCGGTGCCGCTGAACCTGGTGTTCGGCGTGGCCGCGGCCTGGTGCATTGCCAAGTTCGACTTCCGCGGCAAGAACGTGCTGCTGACGCTGATCGACCTGCCGTTCTCGGTCAGCCCGGTCATCGTGGGCCTGATCTACATGCTGGTGTTCGGCCTGCAGGGCTGGTTCGGCGAGTCGCTGCGCGACCACGACATCAAGATCGTGTTCGCGCTGCCGGGCATCGTGCTGGCCACGGTGTTCGTCACCTTCCCGTTCGTGGCCCGCGAGCTGATTCCGCTGATGCAGGCGCAGGGCCAGGAGCAGGAAGAAGCCGCGCGGGTGCTGGGCGCCAACGGCTGGCAGATCTTCTGGCGCGTGACGCTGCCCAACGTGAAGTGGGCGGTGCTGTACGGCGTGATCCTGTGCAACGCGCGGGCGATGGGCGAGTTCGGCGCGGTGTCGGTGGTTTCGGGCCACATCCGCGGCCAGACCAACACCATGCCGCTGCACATCGAGATCCTCTACAACGAATACCAGTTCGCGGCCGCCTTCGCGGTGGCCTCGCTGCTGGCCGGCCTGGCGCTGGTGACCCTGGTGCTGAAGCTGCTGGTCGAGCGCAAGGTGCGCGCCGAGAAGGCGCTCGCAGGAAACGAAGCATGAGCATTGAGATCCGCAACCTGAACAAGGCCTTCGGCAAGACGGTCGTCTGCGACAACCTGAACCTCGACATCCCGTCGGGCGAGCTGGTGGCGCTGCTGGGGCCTTCAGGCTCGGGCAAGACCTCGCTGCTGCGCATCATCGCGGGGCTGGAACGGCCCGATTCGGGCACCGTGCTGTTCGGCGGCAAGGACGCCACCTTCGACGACGTGCGCGACCGCAACGTGGGCTTCGTGTTCCAGCACTATGCGCTGTTCGCGCACATGTCCATCTTCGAGAACGTGGCCTTCGGGCTGCGGGTGCGGCCCAAGGCCACGCGGCCGAGCGAGGCCGAGATCCGCAGCAAGGTGAGCGCACTGCTCAAGCTGGTGCAGCTGGACTGGATCGCCGACCGCTACCCGCACCAGCTGTCGGGCGGCCAGCGGCAGCGCATAGCGCTGGCGCGGGCGCTGGCAGTGGAGCCGCAGGTGCTGCTGCTGGACGAGCCTTTCGGCGCGCTGGACGCCAAGGTGCGCAAGGAACTGCGCCGCTGGCTGCGCCGGCTGCACGACGAGATGCACGTGACCAGCGTCTTCGTCACCCACGACCAGGACGAAGCCATGGAAGTGGCCGACCGGGTGGTGGTGATGAACCAGGGCCGCATCGAGCAGGAAGGCTCGCCCGACCAGGTGTACGACCACCCGGCGACGCCCTTCGTGCTGCAGTTCCTGGGCGACGTGAACCTGTTCCACGGCCGCCTGGGCCATGCGCCCGGCGGTGCCGAGGGCCCGGTGAGCTACGTGCGCCCGCACGAGCTGGACATCGTCGACCGGCCCGACGAGAACACCTGGCCGGTGACGCTGTCGCAGGCGCTGACGGTGGGCCCGCTGACGCGCGTGGAGTTCAAGCGCAACGACGACGGCAGCTACGTGGACGTGGAGCTGCCGCGCGAGGCCTGGCATGTGCTGCGCGACAAGCTGCAGCTCAAGCCCGGCAGCCCGGCCCACCTGCGGCCGCGGCGCGTGACGCGCTTCGACGACCACAACGCGCCGATCGACCCCGCCGCGGCGATCTGACCATCAGGCCGTCTGGCGACGGCGGCGGGCGATGCCCGCCACCAGGCCCAGGCCGCCCAGCATCAGCGCATAGGTGCTGGGCTCGGGCACGGCGACCGTCAGCGGCGTCTGCGTCAGGCCCACGGTGCCGGCGCTGCTGAAGGTCAGGCCCACCACGAAGGCGGTCGGGTCGTCGGGGTTGAGCGCCGCGTCCGTCTCGATGCCGCGCAGGCTGAAGCGGGTGGTGCCCGCCGCGAAGGTGTATTCCTCACCCGCATGCAGGTCGGTGCCGCTGTCCACGAACTGTGTGCCGTTCCACAGCCACAGGTCGTAGCTGCCATCGCCGATGGCATCGCGGATGGTGAGCGTGGCGAACGAGGGCGAACCGGCGTCCAGCACGTAGTCGTAGCCGGTGGCCACCACCGGGTCGATCCACACCCGCTGGTTCAGCTGCACGTTGAAGTTGAAGCGGAAGCTGCCGTCCACCACCACCGGCATCAGCGGGTTGGAAGGCGACAGGCCCGGCGTGTCACCGTTGCGCACCGCGAAGGTCCACAACCCCGGCGTATCGGCCGACACGTTGCTCTGGCTGACCAGGTTCAGCACGCCCTCGGTACGCGAGGCCGGCAGCGTGTAGTAGTTGCGGCCGGTGCCATCGTCGTACCCCGCCTGCGCGGCGATGTTGTCCGACACGTCACCGGTCGTCCACTGCAGCTGCTGGTAGCGGAAGTCGAAGTCGAAGTTGCCGGCGCCGGTATCGGCCCGGTTGCGCAGCACCAGCTGGAAGTTGTTCAGCTTGTCGGTGTGGCTGCTGTAGTAGCCCACGTTGTGCCAGGTGACGACCACGGTGTTGGCATTGGGCGAGGCCACGTACACCGCATTGCCGCCCAGGCTGGCCGCCGCTCCGCGGGTGTCCACGTCGGCCCACCAGGGCGCGATCATCGGCTGGTCGCTGACCGGGAACGGGTTGGGCGTGTAGTCGGGCAACGGGCTGTTGAAGGTGATGTTGCCGTTGTTGTTGACGTAGAAGCTGTTGAAAACGTTGCCGAAGAAGTTCAGCGAGAACGGCAGGTTCAACAGGCTGCTGGACTCATCGTCGTTGGCCAACATGGCCAGCTCACCGAAGCCGGCAACACCCCCGAAGCCGTCGAGCAGCGAAGCGGCATGGGACGCGGGCATGGCCAGGGTGGACAGCAGCGCAGCGGCTGCCAGGCACGACAGGCGGTGCCGGGTGCGGGTGAAAGACATGGGGGTACTCCTCTGCTTGTATAGACATCTTGGGTGCCTGCTCCCGCAGGCCCCCTGAAATGTCTCCGCATCCCGCTTCGGAGTGCCCCCCTCCATCAGGGGGAGATGCGCCATCCGGCGGCTCGCTTCTAGGGATTGCCCGGGCCTCCGGGGGCCGCGAGCGCTGCGAGCTGGGGGGCCTCGCCCCTCGCCCTTGGTCCTTCAGTCGAGCGACACCTCGGTGCGCACCGTGCCGGCCCGGTCGGCGCGGGCGGTCAGGGCCAGGCGGGTGCCCACCGGGGCGCGGACCACCCATTCGGCCACGGCGCGGTCGGCCGTCAGCTCACGGTTGGGCAGGAAGGCCTGTTGCGAGACCTTGGGCGCATGGCCTTCCAGCTGCGGGCCCTCGAAGCGTTCCTTGCCGCTGACCAGCGACACCTCGGCCGCATCGGGCAGATGGATCTCGAACACCACGCCACGCACCGTCTTGCGCTGCAGCGCCCGGCGGCTGACGTAACTGGGCAGCCAGCCGGCGTTGGTGACGGCGAAGCGCACCCGCCAGGTGTCCGGGCCCAGCGCCCGCACCTCGGTGCGCAGCATCTCCAGCTTGGGCAGGCTCAGCGCCAGCTGGGTCATCCAGGCCGGGAAGCGCGCCACCTCACGCTCACGCAGGTGCGGCGGCGGGTTGCGCCAGAAGTTCATGCGGTCCCAGCCGCCGATCTCCACCGCGCCCAGCTGCGGATGCTGGAAAGGCTTCCAGTCCACATGGGCCAGGCCGCCGCACTGCTCGTCGCTCCACTTCAGCAGCTTGAGGTCGTCCTCGGCCGGGTGCTCGCGGTACCAGTCGATCCACTTGTAGCCGGTGATGCCGGCCTCGCGGTTGGGCGCCCACAGCTCCACCGTCCAGAACAGCGCGCCCAGGTGCTCGTACAACCAGTCCTGGGTGCCGCTGATGTGCTCCTTCGGGTGGTACTTGAACTCGTGGTGGATGCTCACGCAGGGGTAGCCGGTGAGCTTCTCGCCGATGCCCGAGAGCTTGCGGTACAGCCACAGGTCCTCGGGGATCATGTCGTCGTCGCTGCCACTGCCCAGCGGCCGCAGGATGACGCCGCTGTGCGTGTGGTAGCTGATGCCGCCGCCGATGTTGGGGTGGGACACGATGAAGTCCACCATCGCCCGCACCTCGGGCTCGCTGGTGGGGTAAGGGCCGGCGCCGGCCTGCTCGAACTCCTGCCGCCAGCCGCTGGGAAAGTTGCGGTTGAGGTCCAGGCCTTCGGGGTCGCGGTTCAGGCTGGCCTGCAGACCGTCGTAGTTCTTCAGCGTGCCTTCGGGCAGCAGGCGGAAGTACTCGCCGCCGAACTCGCCGGGCTCGCGTGCGATCAGCAGGCGCGGCTCGTCGGGGTGGCGCTTCCACGGCCCGTTGGGATCGCCGATGCGCATGCTGAGGATGCGGCCGTCGCCGTCCACGTCCTCCAGCGTCAGGCCTTCCACCGGCTCTTCGTCGTAGGGGTAGCGGCGCACCGAGGAGCGGATGTGCCGCGGCCGGTCGGCCAGCGCCAGCTCGGCACCGTCGGGGTTGAGCCGCGGGCACAGGTAGATGCAGCGGGTGTCCAGCAGCCGGGTCACTTCGCGGTCTTCACCGTAGCGGCTGAGCAGCTGGTGCAGGTAGTACAGGCACGCGGTGCTGGCCGTCAGCTCGGCGGCGTGGATGTTGCCGTCGACCCAGAAGGCGGGCTTGTCGGTGTCGTCGCCAGTGGCGGCGTTCGTGACGGCCAGCAGCCAGATGTCGCGGCCCTCGAAGCTGCGGCCGATGCTGCGCAGCTGCACCAGGTGCGGCCGCGCGGCGGCGTAGGCCTGCAGCAGCGCGGTCAAGGCGTCGTAGCGCAGGAACTGGTCGAAGGCGGGGCTGGGCAGGGCTGCGGCAGGGTCGGTCATGGTGGCGGTGTGTGGAAGGGCCGCGGTGGACGCTGGCAGGCTCAGGCTGTCTTCACCCGGCGGGAGGAGGAAGTGCCGCGGTGGCGCTTGGCGGGCAGGCTGCGCAGCGCGGTCACGCGGCGCCAGCCTGGCCGCTGCAACAGCACGGTCAGCCCGAACAGCAAGCCGCAGGCCGCGACGTAACGTTCGATCAGCGCGCTGCCGCCGGCGTAGTGCTCGCGGTCGGCCGACAGCAGGAACTGCGCGGCGGAGAAAGCCTTGCCGTACTTCAGCAGCATCGGCTCGCTGCCTTGCCACAGCGCCAGCGTGGCCAGCGGCCAGGCCAGCAGCATGAGCACCACCAGCGGCACACGGCGGCGCGCGCCGGCCAGCAGCGCCGCCAGACAGGCGCCGGTGGCGAAGAGGCCCGCCACGCCGATGAACAGCAGCGCACTGGCCAGCGGGCCGCCGCCATCGCGCATCAGCTCGGTCAGGTTGTCGGTGGCGGCCCAGCTCACCACCACCAGGTGCAGGGGCACGGCGGCCGCCAGCGTGAGCAGCAGCCAGCGGGTCAGCATGCCGTGCGACTGCGCGGTGGCCAGCCAGCGCACGCCCCACACCGCGCCCAGCGCGGCCAGCGTGAGGGCGGCATGCAGCGCGGCATAACGGCCCCACTCCTCCAGCTCGCCCGGCCAGCCCAGCACCGGCGAGCCCACCACGTCCCACAGGCTTTCGTCGGGCACCACAGTGGTGAGCAGCAGGCCGGTGAACACGCTGGCCGCCAGCACCGCGGCCAGCAGCCAGGCGCTGCGGCGGCGCGCCGCCAGCAGCCGCTCATACAGCCACAGCGGTGCCGCCAGCAGCAGCGCCAGCGCCACCGAGAGACCCAGCGCCGTCCACAGGCCGACCAGGCCGCCGGGCAACAGCTCCACCACGTTGTAGGGCGCGCCCGGCAGCCGCGCGGCGCGCCACAGCAGCACGGCCAGCGCCAGGGTCAGCGCCGCGTCCAGCCACAGGCCGGTGGCCGGGCGGGCCGGCGCGGCCGGCGGCGGGGGCGCGTCCGCGGCGGCGCGCTCCGTCACGGTGGCGGTTCGTACGCTGGCACCCCCCATGGCACGCCCCGCGGCCATTGCTGCCCACAGCCGCCCGCCGATGAACAGGCCCACCCACGCGCCCGCGGCTTCCAGCAGCGCATCGGTGAAATCGGCCACCTTGCCCGGCAGCGCCAGCTGGCCGCCTTCCACCACCAGCGCCAGCAGCAGCGCCAGCACGGCGCCCCGGCGGTGCCAGCGGCGGCGTTGCGCCGCATCGCCCGCGCTGCGCTGCGCGGCCCAGCCGGCCCACAGCAGCCCGCCGGGCAGAAACACCAGCGACTTGCGCAGCAGCTCGTTCAGCGCATGGAATTCGGTGCCGGCGTAGTAGGTGACGAAGGGCACCCGCAGCGCATCGTTCCAGCGCGCGGCCAGGCTGCTGCTGCCCCAGCCGAAGTTGAACGGGTACCAGAAGAGCGCCAGCGCGGCCAGCGCCCACAGCAGCAGCCATGGCCGCCAGGCCACCCGCTGCAGTCCACCCCCGGTGTGCAGCACCGCCGCCAGCAGCGCGCCCAGGCCGCAACCCAGGCCGCCGGTGATCACGTCGGTGGTACTGGTCACGCGCGAGTAGACGAAGAGCTGCAGCACTTCCAGCGCCGCCGCCAACAGCACACCGCGCAGCACCACCTGCCCGGTGGGCTGCCCGGCCATGCGCCACAGCAGTCCCACCGGCACCCACAGCAGCAGGTCCACCGCCATGTCGTACAAGGCCTGCACCGGGTCCTGCGCCAGGTCGGTGAAGGGAATCAGGTCGACGCGGCCTTCCTGCCACTTGTGGTACAGCTCCACGGGGCTGATGGTGAGGTCCAGTGGCATCACCGCGAACAGCACCAGCAGCAGCAGATAGGCCTGCAGGATGCGCCCGGCCAGCGGCCGCGCCCCTTCGGCCTGCCACCAGCCCAGCGCCCAGCCGCGCAGCCGCGGCGCCGCCAGCCCGTGGGCCAGCAGGCCCAGTACCGCACCGGCGGATTCGGCCGCGATGTCGTTGAGCGAGACGGTGCGCGCCGGAAAGAACACCTGCGTGAACTCGATGGCCACCGCCAGCCCGCAGCAGCTCAGCGCGATCAGCCCACTGCCCAGCCAGGCCAGCGGCCCCCGGCGCGCGCCCAGCAGCCACTCGCGCAGCAGAAAGGCCAGCGGCACGAACAGCAGCAGGTTGGCCACCAGGTCGGCGCGTGAGGCGATGCCCAGTTGCAGCATCGGCGTGTTGGCAAAGCGGCGCAGCGCTTCGTCCAGCGGCAGCGGCACCAGCCGCAGCGGCACCAGGCTGCCGTAGATGACGAAGGCCAGGTAGCCCAGCAGCAGCACGCCCACCAGCCGCCGCAGCGAAGCCGCTGCCGCGGACGATGCCGCCATGGCCGGTGGTGCCAGGGCCACCGGCGACATCAGCCGATGGCGCAGGGTTCGCCGCCCACGAACACCCGCAGCTCGCCGGGCGCGAAGGCCGTCCAGGGCTCGTCGCGGGTCAGCGGCTGGGTGGCGATCAGCGTCACCCGGTCGTCGGGGCCGGTGAGGGGCGCAAAGTCCACGCTCAGGTCTTCATCGGCCAGATGGGCCGCGCCGAAGGGCGGGCGTCGCTGCAGCCAGTGCAGGTGGGTGCTGCAGTGCGCCCACAGCGCCTGCCCGTTGCTGAGCAGGCAGTTGAAGGTGCCGTGGCGGGCCAGCACCGGCAGCAGCTCACGCAGCGTGGTGGTGAGCTCCTGCACCGTGGGCACGCTGGCATGGGCCTTGGCCAGCTCCTGCATCAGCCAGCAGAAGGCGCGTTCGCTGTCGGTGTCGCCCACCGGCCTGAAGGCCGCATGCAGCCGCGGCTCGAAGCCCTTCAGGTCGCCGTTGTGCGCAAACACCCAGTAGCGGCCCCACAGCTCGCGCATGAAGGGGTGGGTGTTCTCCAGCGCCACACGGCCCTGCGTGGCCTTGCGGATGTGGGCGATGACGTTGCGGCTCTTGATCGAGTAGTGCTTGACCAGCTCGGCCACCGGCGACTGGCGGGCGCTGTGGTGATCGACGAACAGGCGCACGCCGCGGTCTTCGAAGAACGCGATGCCGAAGCCGTCCTTGTGTTCGTCGGCGCGGGTGGCAAGACCGGTGAAGCTGAACATCACGTCGGTCGGGGAATGGGCATTCATGCCCAGCAGTTGGCACATGGCCTTGTAAGCATAGCCTGACGACGGCACGGGATCCTCACCCGTAGCGCGCAGCCGACCGCTCAGACGATGATGCCCGCGGAGAGAAAACACCATGCCCAACTTCCTGAACGACCTGTCCACCGGCTGGCGGCACGAGCCTGCCGCCAGCAACCCGCCCGAAGCTGCGGTGACGAGCAGCTACCGCTGCCGCTGCGGCCGCGCGGTGTTCTTCCGCAACAGCCAGTGCGTGGCCTGCGGCACAGCCCTGGGTTACGACCCGGTGCGCTCGCTGGTGCTGCCGCTGTTGCCCGCGGAGGACACTGCGGCGCCACCGCCAGCCGATGGCGCTGCGCCGCTGCTGCCGCTGTGGCAACCCGCCGAAGGCTTTGGCGATGCCGGCAGCCGCTACCGGCGGTGCACGAACTTCGACACCGTGGCCGGCTGCAACTGGCTGCTGTCCGCCGACGAGCCGGCCACGCTGTGCATCGCCTGCCGGCTGAACCGCACCATCCCCGATCTGTCGGACCCGGAGAACCAGGTGCTGTGGCGCCGCATCGAGGTGGCCAAGCGCCGCCTGGTGGCGCAGCTGCTGCGCCTGGGCCTGCCGGTGAAGTCGCGGGTGAGCGAAGACCCGCAGGGCATGATGTTCGACCTGCTGCGCGCCAACGCCGGCTCCACCCCGGTGATGACCGGCCATGACGAAGGCCTGATCACGCTCAACGTGGAAGAGGCCGACGACGCCCGGCGCGAGCAGGTGCGCCAGTCGATGCACGAGCCCTACCGCACGATGCTGGGCCACTTCCGCCACGAGGTGGGCCACTACTACTGGGACCGCCTGGTGCGCGACACCGAGTGGCTGGAGCCCTTCCGCCTGCGCTTCGGTGACGAGCGGGCCGACTATCAGGAAGCCCTGAACCGCCACTACCAGAACGGCCCCGCGCCCGACTGGCCGCAGCGCTGCGTGAGCGCCTACGCCAGCATGCACCCGTGGGAAGACTGGGCCGAGACCTGGGCCCACTACCTGCACATGGTGGACACCATGCTCACCGCACGGGGGCTGGGCATCAACGGCGAGAACATCGAGCTGGAGATCGAGCCCTTCAGCACCGCCGACCTGGACATCGCCGACGCGCCGGACGCCGACCGCTTCCTGCAGTTCATCAACATCTGGGTGGAACTGAGTGCGGCGATGAACGAGTTGTCGCGGGCCATGGGCCAGCAGGACCACTATCCGTTCGTGCTCTCGCGGCCCGCCATCGCCAAGCTGCACTTCGTGCACCGGCTGGTGACGGCAACCCGCGAAGCCACCAACGCCACCCCCGAAGCCACGCCGGTGACGGTGGACCCGGTGGCCGTGAGCGTGGCCCCGGCGGAGCCGGCACCGCCCGCGGTGGAAGCCGCGCCCGAACAGGCGCAGCAGGGCGACGCGGAGGTCAGCGGATCGGCAGGAACAACTTCGTCAGCCCTCGCAGGCTGACGAGGTGCCCGGGGTTGCTGGTCTCGTCCAGCACCCCGCTCATGCGTCGCACGATGGCCGGGCTGCGCTTGGCACGCCAGATCAGCAGGTCGGCCAGCCAGGGATGTTCGTTCACCCGGTTGGCCTTCTCGTACAGGTCGAAGCGGGGCTTCAGGGCCCGGATGCGCGACTCGTAGTCGGCCCGCACCTGCGCGTCCGGCAGCTGCCGGCGCCGGCCGGCCACCAGCGCCTCGGCGGCCAGCAAGCCGGTTTCCATCGCCTTGCCGATGCCTTCACCGGTGAAGGCATAGGTGCTGCCCGCGGCTTCTCCGGTCACCAGCAGGCCGGGCTCGGAGAACTTGGCGCCCTCGAGCGAGCAGCGCAGCGGCGCGCCCTTGAGGTCGCCCTGCAGCGTGCCGCCGTCCATCAGCGCCTTGGCGGGCGCGTAGCACTCGGTGAAGGCCGCGAACACCTCGCGCAGGTTCACGTCCTGCATGGTGCGGCGGCCGTCCTTCATCTTGCTGTGGCTGTGGGCCAGGCCCACGCCGATGTTGAACACGCCATCGCGGCACGGGAAGATCCAGCCATAACCCGGCCGCAGCTTCTGGTGCCACACCACTTCCATCGCGGTGATGCGGCCGACCATGGCGTCGTTCTTCACATAGCCACGCAGCGCCACGCCGCTGGGCTGCTGCCGCTCGCAAACGTCCGAAGCCAGCAAGGCCTTGGGCACCGCGCCGGTGGCCAGCACCAGCCAAGTGGCGCGCAGCTCCACCACCGCATCGCCCTGCTTCAGGCGCGCGCCCACCACCCGGCCGCCTTCGCGCAGCGGCGCCTCGAAGCGCACGGGCGTGAAGAGGCGCGCCCCGGCGCGCACGGCGGCCCGGCACAGGATGTCGTCCAGCTCACGCCGCGGCATCACCGACAGCGAGCCCGGCACATCGATGCGCCCGCCGCGCGGGCCGATGCAGGCCACGTGCGACACCCGCTGGGCGGCGGCCTGCACCTCGGCATACACGCCCAGGCGCTGCAGCGCAGCGTGGGCGTCGGGAATCAGCCCGTCGCCGCACACCTTGTCGCGCGGAAAGTTGTGCTGGTCCACCAGCACCACGTCAAAGCCCTCCCGGGCCAGCCACTGCGCGCAGGCACTGCCCGAAGGCCCTGCACCCACCACCAGCACGTCGCAAGAGGAACGAAGCAACGTAGGGGCGGCTGTCATGGCGGTGCGTCGGCGTGAAAACTGGCGCGGATTGTAGGGATCGCGCCCACGGCCTGCCGCACTCGCAAGCGCCTTTAGGATGTACAGCATGGCTGACCTGAAATTCAAGCCCGTTCGCCACGATCAGGCTGCGTTCCTGGCCAAAGCCAGGCAGCGCCCGGGCTTTGCCGAAGCGTATGAGGCACTTGAACTGGAGTACGCGCTGGCAGGCCAAATGTTGAAGGCCCGGACCAAGGCAGGTCTGACCCAGGATGCGGTCGCTGAGCGCATGGGCACGACCAAGAGCGCCATCTCACGCCTGGAATCGGCGGGTCGGCATGCGCCATCCTTGGCAACGCTCAAGAGGTACGCGGCTGCAGTGGGATGCGATCTGCAGGTCAAGCTGGTTCCCCACGAGGCCACATGACGTCCACAGCAGCCTTCAACCAGGCACGACGAAAAACGGCGCCCGCAGGCGCCGCTTGTTCAGCCGAGAGTTGATCAGGCTGCCTTGACCTTCAACCGCCACGCATGCAGCAGCGGCTCGGTGTAGCCGCTGGGCTGTTCCAGGCCCTTGAGCACCAGGTCCAGCGCCGCACGGTAGGCGTACGAGGTGTCGAAGTGGCCGGCCATCGGGCGGTAAAGCGGGTCGCCGGCGTTCTGCTCGTCCACCACCTTGGCCATGCGCTCGAAGGTCTCGTGCACCTGGGCCTCGGTCACCACGCCGTGCAGCAGCCAGTTGGCGATGTGCTGGCTGGAGATGCGCAGCGTGGCGCGGTCTTCCATCAGGCCGACGTCGTGGATGTCCGGCACCTTGGAGCAGCCCACGCCCTGGTCGATCCAGCGCACCACGTAGCCCAGGATGCCCTGCGCGTTGTTGTCCAGCTCCTGCTGGATGTCGGCGGCCGACCAGTTGCGCTGCGCGGCGATGGGCACCTGCAGCAGACCGTTCAGCAGGTTGTCGCGCTCGGCGTTGTCGCTGGTCTGCTCCAGCGTCTTCTGCACCTCGGCCACGTTGACGCGGTGGTAGTGCAGCGCGTGCAGCGTGGCGGCGGTGGGCGAAGGCACCCAGGCGGTGTTGGCACCGGCCTTGGGGTGGGCGATCTTCTGCTCCAGCATCGCGGCCATCAGGTCGGGCATGGCCCACATGCCCTTGCCGATCTGCGCGCGGCCGCGCAGGCCGCAGCCCAGACCCACCAGCACGTTGTTGCGCTCATAGGCCTGGATCCAGGCGCTGCTCTTCATGTCGCCCTTGCGCAGCACTGCGCCGCCGCGCATGCAGGTGTGCATCTCGTCGCCGGTGCGGTCCAGGAAGCCGGTGTTGATGAAGGCCACCCGCGCCGACGCGGCGGCGATGCAGGCCTTGAGGTTGATGCTGGTGCGGCGCTCCTCGTCCATGATGCCCAGCTTGACGGTGTTGGCCGGCAGGCCCAGCAGCTGCTCGACGCGGTCGAACAGCTCGGCCGCGAAGGCCACTTCGGCCGGGCCGTGCATCTTGGGCTTGACGATGTAGACCGAGCCCGTGCGCGAGTTGCGCACGCCGCCGCTGCCGCCGCGGCGCTTGAGGTCGTGCAGCGCGATGGTGGTGGTGACCACCGCATCCAGGATGCCTTCCGGGATCTCCTTGCCGCCGTCCCACAGGATGGCGGGGTTGGTCATCAGGTGGCCCACGTTGCGCACGAACATCAGCGAGCGGCCGTGCAGCGTGACGGTGCCACCCTGGGCGCCGGTGTATTCGCGGTCCGGGTTCAGGCGGCGGGTGAAGGTCTTGCCGCCCTTGGCCACCTCTTCGGTCAGCGTGCCCTGCTGGATGCCCAGCCAGTTGCCATAAGCCACCACCTTGTCGGCGGCGTCGACCACGGCCACGGAGTCTTCCAGGTCGAGGATGGTGGACAGCGCGGCTTCGAGCACCAGGTCGCTGACGCCGGCGGCGTCGCTCTGGCCGATGGCCGTGCTGCGGTCGATCTGGATGTCGATGTGCAGGCCGTTGTGCACCAGCAGCACCGAGCTGGGCGCGCCGGCTTCACCCTGGTAGCCGACGAACTGCTCGGGCTGGGCCAGGCCGCTGGCGCCGGTCTTGAGCTGCACCACCAGCTGGCCGCCTTCCACGCGGTAGGCAGTGGCATCGGCATGCGAGCCGCTGGCCAGCGGCGCTGCGTCGTCCAGGAACTGGCGCGCGAAGGCGATGACCTTGGCGCCGCGCACCGGGTTGTAGCCCTTGCCCTTGTCGGCGCCGTCGGTCTCGGGGATGGCGTCGGTGCCGTACAGCGCGTCGTACAACGAGCCCCAGCGGGCGTTGGCGGCGTTCAGCGCATAGCGCGCGTTCAGGATGGGCACCACCAGCTGCGGGCCGGCCTGCACGGCCAGCTCGGCGTCCACGTTCGCGGTGGTGGCCTTCACGTCGGCCGGCTGCGGCAGCAGGTAGCCGATGGATTCCAGGAAGCTGCGGTAGGCGCCCATGTCGGCGATGGGGCCGGGGTGGGCGGCATGCCACTTGTCCAGTTCCAGCTGCAGGCGGTCGCGCTCGGCCAGCAGCGCGGCATTCTTGGGCGCCAGGTCGTGGACGATGGCGTCGAAGCCCTGCCAGAAGGCGGCGCTGTCAATGCCGGTGCCGGGCAGCACCTGGTCTTCGATGAAGCGGAACAGGTCGGTGGAGACCTGCAGACGGTGGGCGGCGGTACGGGCTTCGGTCACGGTGCTGTCCTCGCGGAGATGCGGCAATGCTGCGCACTCTAAGACAGGCCGGGCCCCCGATTCGGTGTGGCTGCTGCGCGGCATCTTTACGCCCAGTGCATGAATCCAGTGGCCGATTCAAACCAAGGCAGCGATGATTGGCCGCCACAACCGGCTTGATTCATGCGCTGGCTGCGGGTATTTTCCGCCGATGGACCGTCTGAAACAGATCGAATCCTTCGTCGCGGTGGCCACCAAGGGCAGCCTGACCGCCGCCGCCCAGCTGGAAGGCGTGGCGCCGGCGGTGGTGGGCCGGCGCATCGACGCGCTGGAGGCACGGCTGGGCGTCAAACTGCTGGTGCGCACCACGCGGCGCATCACGCTCACGCACGAAGGCAGCGCCTTCCTGGAAGATTGCCAGCGCCTACTGGCCGACCTGGCGAATGCGGAATCCGGCGTCAGCGCGGGGGGCGCCCGCGCCAGCGGGCTGCTGCGCATCACCGCGCCCGCGGGCTTCGGCCGCCGTCACGTGGCGCCGCTGGTGCCGCAGTTTCTGGCGGCGCACCCGGACGTGCATGTGTCGCTGAACCTGGCCGACCGGGTGGTGGACATCGTGCACGAGGGCTTCGACTGCGCCATCCGCGTGGGCGACCTGCCCGACAGCAGCCTGGTGAGCGTGCGCCTGGCCGACAACCGCCGGCTGTGCGTGGCCACGCCGGCCTACCTGAAGCGGGCCGGCATTCCGAAGCAGCCGTCCGACCTGGCGCGGCACGAATGCCTGACGCTCAGCTCCGACGCCAGCCAGTCACGCGGCTGGGCGTTTGCGATGGAAGGCCGCACCCACCACCTGCGGCCCAGCGGCCGGCTGGACTGCAGCGACGGCCAGGTGCTGCACGACTGGTGCCTGGCGGGCCTGGGCATCGCCTGGCGCAGCACCTGGGAGGTGGAGGCGGAAATCGCCCGCGGCGAGCTGCAGACGGTGCTGGACGACTTCATCGCGCCGCCCAATGGCATCTACGCGGTGTTTCCGCATGCCAAGCACCTGCCGCTGCGCGTGCGGCTGTGGATCGACTTCGTCAAGCAGCGCTACGCCGATCCACGTTATTGGAAGCTCAATCCCGCCGGGCCGCCCCAAGGGATTGAGATCCCCCTCGGGGGGGCGCGAACGCAGTGAGCTTGGGGGCTCCAGTCAGCCAGACTTCTTGGTCGACAGGCATTCCTTCATGAAGGCCTTGCGCTCGTCGCCCTTCTTGCCGGTGGCGTCGGCGTTGCACTGCTTCATGCGGTCTTGCTGGGTGGCGGGCTCGGCCTTGGCCGACAGGCAGGTCTTCATGAAGGCCTTGCGCTCATCGCCCTTGAGGTCCTTGGCGTCGGCATTGCACGTCTTCATCTTGCTTTGCTGCGCGGTGGGCGCCTTGGCCTCGTCGGCCGCCAGGGCGGGCTGGGCACACAAGGCGGCGGTCAGGCACAGGGCGGCGGCGGACAACAGCGATTTCATGGACTCTCCTCGCAAGGGGTTGTAGGCCCGCGTTCAACGCCGCAGGCCGCCGCGCGGTGGACGGCCCGCGCGGCCCCCGCAGTGTTACAGGATGCGGCGCGGATGGGCCAGCTGTTCGTGCGCGGCATGCAGCCGGCGCACCAGCACGCGGATGAAGGCCTTGTCGAACAGGTGCCGGGTGCCGACGGACAGCTGCTCCAGCGTCTCGGGCGTGAACGAGACAGTGGTGGTGGGCGCGGTCACCAGCACGTCGGCGCTGTGGCGGCGCAGCTCGGGGTTGGGCGCCAGGTAGGCCATCTCGCCCACCGAGGTGCCGGCGCCCAGCTCGGCCACGCGGTTGCCCTCGCGGTACACGTCCACCGCGCCCTGGGCCACGATGTGGAAGGTGTTGCCTTCCTGCCCACGCTTGTACAGGGCGTGGCCGTACTTGAAGCGCTGCCAGCGCGCGCGGTGCACCACTTCCCACAGCTCCACATCGCCAAAGCCGGCGAAGAACTCCAGGCTGCGCAGCAGGGTGAAGCGCTCGGAATCCAGCACGCCCTGCAGCTTGCCGCGCGGCACCTCGCGGTTGGCCACCAGCGCCGACAGTCCTTGCGCAAAGGCGTCCCAGTCGGCCGGCCGGTCGTCGCGCTGCTTGGCCAGCGCGCTGCGCACCAGGTGGTCCAGCGTCGGTGGCACGCCGTCGCGCAGCGCGGTCAGCGGCGCCGGCACCTCGTTGTAGATCTGGTGCATGATCGCTGGCTGCGTGTCCGCCTCGAACGGCGGCCGCCCGGCGATCAGGTGGTACAGCACCGCGGCCAGCGAATAGATGTCGGCCCGGCAGTCCAGCGTGCTGCCGTCCAGCTGCTCGGGCGACATGTAGGCCAGCGAGCCCACGCGGAAGATCTGCGTGCGGTCCGAGCGCAGGTTGAGCACGCTGCCGAAGTCGGTCACCTTGACGTCGACCACCTGGTCGCCGTCCACCACCGCCAGCAGGTTGGCCGGCTTCACGTCGCGGTGGATCAGGCCCTGCCGGTACACATAGCCCAGCGCCATCGCGCACTTGAAGCCGATCTCCACGATCTGCTCGAGCGACAGCAGCTGGTCGGCGCGGCAGAAGCGCCGCAGCGTGTAGCCGGGCACGTACTCCATCACCAGATAGGGCGCGACGGGGTCTTCCACCGCGTCGTAGATCTGCACCACGTTGGGGTGCTGCAGCCGGCCCACCAGCGCCGCCTCGGCAGCGAAGAACTTCTCGAAGTAACGCGGCTCGGCGCCGCCATCGTGCGCCGGCAGGCTGACGCGCTTGAGCGCCACGTCGCGCTGGTGGAACTCGTCGCGCGCCAGAAACACTTCGCTGGTGGCGCCTTCGCCCAGGCGGCGGCTCACCCGGTACTTGCCGATGGTGGCAGGCAGGTGCGGGTCCGCGGCCGGTGCCGGCGAGGGCGCCGGCAGGGGCAGCGTGCCCGCAGGCAGCAGGGTGGTTCGGTCGGCGGCAAGCATCACCCTGCTTCTTCGGCCACGGGCCGATGCGCTTGAGCCGGCGCGGCCGCACCCCCCCACCTTAGAATCGCCCCATGATCCAAGCCAAGCAGGACTTGCTCGCCGCCTTGCGCGCAGCAGTCGCGGAACTGGCCCCCGAACCCGGCCCCAACGTTCCCCCGCTCGACACCCTCGAGTTCGAATCCCCCAAGCAGGCCGCCCACGGAGACTTTGCCGTCACCGTGGCGATGCAGCTGGCCCGTGGCCTGAAGAAGAACCCGCGCGAGCTGGCGCAGGCGCTGGTGGAGGCGCTGCAGCGCCAGCCTGCCGTGCAGCAGTGGGTGTCGGCGCTCGAGATCGCCGGCCCGGGCTTCATCAACCTGCGCCTGAAGGAAGCCGCCAAGCAGGCCGTGGTGCGCGAGGTGCTGGAAGGCGCCGAACGCTTCGGCCGCCAGCCGGCCAACGGCCGCAAGCTGATGGTGGAGTTCGTGTCGGCCAACCCCACCGGTCCGCTGCACGTGGGCCATGCCCGCCAGGGCGCGCTGGGCGACAGCCTGAGCCACCTGTTCCAGACGCAGGGCTTCGACGTCACCCGCGAGTTCTATTACAACGACGCGGGCGTGCAGATCGCCACGCTGGCCGCCTCCACCCAGGCGCGCATCCGCGGCCTGAAGCCCGGTGAGGAAGGCTGGCCCGAATCGGCCTACAACGGCGACTACATCGCCGACATCGCGGCCGACTTCCTGGCCCGCAAGACGGTCAAGGCCGACGACCGCGAGTTCACCGCCTCCGGCGACCCGGAAGACCTGGACGGCATCCGCCAGTTCGCGGTGGCCTACCTGCGCCACGAACAGGACCTGGACCTGCAGGCCTTCGGCGTCCAGTTCGACAGCTACTACCTGGAAAGCAGCCTGTACACCTCGGGCCGCGTCAACCAGACGGTGGACCGCCTGGTGGCCGCCGGCAAGACCTACGAGCTGGACGGCGCGCTGTGGCTGAAGAGCACCGACTACGGTGACGACAAGGACCGCGTGATGCGCAAGTCCGACGGCAGCTATACCTACTTCCTGCCCGACGTCGCGTACCACATCGCCAAGTGGGAGCGCGGCTTCGACAAGGTGATCAACTGCCAGGGCACCGACCACCACGGCACCATCGCCCGTGTGCGCGCCGGGCTGCAGGCGGCGAACGTCGGCATTCCGCAGGGCTATCCCGACTACGTGCTCAACACCATGGTGCGGGTGGTGCGCGACGGCGCCGAGGTCAAGATCAGCAAGCGCGCCGGCAGCTACGTGACGCTGCGCGACCTGATCGACTGGACCAGCCGCGACGCGGTGCGCTTCTTCCTGATCAGCCGCAAGGCCGACACCGAATTCACCTTCGACATCGATCTGGCGCTCAAGCAGAACGACGAGAACCCGGTGTTCTACGTGCAGTACGCGCATGCGCGCATCTGCTCGGTGCTGGCCAAGGCCAACGTGGCCGAACTGGCGCAGGCCGACCTGTCGCGCCTGGTGGCGCCCACCGAACTGGCGCTGATGCTCAAGCTGGCCGACTACCCGGCCATGCTCAGCCGCGCGGCCGCCAGCCTGGCGCCGCACGACGTGGCCTTCTACCTGCGTGACGTGGCCGCCGCCTTCCACAGCTACTACGCGGCCGAGCGCTTCCTGGTGGACGACGCCGAACTGGCCCGCGCCCGCCTGGCGCTGCTGGCGGCCACCCGCCAGGTGCTGCGCAATGCGCTGTCGCTGCTGGGCGTGAGCGCACCGGAATCCATGAACCGGGCCGAAGAAGCCCAGAAGGAACCTGCATGAAGTCGCAACGCGGAGGCTTCGTGATGGGCCTCATCGTCGGTCTGCTGGTCGGCCTGGCGCTGGCCCTGGGCGTGGCGCTGTACGTCACCAAGGTGCCGGTGCCCTTCGTCAACAAGGTGCCGCAGCGTTCGGCCGACCAGGACGCGGCCGAAGCCGAGAAGAACAAGAACTGGGACCCGAACGCGCCGCTGGCCGGCAAGCCGCCGCGCAGCGCCTCGGGCACGGTGCAGCCGGCGCCCGCCTACCCGGCCCAGCCGGCGGTGCCCGCCCCGGTGCCGCAGACGCCGCCCGCCACCACCACCCCGGCGCCTGCCCCCGCGCCGGCACCCGCTCCGGCCCCGCAAACCGGCTCCACCCGCGACCCGGCCGCCATCCTGTCGGGCCAGGGCGGCGGCGCCGCTTCGGCCGCGCGGTCCACCAAAACCGGCAGCGATGCGTTCACCTACTTCGTGCAGGCGGGTGCTTTTGCCCGGCCGGAAGATGCGGAACAGCAGCGCGCCAAGCTGGCGATGCAGGGCCTGGCGGCCCGTGTCACCGAGCGGGAGCAATCCGGCCGTACCGTGTACCGCGTGCGCCTGGGCCCCTTCGAGCAGAAGGACGACGCCGAGGCTGCGCAACAACGCCTGCAAGGCACGGGCACCGAGGCGGCGCTGGTGCGGGTCGAACGCTGATTCGCCCGCCGGGCGAAACTTTCGGCACCGTGGACCTGTCCACCCGCTACAGGCGCCGCCTCCGGCGCCCCACCGATCCAAGAGGAACCGAATGAACCGTCGTGACTTCACCGCCCGCGCCGCGGGCACCGGCCTGGCGCTGAGCCTGGGCCTTGCCGGGCACAGCGCCCACGCCCAGGGCGGCTCGCTGGTGGAGGGCAAGGACTACGTCAAGCTGTCGTCGCCCGCGCCCACGGCAGGCGGCAACAAGGTGGATGTGGTCGAGTTCTTCTGGTACGGCTGCCCGCACTGCAACGCCTTCGAGCCTTCGCTGGACGCCTGGGCCAAGAAGCTGCCGGCCGACAGCGTGGCCTTCCGCCGCGTGCCGGTGAGCTTCTCGGCGATGCACGAGACCCACGCCAAGATCTTCTACGCGCTGGAAGCCCTGGGCCAGGTGGAAGCCATGCACCGCAAGGTGTTTGCCGCCATCCACGTGCAGCGCAAGCGCCTGGACAAGGAAGCCGACATCGTCGAGTTCATGACGCAGAACGGCGTGGACGGCGCCAAGTTCACCGAGGCCTACAAGTCGTTCGGCGTGGCCACCAAGGTGCGCCAGGGCAAGTCGCTGTCCGAGGCCTACAAGATCGACGGCGTGCCCTCGATCGGCGTGGCCGGCCGCTGGTTCACCGCGCCTTCGCTGGCGGGCTCGCCCGAGCGTGCGCTGGCCGTGACCGACGCGCTGATCCAGATGGCGAAAAAAGCCTGAACAAGCGCCCCGCAACGGGGCGCTTTTCGCACCGGGCTGCCGTGATGGCCGCATCTATTGCGGCAGCGGTCACGGGCGAGGCATGAAACTGTGGCTAGAATGACCATGCAAGTTTCATGCCTCTATGACCACCCACAATTCATGCCTGCCTCTCGTCAACAGGCTGCACAGCGCAGCGGTGGTTGCAGTCGCCTGCGGCCTGCTGGCCGCTGTCGCACCGCAGGCACAGGCCGCGCGGACCGACCGCAACCAGCCCATCACCATCGACGCCGACAAACCCGGCACGGTGGACATGCTGAAGCAGGTGGTGGTGTTCAACGGCAACGTCGTCATCACCCAGGGCTCCATCACCATCCGGGCCGAGCGCGCCGAGATCCGTGAAGGCGCCGACGGCTTCCGCTCCGCGGTGGCGGTGGGCAGCGGCGGCCAGCAGGCCAGCTTCCGCCAGAAACGCGAAGGCCTGGACGAATACATCCAGGGCACGGCCGACCGCATCGAGTACGAAGGCCGCGGCGACGTGGTGCGCTTCGTCGGCAAGGCCCAGGTGCAGCGGCTGCGCGGCAGCGTGGCGGCCGACCAGATCAGCGGCGAGCGCATCACCTACGACAGCACCACCGAAGTGTTCAGCGTGGCCGGCAGCACGGCACCCGCCCCCGCCGAGGGCGCGGCCAGCGGCCCCGGCAACGGCCGCGTGCGCGTGATCCTGACACCGCGCGAGGGCTCCGCCGCGGCCGAGGCTGCGCCGGCCCCCGCCTCAGGAGCTTCGCGGTGACGGGTGTGACGACCCCCTCCCCGGCGGCCCCGCTGGCCCCTCGCAGCGGCAGCCGCCTGGAAGCCAGCCGGCTGGCCAAGCGCTACGGCACCCGCACCGTGGTCAAGGACGTGCACCTGGCCGTGGGCGCGGGCGAGGTGGTGGGCCTGCTGGGCCCCAACGGCGCCGGCAAGACCACCACCTTCTACATGGTGGTGGGCCTGGTGCGGGCGGATGCCGGCGAGATCCGCATCGACGGCGCCGAGGTGCAGCACAAGCCCATCCACCAGCGTTCGCGCATGGGCTTGTCCTACCTGCCGCAGGAAGCGTCCATCTTCCGCAAGCTGACGGTCGAGGAAAACATCCGCGCCGTGCTGGAGCTGCAGCGTAGCCCCGATGGCCGTGCACTGCCGGGCCAGGAGATCGACCGCCTGCTCGAAGGCCTGCTGGCCGAGCTGAGCATCGAGAAGCTGCGCGCCAGCCCGGCGCCTTCGCTGTCCGGCGGTGAACGGCGGCGGGTGGAGATCGCCCGCGCGCTGGCCACGCAGCCGCGCTTCATCCTGCTGGACGAACCGTTCGCCGGCGTGGACCCGATCGCGGTGATCGAGATCCAGCGGATCATCGGATTTCTCAAGGCGCGCGGCATCGGCGTGCTGATCACCGACCACAACGTGCGCGAGACGCTGGGCATCTGCGACCGCGCCTACATCATCAGTGAAGGGCGTGTGCTGGCCGAAGGCACGCCCAACGAGATCGTCGACAACACGGACGTGCGCAAGGTCTACCTTGGCGAGCACTTCCGCATGTGATGGTTCAAACCGGTTGATGTCATGAAACCCTCGCTGCAAATCCGCCTCTCGCAGCACCTGGCCCTGACGCCACAGCTGCAGCAGTCCATCCGGCTGCTGCAGCTGTCCACCCTGGAACTGCACCAGGAAGTCGAGCAGATGCTCGAGCAGAACCCCTTCCTGGAGACCGAGGAAGAGCATGTGCCGGCCTTCGAGCAGTCGCTCGAGCGGCCGGCCGCCAGCAGCAATGCCGACGACGGCGACTACGCCGGCAGCAGCAGCACCGAAACCGGCGCCGCCGCCGACGGTGACGGCGCCGAGGCGCCCGGCGTGGACAGCGCCGACTTCGGCACCACCGAGCGCGACGACTGGGAAAACGGCACCGAGCGCGACGACTTCGACGGCATCCGCGAAACGCCCTCGGCCAGCAGCAGCAGCAACAACGACAGCGACGACTTCGAGCCGCAGGAGCGCGGTGGCGGCGGCATCTCGCTGCAGGAGCACCTGCGCGCGCAGATGGCCGGCATGCGCCTGGAGCCGGCCGACGCCGCCGCGCTGCATGTGCTGATCGAATCGCTGAACGAAGACGGCTACCTGGCCGACCCGCTGGCCGAGATCGCGGCCCAGCTGGCCGGCGATGCCGACCTGGAGCAGCAGGAAGAGCTGCTGGAGCGGCTGCAGTGCGCGCTCAAGTGGCTGCAAAGCCTGGAGCCGCTGGGCGTGGGCGCGCGCGACCTGCCCGAATGCCTGGTGTTGCAGCTCAAGGCGCTGCCGCGCAGCGAAGCACAGGCGGTGGCCATCATCGTGTGCAAGCAGCACCTGGAGCTGCTGGCGCGCCGCGACCTGAAGAAGCTGATCGCCGCCACCGGCGCCGACGAGGAGCTGCTGAAGGCCGCGCAGGAGCTGATCCGCCGCTGCGAGCCCAAGCCCGGCCGGCCCTTCGCACGGGCCGAGGCCAACATCATCATTCCGGACGTGATCGTGCAGCGCAACGGCCGCGGCTGGAAGGTGGTGCTCAACCCCGACGTGATGCCCAAGCTGCGCATCAACGACCTGTATGCGCAGGCCATCCGCGGCAACCGCGGCCAGAACGGCAACGGCGCGCTGGGCGCGCGGCTGCAGGAGGCGCGCTGGTTCATGAAGAACATCCAGCAGCGCTTCGACACCATCCTGCGGGTGTCCAGCGCCATCGTCGAGCGGCAGAAGAACTTCTTCACCCATGGCGAGATCGCGATGAAGCCGCTGGTGCTGCGCGAGATCGCCGACGAGCTGGGCCTGCACGAGTCCACCATCTCGCGCGTGACCACCGCCAAGTACATGGCCACGATGTTCGGCACCTTCGAGCTGAAGTACTTCTTCGGCTCGTCGCTCAACACCGATGCCGGCGGCAATGCCTCCAGCACCGCGGTGCGCGCGCTCATCAAACAGCTGGTGGCGGCCGAGGACGCGGCCAAGCCGCTGTCGGACAGCCAGCTCAGCCAGATGCTGGAAGAACAAGGCATCCAGGTGGCGCGCCGCACCGTCGCCAAGTACCGTGAAGCCCTGAAGATCGCGCCGGCCAACCTGCGCAAGGCCATGTAGATGCCCCAGATTGCCCTGTTCCTGCCTTGCGCCGCAGGCGTCGAGGACCTGCTGGCCGAAGAGTGCCGGCGCCTGCTCGGCGACAAGGCCCGCATCAACACCAGCCGTGGCGGCGCCACCGTGTGGGGCGACGAGCGCGCCGCGATGCGCCTGAACCTGGGCTGCCGCCTCGCGCAGCGCGTGCTGTGGCCGGTGGCCCACGGCCCCTACCACGACGAGCATGAGCTGTACGAGCTGGCGCGCACCATGCGCTGGGGCGAGTGGATCACGCCGCGGCAGACGCTGCGGGTGGACAGCACCGCCCAGCGTTCGCCGCTGCGCAGCCTGAACTTCGCCAACCTGCGCATCAAGGACGCGGTGTGCGACGACCTGCGCGAAGCCACCGGCGAACGCCCCAGCGTGGACACCCGCTGGCCCGACCTGCCGCTGGCGCTGCACCTCACCGCCACCCATGCCACGCTGTACGTGGACCTGTCGGGCGAAGCCTTGTTCAAGCGCGGCTGGCGTGAGGCCAAGGGCGAAGCGCCGCTGAAGGAAACCCTGGCCGCCGCGATGCTGGCGGCCGCCGGCTGGCAGGGCCGGGCCGAAGACGGCCCGCTCTTCGACCCCTGCTGCGGTGCCGGCACCATCGCCATCGAGGCAGCGCAGATCGCCTGCGGCATCGCGCCGGGGCTGCAGCGCCGCTTCGCGTTCGAGAAGCTGCTGCCCTTCCGCCCGCACCTGAACGCCTGGCGGCAGATGCTCAGCGAGGCCGAGGCCGCGGTGCATGCGCCGCAGGTGCCCATCTTCGCGGGCGACGTGTCCTTCCGCATGACCGACTTCGCCACCCGCAATGCCGAGCGCGCGGGCGTGCTGCATGCGGTGGACTTCAAGACCGCCGATGCGCTGCAACGGCCGGCGCCGGCCGAGGGCGGCGTGCTGATGATGAACCCGCCTTATGGCGAGCGCATCGATGCCAAGGGCACCGGCCAGGGCGGCGGCCAGGCCTTCGAAGGCGGCGGCAGCCCGGCCGAGTTCTATGCCAAGCTGGCCGCGCACTGGAAGCGCCAGTTCCCGGGCTGGACGGCCTGGGTGCTGAGCCCCGACATGAAGCTGCCGTCGATGATGCGGCTGAAGGAAAGCCGCCGCGTGCCGATGTGGAACGGCCCGATCGAATGCCGGCTGTTCCGGTTTGATCTGGTGGCGGGGTCGGCGCGCTCCGCTGCACCACGCAGCGGCGAAGAGCCCTCCGACTGATCACTTCAAGGCAGGGGAAGGAGGCGCCGCCTCCAGCACCTCCAGGTCGCTTTCGTCCTTCAGGTTCACGCCGGTGCAGCCCAGCTGCAGCGCGCGCTTCATCAGCCAGGCCAGTTTGAAGGCGGCGGCCTCGGGGCGCAGGCCTTCGGGCCGCACGTTGCTGATGCAGTTGCGCTCGGCATCGTTTCGGCCGCGCCGCGGCCCGTGCGTGAGATAGATGCCCAGGCTGTCGGGCGAGCTCAGGCCCGGCCGCTCGCCGATGAAGATGGCCGACATCGCCGCGCCCAGCAGCTCGCCGATCTCGTCGGCCACCGCCACCCGCGCCTGCGTCACCACGACGACGGGCGCCAGCGTGAACCCGGCCGGCAGGTGCTGCGGCAGCGCCGACAACAGCGCCCGCGTGTGGCGCTGCACCGCCAGCGACGACAGCCCGTCGCCCACCACGATGCACAGGTCGGGGGCCGGGCGGCCGGCCTCGCGCTGCTGCTGCGCATGGGCGCGCAGGCGCGGCGCGTCGTCTGGGTGCAGTTGCCGGCCCAGGTCGGGGCGGCGCAGGTATTCGGTGCGGTCGCTCGCGCGGCTGCGGGCTTGCAGCACCGGCCAGCCGGCCGCCTGCAGTTCCTCCTGCAGCGCCAGCACGTCCAGCGGCGCGTGGATGGCGTCGCGCGCCATCGCATGCGCCAGGCCGAAGCGCAGCGCCTCGTCGGTGGGTGTGGCCACGCCCACGCGGCCGAGCGCGATGCGGGCGGCGGTGTGGCGGCGCCAGGCCTGCCAGGGGTCGGGCACGATCTCAGCCATGGCTCAGTGCCAGTGCGTCCATGCCGGCCACCAGCCGGTGCTGGCCTGACGGGGGCAGCACGCGGCCGCCGCCATCGGTGATCTGCATGCGCTGCAGCCAGGCCTCGAATTCGGGCGCGCGCTTCAGGCCCAGCGTTTCGCGCAGGAACAGCGCGTCGTGGAACGAAGTGCTCTGGTAGTTCAGCATCACGTCGTCGGCGCCCGGCACGCCGATCAGGAAGTTGAGCCCGGCCGCGCCCAGCAGCAGCAGCAGCGTGTCCATGTCGTCCTGGTCGGCCTCGGCATGGTTGGTGTAGCAGACGTCGCAGCCGATGGGCAGGCCCAGCAGCTTGCCGCAGAAGTGGTCTTCCAGGCCGGCGCGGATGATCTGCTTGCCGTCGTACAGGTACTCGGGCCCGATGAAGCCCACCACGGTGTTGATCAGCAGCGGATCGTAGCGGCGGGCCAGCGCATAGGCGCGGGCCTCGCAGGTCTGCTGGTCGACGCCGAAGTGGGCATTGGCCGACAGCGCACTGCCCTGCCCAGTCTCGAAGTACATGACGTTGCGGCCCACGGTGCCGCGGTTCTGCGCCAGCGCGGCGGCCTGGGCCTCGGCCAGCAGCTCCGGCGTGACGCCGAACGACAGGTTGGTTTTTTCGGTGCCGCCGATGGACTGGAACACCAGGTCCACCGGCACGCCGTCCTCGGCCAGCCGCAGCGTGTTGGTCACGTGGGTGAGCACGCAGCTCTGGGTGGGAATCTCGAAGCGCTGGATCACCTCGTCCAGCATGCGCAGCATCTCGCCCAGCACCGGCAGGCTGTCGGAAGCGGGGTTGATGCCGATCACCGCATCGCCCGCGCCGTACATCAGCCCGTCCAGCGTGGAGGCGGCCACGCCGCGCAGGTCGTCGGTGGGGTGGTTGGGCTGCAGGCGCACCGCCAGGTGGCCGGGCAGGCCGATGGTGTTGCGGAAGCGCGTGACCACGCGGCACTTGCGCGCCACCGCGATGAGGTCCTGGTTGCGCATCAGCTTGCTCACCGCGGCCACCATCTCGGGCGTCAGCCCGGGTGCCAGCGCGGTCAGCGCCGCGGTACTGGCCTGCTCGCCCAGCAGCCAGTCGCGAAAGCCACCCACCGTGAGGTGGGCCACCGGCGCGAAGGCGGCCGCATCGTGGGTGTCGATGATCAGCCGCGTGATGTTGTCGTCCTCGTAAGGCACCAGGGCCTCCTGCAGGAACACCTTCAGCGGCAGGTCGGCCAGCACATGGCGCGCGGCCATGCGCTGCTGCGCGGTCTCGGCGGCCACGCCGGCCAGGTGGTCGCCCGAACGCGCCGGGCTGGCGCAGGCCATCACCTGCTTGAGGTCGTCGAAGCCGTGGACCTGGCCGGCCAGCGTGGTGCGGTAGCTCATCGCGCGGTGTCCCTTGCGGTCAGTGGGCGCCCTGCAGCAGTTCGTCCTGCGGGGCCTCCTCCCGCGAGCGGGAGGTGAGGCGGAAGTAAGCGTAGGCGATGGCCATCAACCCCAGGAACACCGCGGTCAGCAGCTGGTTGAACCACACCATCGCACCCAGGCACACCAGGCCCAGCACCAGCGCGATGGCCGGGAACAGCGGGTAGAACGGCGCACGGTAGGGCCGGGCCAGCCCCGGCTCGCTGGCGCGCAGCTTGAAGAGCGAGGCCATCGAGGTGACGTACATGACGATGGCGCCGAACACCGACATCGTCACGATGTTGGCGGTGAGCGACTGGCCGCCGAACTGGATCCACTGGTCGCTGAAGATCGCGGCCACGCCCACCACGCCACCAGCCAGCAGCGCGCGGTGTGGCGTCTGGAAGCGCGGCGACAGCGCCGCGAAGGAGCGCGGCAGGTAGCCGGCACGGGCCAGCGCGAAGATCTGCCGCGAGTAGCCCATGATGATGCCGTGGAAGGACGCGACCAGGCCGAAGAGGCCGATCCACACCATCATGTGCAGCCAGCCGCTGGACTCACCCACCACCACCTTCATGGCCTGCGGCAGCGGGTCGTTGATGTTGGCGATCTTGCGCCAGTCGCCCACGCCACCGGCCATCACCATCACGCCGAAGGCCAGCACCACCAGGGTGAGGATGCCGGCGATGTAGGCCTTGGGAATGGTGCGCTGCGGGTCGCGGGCCTCCTCGGCCGCCATGGCCGCGCCTTCGATGGCCAGGAAGAACCAGATGGCGAACGGGATGGACGCGAAGATGCCTGCCAGCGCGGCGCCGTTGAACACGTCGCTGCCGGCCCAGCCGTTGGCCACGTAGTTGGCCAGCGACCAGCCGGGGCTGACCACACCCATGAACACCAGCAGCTCGAAGATGGCCAGCAGCGTGACCACGAGCTCGAACATGGCCGCGATGCCCACGCCCACCCAGTTGAGCGCGATGAACACCACGTAGGCGCCCACCGCGATGGCCTTGGGATCGACGCTGGGGAACTGCACGTTGAGGTAGGCGCCGATGGCCAGCGCGATGGCCGGCGGCGCGAACACGAACTCCACCAGCGTGGCGAAGCCGGCGATGAAGCCGCCCGTGGGCCCGAAGGCGCGCCGCGCATAGGCGAACGGCCCGCCCGCATGCGGAATGGCGGTGGACAGCTCGGTGAAGCTGAAGATGAAGGTGGTGTACATGGTGGCCACGAGCAGCGTGGCGACCAGGAAGCCGAGGGTGCCGGCGGTGTTCCAGCCGTAGCTCCAGCCGAAGTACTCGCCGGAGATCACCAGCCCGACGCAGATGCCCCAGAGCTGGAAGGGCCCGAGCACCTTCTTGAGGCCCGGCTGGGCGCCGGTGCCGGTGGGGGAAGCAGCCATGTGCAAGTCCTTGTGGAATCCCAACAATGCGGCGGATTGAAGCAAGGCACCCGCGCCCGGCCTATCCAAAAACGGAAATCCGTCGTAGCCGTGGCGGCGTGGCACCGCTCTTGCAATTGCCGGTGGGTCCACCCGCCGCACTGTCCAGGAGAACGTCGCCGTGCCCATGCCCGAAGCGCGCCCCGCCCACCGTGCCCCACCCGGCCCGGCCGGCCTGCGCTACCAGGCGCTGGCCAGCGACGACGTGGACGTGCACGCCGGCCAGCTCTCTCGCTGGTCACAGGAGTACGACCAGCTGTCGCCCGGCCGCTTTGCCGGCCGCGTGCGTGAGCTGTGGGCCGACGGGCCGCGGCTGCAGGTGTTCCATGAACACACGCACCAGCAGACCAGCCAGCTGTGCCTGCCCTGGCAGGGTTCGGTGTGGTTCGGCATCCCCGACGGGCGGCACACCACGCCGGTGCACTTTTGCGGCCGCCTGCAGCCCGGCGATGCGCTGCGGCCGGTGCTACGCGCGGCGGGCAATGCCTCTTTCACGCTGCGCACGCCCGAGGACTTCGGCATCTACGGCGTGGTGGTGGACGCCGCCTGGCTGGCCGAGCGGCTGGACGCGTTGCAGCTGCGCGATGCCGGCGCGCCGGGTGCCACGCTGCAGGCATTGCCGGTACCGCCCGCGGTGCATGCCGCGGTGTGTCACACCATCGAGGAGATGCTGGCGCTGGGCGCCGCGGGTGGCGGTGCCCATGATGGGGCGCTGCAGGCCTGGCAGGCGCTGCTGGACCGGCTGCTCACGCTGCTGTGCAGCGCCGGGCACGCCGCGCCGCCCGCAGCCGCCGCCCAGGCCGATCCGGCCGCCAACCGGCGCCGGCTGGCCACGGTGCTGTCGGCCCGCGCGCTGGTGAGCCAGCCGCTGAACCACACGATGTCGGTGGACGACCTGTGCGCCGAGCTGCACGTCACTCGCCGCACGCTGCAGAACCACTTCCACAGCGTGGTGGGCGATTCACCGGCTGACTTCCTGAAGGCGGTGCGCATGAATGCCTGCCGGCGCAAGCTGCGCGAAGGCGGTGCGGCCACGGTGCAGGACGTGGCAGCCCAGTGGGGCTTCTTCCACATGGGCCACTTCTCGCACGACTACAAGCAGATGTTCGGCGAGCTGCCTTCCCAGACGCTGCGCCGGGCCGACGGTGCCGCGTCGGCCACCGGGTTCAACGGGCGAAGCGTTCCAGGATCGAGCCGATCTCGCCCAGCCCCCCGTCCGCCGGCAGCTGGCCTTGCGGCGTCATGTGGTCCACGGCCTGCGGCAGCACCTGCGACAGCTGGCTGAGCAGGTCGCCTTGCGACAGGCCGGTCTGCTGCGTCAGCCGGCCCAGCAGGTCGTCACCGAACACCTGGCCCAGCTGCGCCGGCGACACCGGCTGGTTGGCGCCGGTGCCCACCCAGGACGACACCACGTCGCCCAGGCCGCTGCGGGTGAACTGCTCCACCAGCGCACCCAGGCCGCCCATCTGACCGCCGCCGGCGCCGCCCTGCTGGCCGAGCTGCGACAGCACCAGCGCCACGATGCGCAGCAGGTCGGCCTGGCCGCCACCGCCTTGGCCGCCGCCGAGCGCACCGCCCAGCAGGCCGCCCAGGGCATCGCCCAGCGCGCCGCCGCGTTCACCTTGTGCCTGGTTGTTCATCATGCCGATGGCCATGTCCAGCAGTCCCATGTCGATCTCCTGAGGTGGATGGAAAGCGCCGGATTGTGGGAAGCCTGGCCGCGGCCGACCGGCGGGCGGACGCGGCCTGCGCATTAGCGCACGAAGCGGCTTCAGCCTGCGGGGGCGGGCGCCACACCCGCGGCCATTCCGCCCGCCAGCGCCACCGCGGCCAGCGCCGCCAGCGGCGCGGTGTCGGCGCGCAGCACCGCCGGCCCCAGCGAGGTGGGCAGGAAGCCCGCGCGTTGCGCCGCTTCCACCTCGGCCGGGGAGAGCCCGCCTTCAGGGCCGCTGAGCAGCTTCAGCCGCGCCGGCGCCCGCGGCTGCAGGCGCTGCGGCAAGGGCAGCGCCGCTTCGCCAAAGCCCAGCAGCCAGCGGGTCGTGTCTGCCGTGTCGGGCTGGGCGGCCTGCTCGGCCAGCCAGGCCGAGAACGTCATCACCGGCGCCACCCGCGGCACGCGGTTGCGGCCCGATTGCTCGCAGGCCGCCACCGCAATGCCCTGCCAATGCGCCTGCTTGCGCTGCGCCCGCTCGCCCGACAGGCGCAGCACCGATCGCTCGCTCATCAGCGGCTGGATGGCGGCCACGCCCAGCTCCACCGCCTTTTCCACCAGCGTGTCCATGCGGTCGTTGGCCGGCATGGCCAGTGCGATGCTTACCTGCGGGCCGATCTCGCGCTCCACCGCCTCGTGGCTCTGCACCTCCACCTGCACGCTGCTGCGGCCGATCTGCGTGACGGCGGCCGTCCACTCGCCGCCCTGGCCGTTGAACAGGGTGATGAGCGCACCCGGCTGCAGGCGCAGCACCTGCACGTGGCGGGCCGCACCGGGCGGCAGATCAAGCGGCTGGCCGGCGGCCAGGGGTACATCGACGTGGATTCGCGGCATAGGCCCGCGAGTGTGCCTCGGCCGGCGGCTACAACTGCCGCAGCGCGGCGCAGACGATGTCGCGCGAGAACTCGGCCGCCACCTCGGCGGTGAAGCGCGGAAAGTCCACATGCGCCGCATCGTCGGCGCGGTCGGACAAGGTGCGCAGCACGCCGAAGGGCCGACCGCTGTCGTGGCACACCTGGGCCACGGCGGCGCCTTCCATCTCCACCGCCAGCGCCTCGGGCAGGGCCGCGCGCAACGCGGCGCTCTCGGCTGCGGTGCTGACGAAGCGGTCACCGCTGATCACCAGGCCCTGGTGGCAGCGCACGCGGCCGATGCCAAAGCGCTGCAGCGCCGGATGCGGCTGCGACAGCACCTCGCCGGCCGCGGCCACCAGGGCATCGGCCAGCAGCGGGTCGGCGGCAAAGCGGCTGCGGCCGGTGAGCGGCACCTCGTAGCGCGGGAACAGCGGCGAGGCATCCATGTCGTGCTGCAGCAGCTCGCGCGCCACCACTACGTCGCCCACCTGCGCATCGGCCGCCAGGCCACCGGCCACGCCGGTGAACAGCAGCGCGCGGGCACCGAACACTTCCAGCGCCAGCGTGGCGGTGGTGGCCGCGGCCACCTTGCCGATGCCGCTGAGCACCAGCAGCACGTCATGCCCCTGCAGCCGGCCGACGTGGAAGTCACGGCCGGCGCGGCGCTGCAGGCTGCGCCCCTGCAGCCCGGCGTCGATGGCGCGCAACTCGTCGTGCAGCGCGCTGACGATGGCGATGGGGCCCACGGGCCGGCCGCTCAATGCGCCGTCGTGGTGGTGGGGGCGGGGGGCTTGTCGCGCAGTTCGCGGCGCAGCACCTTGCCCACCGGCGTCTTGGGCAGCTCGGTGCGGAACTCGACCACCCGCGGCCGCTTGTAGCCCGTGAGGTTGGCCTCGCAGTAGGCGCGCACGTCTTGCTCGGTCAGCGCCGGGTTCTTCTTGACGATGACCACCTTCACCGCCTCGCCCGCCTTCTCGTCGGGCACGCCCACGGCGGCGCACTCGAGCACGCCGTCCATCTGCGTGAGCACGTCTTCCACCTCGTTGGGGTACACGTTGAAGCCGCTGACCAGGATCATGTCCTTCTTGCGGTCGACGATCTTGAAGAGGCCGCGCTCTTCCAGCACGCCCACGTCGCCGGTGCGGAAGAAGCCGTCGGCCGTCATCACCTTGGCGGTTTCATCGGGCCGTTGCCAGTAGCCGGCCATCACCTGCGGGCCGCGGATCGCGATCTCGCCCGCCGCCCCCGGCGGCACCGGGCGGCCCTCGTCGTCCAGCAGCATGAACTCGGTGTTGGGCAGCGGCAGGCCGATGGTGCCGGTGAACTGGTGGTTGTCCACCGTGTTGCACGACGCCACCGGCGAGGTTTCGGACAGGCCGTAACCCTCGACGATGGGGCAGCCCGTCTTCTCGAGCCACAGCTTGGCGGTGGCGCTCTGCACCGCCATGCCACCGCCCACCGAGATCTTCAGGTGGCTCCAGTCCACGGTGTGGAAGTCGGCGTGGTTGGCCAGCGCATGGAACAGCGTGTTGACCGCCGGGAAGCTGTGGAAGCGGTGCTTGCTCAGCTCCTTCAACACCGCCGGCAGGTCGCGCGGATTGGGGATCAGCAGGTTGCAGCCGCCCATGCGCATCGCCAGCATCATGTTCGTGTTGAAGCCGAAGATGTGATACAGCGGCAGCGCGCACACGGTGACGATCTGCTCGCCGGGCGGAATCTTCTTGAGCGCCGGCTGGTACCAGGCTTCGCACTGCAGCACGTTGGCCACCAGGTTGCGATGCAGCAGCACCGCGCCCTTGCTGACGCCGGTGGTGCCACCGGTGTACTGCAGCACCGCGATGTCGTCGGGGCCCAGGGTTGGCGCGGTGTAGGGCTTGCGGCGGCCGATGTTCAGCGCCTCGCCGAAGCGCACCGCAGTGGGCAGCTCGAAGGCCGGCACCATCTTCTTGACCTGGCGCACCACGTAGTTCACCAGCGTGCCCTTGACCAAGCCCAGCATGTCGCCCATGGCCGCCAGCACCACGTGCTGCACCGGCACCGCATGGGCCACCTGCTGGTACACGTGGGCGAAGTTCTCCAGGATCACCAGCGCCTTGGCGCCGGCGTCCTTGAGCTGGTGCTCCAGCTCGCGCGGGGTGTACAGCGGGTTGACGTTCACCACCACGAAGCCCGCACGCAGGATGGCGGCCACCGCCACCGGGTACTGCGGCACGTTGGGCATCATCACCGCCACGCGGTCGCCACGCTCCAGCCCCAGCGACTGCAGGTAGGCGGCGAAAGCCCGCGATGCATCGTCCACCTGGCCGAAGCGGTAGCTGCGGCCCATGAACACATAGGCCGGCAGGTCACGGTACTTGCGGAAGCTCTCCTCGAGCAGCGCCACCAACGAGGCATACAAGTCGAACTTGATCTCGGGGGGAACGCCGGCGGGGTATTGCTTCAGCCAGGTTTTCTCCATCGCGGGGGGCTCCAGAAACGAAGGGGCGATTCTGACGGAGCCTTCCGCGGTGCAGCATCAGGGGATTCGATAGCGGTTTGGCACGCGGTGTGCAGCCCGTCACTCCACGGCCTTGACCATCTCCTCCACCACCTTCTTGGCGTCGCCGAAGACCATCATCGTCTTGTCCATGTAGAACAGCTCGTTGTCCAGACCGGCGTAGCCCGCGGCCATCGAGCGCTTGTTGACGATCACGGTCTTGGCCTTGTAGGCCTCCAGGATGGGCATGCCGTAGATGGGGCTGCCCTTTTGCAGCGCGGCCGGGTTCACCACGTCGTTGGCGCCCAGGATGATGGCCACGTCGGCCTGGCCAAACTCGCCGTTGATGTCTTCCATCTCGAAGACCTGGTCGTAGGGCACCTCGGCCTCGGCCAGCAGCACGTTCATGTGGCCCGGCATGCGGCCGGCCACCGGGTGGATGGCGTACTTCACCGTCACGCCCTTGGCGGTGAGCTTGGCCGCCAGCTCCTTGACCGCATGCTGCGCCCGCGCCACCGCCAGGCCGTAGCCGGGCACGATGACCACCGTCTCGGCATTGCCCATGATGAAGGCCGCATCGTCGGCGCTGCCGCTCTTGACGCTGCGCTGCTGCTGCGCGCCCGCCGTGGCGGCGCTGGCATCACCGCCGAAGCCGCCCAGGATGACGTTGAAGAACGAGCGGTTCATCGCCTTGCACATGATGTAGCTCAGGATGGCGCCCGAGCTGCCCACCAGCGAGCCGGCGATGATCAGCATGCTGTTGTTGAGGCTGAAGCCGATGCCCGCCGCCGCCCAGCCCGAGTAGCTGTTCAGCATGCTCACCACCACCGGCATGTCGGCCCCGCCGATGGGGATGATGAGCAGCACGCCCAGCACGAAGCCCAGCACGATGACGGCGGTGATGTCCAGGCTGCTCTGCGAGTGCCAGAAGCCGAAGACGAAGAAGGCCGCCGCCAGGCCCAGCACCAGGTTGAGGATGTGCTGGCCGGTGAACTGCACCGGCGCGCCCTGGAACAGGCGGAACTTGTACTTGCCGCTGAGCTTGCCGAAGGCGATGACCGAGCCGCTGAAGGTGACGGCGCCGATGAAGGCGCCCAGCGCCAGCTCGATGCGGTTGCCGCCGGGGATGGGGTCGCCCTTGAGCGCGATGCCGAAGGCATGCGGCTCGATGACCGCGGCGGCAGCGATGAACACCGCGGCCAGGCCGATCATGCTGTGCATGAAGGCCACCAGCTCGGGCATCTTGGTCATCTCCACGCGCTTGGCCATCACGGCGCCGGCGCTGCCGCCGACGAGCAGGCCCAGCAGCACCCAGGCCAGGCCACCGGCGCTGCCCTGGGCCAGCTTGACGATGAGCGCCGCGGTGGTGAGCACCGCGATGGTCATGCCGGCCATGCCGAACAGGTTGCCGCGGATGGAGGTGGTGGGGTGGCTCAAGCCCTTGAGCGCCTGGATGAAGCAGACGCTGGCCACCAGGTAGAGCAGGGTGACGAGGTCGAGGCTCATGCACCCTCCTTCTTGGCGGCCGGGCGGTCCTTCTTCTTGAACATCTCCAGCATGCGCCGGGTGACGAGGAAGCCGCCGAAGACGTTGACCGCGGCCAGGGCCACGGCCAGCACGCCGAAGATCTTGGCCGAGGCGCCTTCGGTGAGCGCGGCCGCCAGCATGGCACCCACGATGACGATGGCGCTGATGGCGTTGGTCACGGCCATCAGCGGCGTGTGCAGCGCGGGCGTGACGGTCCACACCACGTGGTAGCCCACGTAGATGGCCAGCACGAAGATGATGAGGTTGGTGACGGTGTGCGAAACGATGTCCATGAGGGTCTCCGGGGTCAGGCGCGCTTGATCTCGCCGGCCTGGGTCATCAGGCAGGCGGCCACGATGTCGTCGTCCATCGGCACCTGGAAGCCGCCGTCCTTGGGCAGCACCAGCTTCAGGAAGTCGAGCACGTTGCGGGCGTACAGGCTGCTGGCATCGGCGGCCACCAGGGCCGGCAGGTTGGTCTCGCCCACCAGGGTGACGCCGTGCTTGACCACGGTGCGGCCGGCTTCGGTGAGCGGGCAGTTGCCGCCCGCGGGCGCGGCCAGGTCGACGACGACCGAGCCCGGCTTCATGCTGCGCACCATCTCCTCGGTCACCAGCACCGGCGCCGGCCGGCCGGGGATCAGCGCGGTGGTGATCACCACGTCGGCCTGCGCCACGCGCTTGGCCACCTCCACCTTCTGGCGCTCCAGCCAGCTGGGCGGCATCGGGCGGGCATAGCCGCCCACGCCTTCGGCCGCTTCCTTCTCCTCGGCGGTTTCATACGGCACGTCGATGAACTTGGCGCCCAGCGACTCCACCTGCTCCTTGACCGACGGCCGCACGTCGCTGGCCTCGATGACGGCGCCCAGACGCTTGGCGGTGGCGATGGCCTGCAGGCCCGCCACGCCCACGCCCAGGATGACGACGCGCGCGGCCTTGATGGTGCCGGCCGCGGTCATCAGCATCGGAAAGAGGCGCTGGTACTTGTCGGCCGCGATCATCACGGCCTTGTAGCCGGCGATGTTGGCCTGGCTGGACAGCACGTCCATGCTCTGCGCCCGCGTGGTGCGGGGCGCGGCTTCCAGCGCAAAGCTGGTCAGGCCCGCGGCGGCCAGGCGGCCCAGCCCCTCACGGTCGAAGGGGTTGAGCATGCCCACCAGCGCGGTGCCGGGCTTCATCAGCCCCAGCTCGTCGGCCGAGGGTGAGCGCACCTTCAGCACCAGTTCGGCGCCGAAGGCGCCGGCTGCGTCGGTGGTTTCGGCCCCGGCGGCCTGGTAGGCCTCGTCGGTGGCGCTGGCGGCCACGCCGGCACCGGCCTGCACCAGCACGCGGTGGCCCTGGGCCTGGAGCTTCTTGGCCGTCTCGGGGGTGACGGCCACGCGGGTTTCCCCCGCGGCCGTCTCGAGCGGAACGCCGATGAGCATGGGTACTTCTCCTCCAACAGTGATGAATTGCTGGCCGCCGTTCTGCCGCGGCATGTTGCGGGGCAGCTTACACAAGTTCCCCTGCCGTCCGTGTCATGGTTCACGCGGCTACCATCCGGTCATGAGTTCCCGCCGTCCCCCGATCAGCGTGACCGTGGCCGCCGTCATCGAGCACGAAGGCCGCTACCTGATGATCGAAGAGGAAACCACCGAAGGCGTGCGCCTGAACCACCCCGCCGGCCACCTGGAGCCCGGCGAATCGCCGGTGCAGGGCGCCATCCGCGAGGCGCTGGAGGAAACCGGCTGCAGCTTCGAGCCGCAGTACCTGCTGGGGTTTTACCTCTCGCGCTTCCACCGCCCCGCCACCGGCGAGGACGTGACCTACCTGCGCATGGCCTTCGCCGGCAAGGCCAGCGAGCCCGCGCCCGGCTGGGTGCTGGACGACGGCATCCTGCGCACGGTGTGGATGACGCCCGACGAAATCCGCCGCAGCGCGGTGCCGCACCGCAGCCCGCTGCTGCTGCGCTGCCTGGACGACCACCTGGCCGGCAAGCGCTACCCGCTGGACGTGCTCACCGTGGATCCCACGGTCTTCATCCCCGAGGTCAAACGCTGAGATCGGCTGCGCGGGACAATCCGCGCATGGAAACGAGGAACAAGCAGCGTGTGGTGGTGGGCCTGTCGGGCGGCGTCGACTCGGCGGTGACGGCCTGGCTGCTCAAGCAGCAGGGCTACGAGGTCGTCGGCATCTTCATGAAGAACTGGGAAGACGACGACGACAGCGAGTACTGCAGCACGCGCCAGGACTTCCTGGACGCCGCCTCGGTCGCCGACGTCATCGGCATCGAGATGGAGCACGTCAACTTCGCTGCCGAGTACAAGGACCGCGTGTTCGCCGAGTTCCTGCGCGAGTACGGCGCCGGCCGCACGCCCAATCCCGACGTGCTGTGCAACGCCGAGATCAAGTTCAAGGCCTTCCTCGACCACGCGATGCGCCTGGGCGCCGAAAAGATCGCCACCGGCCACTACGCCCGCGTGCGCGAGGTGGACGGCCGCTTCGAGCTGCTCAAGGGCCTGGACCCCGGCAAGGACCAGAGCTACTTCCTGCACCGGCTGACGCAGGCGCAGCTCAGCCGCACGCTGTTTCCGGTGGGCGAGCTGCACAAGACCGAGGTGCGCCGCATCGCCGAGCAGATCGGCCTGCCCAATGCCAAGAAGAAGGACTCGACCGGCATCTGCTTCATCGGCGAGCGGCCGTTCCGGGAGTTCCTGAACCGCTACCTGCAGCACGCGCCCGGCCGCATCGAGGACGAGAACGGCCGCGTGGTGGGCCAGCACGTGGGCCTGAGCTTCTACACCCTGGGCCAGCGCCAGGGCCTGGGCATCGGCGGCGTCAAGTCGGCGCAGGGTCCGCAGGGCGAGCATGCGCCCTGGTACGTGGCACGCAAGGACTTGAAGCGCAACGTGCTGGTGGTGGTGCAGGGCCACGACCACCCCTGGCTGCAATCGCCCGCGCTCAGCGCGGCCGACACCAGCTGGATCGCCGGCACGCCACCCGCACTGGCCGACTGCGCCGCCAAGACCCGCTACCGGCAAAGCGATGCGGCCTGCCGCTTCGAGCCGCGCGAGGACGGCAGCTTCGGCCTGCGCTTCGACGAGCCGCAATGGGCGGTGACGCCGGGCCAATCCGCCGTGCTGTACGACGGCGAGGTCTGTCTCGGGGGTGGCGTGATTTCCGCAGCTATGTGACCTTCTTTATGCGACGAACAAATATGCTCAAGCGCAATAAGTAGTTCTTCAGCATAAAAACGCCTTTCAAAATGCGGCGCTCTCATCAGCGAGCATCCGCCCTTGAACTTCCAGCAGTTGCGATCCGTTCGGGAAACCGTGCGTCAGGGCTTCAACCTGACCTCGGTGGCCGAAGCCCTCCACACCTCTCAACCCGGGGTGAGCCGGCAGATCCGCGAGCTGGAGGAGGAGCTTGGCATCGAGCTCTTCGTCCGTGCCGGCAAGCGACTGACGGGCCTCACCGCACCCGGTGCCACCGTGCTGCCCATCGTCGAGCGCATGCTGATGGAGGCCGACAACCTGCGCCGCGCCGGCGACGACTTCGCCCGCGCCGGCCGCGGCACGCTCACCATCGCGGCCACCCACTCGCAGGCGCGCTACGCACTGCCCACCGCGGTGCGCGACTTCCGCGCCTCGCACCCCGACGTCACGCTGCACATGCACCAGGGCTCGCCGCAGCAGGTGGCGCAGATGCTGCTCGACGGCAGCGCCGACATCGGCGTGGCCACCGAGGCGCTGACCAAATACGACGAACTGGTGGCCCTGCCCTGCTACCGCTGGACGCACGTGGTCATCACGCCGCCCGGCCATCCGCTGACCGAGCTGGAAACGCTGACGCTGCAAAGCGTGGCGGCCTACCCGCTGGTGACCTATGAAGCCGGCTACACCGGCCGCGGCCACATCGACGAGGCGTTCGAGCGCCATGGCCTGCAGCCGCAGGTGGTGCTGACGGCGATGGACGCCGACGTCATCAAGACCTATGTGGAACTGGGGCTGGGCGTGGGCATCGTGGCGGCCATCGCCTACGACGAAGAACGCGACCGCCACCTGACGGCGCTGGATGCGCGGCACCTGTTTGCCGCCAACATGACCCGGCTGGCGGTGCGCCGCGGCAGCTTCCTGCGCGACTACGCCTATGCCTTCATCGAGACCTTCGCGCCGCCGCTGGGCCGCGCGGTGGTGGAACAGGCGCTGCAGTCCAGCGCCGGTTCCAGCTTCGAGATCTAGGACCGGATCGGCCGGTCGGTCGACCAGTTGGACTTCTGCAGCCGGCTGATGATGCCGGCCTCTTCCGTCAGCGAGAACGAGAACGGATAGAGCGAGCGCTCGGTGGCCGCCAGTTCCGGCTGGCCGCCGAACCGGGCGATCTGCTGCAGCGTGTAGCCGAAGTCCAGGTGCAGCAGCACCGCAGGCGCGTTGACACGGCGGTTGAGCCGCTCCGGCCCCAGCACCTTGCAACCCAGCATGCGCACGTAGTAATTGACGTGGCGGGGGTTCACCTCGATCAGCAGCGTGTCGAAGCCCTTGAACCGGTAGGCCACGATGTAGGCCACGTGGAACAGCGAGGCCAGCACCTGCTTGGCGCCAGACACCGGGTCCATCGCCAGCTTGGTGAACTCGCAGATGCGGTGGCCGTCGGCGCGCAGCTGGGCCACTTCCGGGCCGAAGGTGTCCTCGGCGTGCAGGCCTTCCGGCCCGTCCAGCCCCACGGTGATGGTGCCGATGATCGCGTCGTGGTCGGTGGCGGTGAGGGTGATGCGGTTGGGCGTCTGGCCCTCGGGCAGGCCGGCGTTGTGATAGCCGCGCCAGGCGTAACGCCGCTTGATCAGGATGTTGGCCGAACTGCGCTGCCCATGCGAGTTGGCGCCCCGGATCTTGAACAACCGGGGTCGGGCCGCATCCGGCTCCACGTCGGTCGCGGCCATCCGATGCGGCTGGAATGTCGCGCCGATGATCGTGTTCGACGCCTCTGTCATGCCGGGTCTCAAGTTCACACCCCCCACCCCTGTTGGTCTCTTGTGCGAATTCTGACCGGTGCCCAGCCACAAAGCTGTAGCAAGAGTTGAGGAACGCGGATCAGAAATCGTCGTCTGCTTGTGCGAAAGATTCCACGAATGTGGTCTCCGCGCTGCGTTGTGGTGCGCTTTGCCTGCGCATTCTGCCCTTGTAACAACCGCCCCCGCGCTGAAATCTCAGACACGTTCGGTTGCAAATCAGCAGCAAGAATTGGCACTCCCCGGCCAGGTTCCATGCGCGACCCCACCGATTCGCGCGGCGCGGCCTGTCACACCCGCCCGGGATACTCGGACGATACGAGCCCCTTTAGACAGGATCATGACTTTCAGCCGTGCCGCGATCGCGCGGATCGCCCCTTTTGCGCTGTTCATGGCGCTGCTGGCCCTGCGGGGCGCGCTGCCCGCGGACGCCTCCTTCGACCCGCGCTGGGTGTATGGCGTCACGGTCGTCGCCGTCGGCGGCCTGCTGTGGTACTTCCGCAGCGAGTACGGCGAGCTGGCGCGCCAGACGCTGCCCGACGCCCGGCAGTGGCTGCTGGCCGTGGGCACCGGCCTGGCCGTCTTCCTGCTCTGGATACAGCTGGATGCACCGTGGATGCAGCTGGGCCAGCCCAGCGCCACCTTCGTGCCGCTGACCGCTGCCGGCGGCCTGGACTGGCCGCTGATCGTGATGCGCTGGGTGGGCGCGGCGCTGCTGGTGCCGGTGATGGAGGAGCTGTTCTGGCGCAGCTACCTGATGCGCTGGCTGGCGCGCCCGCAGTTCGAGGCGGTGGACCCGGCCCACGTGGGCATCAAGGCCATCGTGCTGTCCACCTTCGTGTTCATGCTGGCGCACACCTTGTGGCTGGCCGCCATCGTGGCCGGCCTGGCCTATGCGCTGCTGTACGTGCGCACCGGCAAGCTGTGGGTGCCGGTGATCGCCCATGCCGTCACCAACGGCGTGCTCGGCATCTGGGTGGTGGCCACCGGGCAGTGGCAGTTTTGGTAGGCGGTCGGCGCTAAGTTTGTAAACCGACCGCCCGGTCGGCCTTGAACTGGGCGCGGAAGGCCTCGAAGCGGCCGGCGTCCAGCGCGTCGCGCACTTCCTGCATCAGGTTCAGGTAGTAGTGCAGGTTGTGGATGGTGGTCAGCATCGGGCCCAGCATCTCGCCGCAGCGGTCGAGGTGGTGCAGGTAGGCGCGGCTCACCGCGCCCACGCCGGTGCCCGGCTCACCGGCGCAGGCCATGCAGCGGCAGGTGGGATCGATCGGCCGCTCGTCGGTCTTGTAGCGGGCGTTGCGCAGGCGCAGGTCGCCGAAGCGGGTGAACAGGTGGCCGTTGCGCGCGTTGCGGGTGGGCATCACGCAGTCGAACATGTCCACGCCCTGGGCCACGCCTTCCACCAGGTCTTCGGGCGTGCCCACGCCCATCAGGTAGCGTGGCTTGTGCGCCGGCAGCCGGTGCGGCGTGTGCGCCATGATGCGCAGCATCTCGTCCTTGGGCTCGCCGACGCTGACGCCCCCCACCGCGTAGCCGGGGAAGTTCATCTCCACCAGCGCTTCCAGCGAGGCTTCGCGCAGGTTCTCGAACATGCCGCCCTGCACGATGCCGAAGAGGGCGTTGCGGTTTTCCAGCCGCGCGAACTCGGCCTGGCAGCGGCGCGCCCAGCGCAGGCTGAGCTCCATCGACTTGCGCGCCTCGGCCTCGGTGGTGATGTGGCCCTTGGTTTCGTAAGGCGTGCACTCGTCGAACTGCATGACGATGTCGGAATCGAGCACCGTCTGGATCTGCATGCTCACCTCGGGCGTGAGGAACAGCCGGTCGCCGTTGACCGGCGAGGCGAACTTGACGCCCTCCTCGCTGATCTTGCGCATCTCGCCCAGGCTCCACACCTGGAAGCCGCCGCTGTCGGTCAGGATGGGCTTGTGCCAGCCCTCGAAGCGGTGCAGCCCGCCGAACTGCTGCATCACGTCCAGGCCGGGGCGCATCCACAGGTGGAAGGTGTTGCCCAGGATGATCTGGGCGCCCATCTCGTGCAGCGAACGCGCACTCACGCCCTTGACGGTGCCGTAGGTGCCCACGGGCATGAAGATCGGGGTTTCGACCACGCCATGGTTCAGGCGCAGGCGCCCACGGCGTGCATGGCCTTCGGTGGCCAGCAAATCAAACTCAAGCATGCAAACTTTCAGGCGCTGCGTTGCAGCAGCATCGCGTCGCCGTAGCTGAAGAAGCGGTAGCGCGCCTCGATGGCGTGGCGGTAGAGGGCGCGCACGTGCTCGTGGCCGGCGAAGGCGCTGACCAGCATCAGCAGCGTGCTCTTGGGCAGGTGGAAGTTGGTCAGAAGCACGTCCACCACGTTGAAGCGGAAGCCGGGCGTGATGAAGAGCGAGGTCTCGCGCGCGCCGGCCTGCAGCGTGCCGCCCAGCGCGGCCGACTCCAGCGCGCGCAGCGTGGTGGTGCCGGCGCCGATGACACGGCCACCGGCGGCCTGGGTCTGCGCGATGGCCTGCACGGTGGCTTCGCTCACCTCGAACCACTCGCTGTGCATCTTGTGCTCCGACAGGTCGTCGGTGCGCACCGGCTGGAAGGTGCCAGCACCCACATGCAGCGTGACGCGGGCGGTCTTCACGCCCACCGCGGCCAGCGCGTCCAGCACGGCCTGGTCGAAGTGCAGCGAAGCGGTGGGCGCCGCCACCGCCCCGGGGCGGCTGGCGAACACGGTCTGGTAGCGCTCCTCGTCGGCCGCGTCGTCGGCGTGGCTGATGTACGGGGGCAGCGGCACGTGGCCATGCTGCGCCAGCAGCGCGAACGGGTCTTCGGGCAGGCGCAGGTGGAACAGCGAGTTGTCGGGCCCGCCGCGGCCCAGCACCTGGGCGTCGAAGGCGTCGGCGAAGCGCAGCTGGGCGCCGGCCTTGGGCGACTTGCTGGCCCGCAGGTGGGCCAGCACTTCGTTGCCGGGCAGCACGCGCTCGACCAGCGCCTCCACCGCGCCGCCGGTGTCCTTGACGCCCAGCAGCCGAGCCTTGATGACGGCGGTGTCGTTGAAGACCAGCAGATCGCCGGCGCGCAGCAGGCGCGGCAGCTCACGGAATTGGCGGTCGATGGGCACGAGCCCGGTGCCGTCGAGCAGGCGCGAGGCGCTGCGCTCGGCGGCGGGATGTTGCGCGATGAGTTCGGGCGGCAGCTCGAAGTCGAAATCGCTGAGAGTGAAACGACGGTTCTGGAAGGGCATGGGCTGCAGGCTTCACCGGCCTGTAGAGAGTGCGTGGCGGCACAATTGTTCCATGCCCCCAGCCGCCGAACGTGCGACGAAAGAGACAGCCCCACGCGCGGCCCCGGCGCTGTCGGCGCCGCAGCGGGCCCTGCACAAGCTGGGCCTGAAGCGCGACATCGACCTGGCGCTGCACCTGCCGCTGCGCTACGAGGACGAAACCCGCAACATCCCCATCGGCCAGGCCCGCGAGGGCGGCACCGTGCAGGTGGAAGGCGTGGTGCTGGACCACCGCGTGGAAACCCGCCCGCGCCGCCAGCTGGTGGTGCGCATCGCCGACGACAGCGGCGAGCTGACGCTGCGCTTCCTGCACTTCTACCCCTCGCAGCAGAAGGCCATGCCGGTGGGCCAGCGGGTGCGGGTGCGCGGCGAGCTGCGGGTGGGCTTCTTCGGCAAGGAGATGGTGCACCCCGCGGTGAAGGCCGTGACCGAGGACACCCCGCTGGCGCAGGCGATGACGCCGGTGTACCCGGCCAGCGCGCAGCTGCCGCAGGCCTACCTGCGCAAGGCGGTGGCCGGCGGCCTGCAGCGCGCCGCGCTGGGCGAGGTGCTGCCCCCCGAGGTGCTGCCGCCCGGCCTGCCCACGCTCAAGCAGGCGCTGCAGCTGTTGCACCACCCGACGCCGCAGACGCCCATCGCCGCCCTGGAAGACCGCAGCCATCCCGCGTGGGAACGGCTGAAGTTCGAGGAGCTGCTGGCCCAGCAGCTGAGCCAGCTCGAAGCCAAACGCGAGCGCGCCCGGCTGCAGGCGCCCGCCTTGAAGGCCGAGCCCGGCGGCCTGCCCGAGCAGCTGCTGGCGGCGCTGCCCTTCAGCCTCACCGGTGCGCAGCACCGGGTGTGCGAAGAGATCGCCGCCGACCTGGCCCGGCCGCAGCCCATGCACCGGCTGCTGCAGGGCGACGTGGGTTCGGGCAAGACCGTCGTGGCCGCGCTGGCGGCGGCAGTGGCCATCGGCGCCGGCTGGCAGTGCGCGCTGATGGCGCCCACCGAGCTGCTGGCCGAGCAGCACTTCCGCAAGCTGGTGCAGTGGCTGGAACCGTTGGGTATCCGTGTGGCCTGGCTGAGCGGCAGCCGCAAGGGCAAGGCGCGGCAGCAGATGGTGGACATGGTGGCCTCCGGCGAAGCCGGGCTGGTGGTGGGCACCCATGCCGTCATCCAGCAGGACGTGAACTTCCATCGCCTGGGCCTGGCCATCGTCGACGAGCAGCACCGCTTCGGCGTGGCGCAGCGGCTGGCGCTGCGCTCCAAGCTGGAAGCCAGCACGCTGGAGCCGCACCTGCTGATGATGAGCGCCACGCCCATCCCGCGCACGCTGGCGATGACCTACTTCGCCGATCTGGCGGTGAGCACCATCGACGAGCTGCCGCCCGGCCGCACGCCGGTGCTGACCAAGGTGTTCGCCGACGGCCGGCGCGACGAGGTCATCGCCCGCATCGCCGACGAGGTGGAGGCCGGCCGCCAGGTGTACTGGGTGTGCCCGCTGATCGAGGAGTCAGAGGCGCTGGACCTGCGCAACGCCACCGAAACCCATGCCGAGCTGTGCGCCGCCCTGCCCGGCCGCAGCGTGGGCCTGCTGCACGGCCGCATGCCGGCGGCCGACAAGGCGGCGGTGATGGCCGAGTTCAGCGCCGGCCGCATGCAGGTGCTGGTGGCCACCACCGTCATCGAGGTGGGCGTGGACGTGCCCAATGCCAGCCTGATGGTGATCGAGCATGCCGAGCGCTTCGGCCTGTCGCAGCTGCACCAGCTGCGCGGCCGGGTGGGCCGCGGCGCGGTGGCCAGCATCTGCGTGCTGCTGTACACCGGGCCGCTGTCGCCGTCGGGAAAGGCGCGGCTCAAGGCCATGGCCGGCACCAACGACGGTTTCGAGATCGCGCGGCTGGACCTGGAGATCCGCGGCCCCGGCGAATTCATGGGCGCCCGCCAGAGCGGCGACGCGCTGCTGCGCTTTGCCGACCTGGCGCAGGACGCGCCGCTGCTGGAGCAGGCGCGCGAAGCCGCCGCGGTGCTGTTCAGCCGCCACCCTGCCGCCGCCCGAGCCCACCTGGAACGCTGGCTGGCCACCCGCGCCGAGTACCTGAAGGCCTGATCCCGGGCCCGGTGACAGGTGGGCTTGCATTTGCCGACAATGCGGGCATGACCCTGACCGAACTGCGCTACATCGTCGCCGTCGCCCGCGAGAAGCATTTCGGGCGCGCGGCCGAAGCCTGCTTCGTGTCGCAGCCCACGCTGTCGGTGGCCATCAAGAAGCTGGAGGAGGAGCTGGACGTCAAGCTCTTCGAGCGCGGCACCAACGAAGTGAGCGTCACCCCGCTGGGCGAGGCCATCGTGCGTCAGGCGCAGTCGGTGATCGAGCAGGCCGCCGCCATCAAGGACATCGCCAAGCGGGGCAAGGACCCGCTGAACGGCCCGCTCAAGCTGGGCATCATCTACACGATCGGCCCCTACCTGCTGCCCGAGCTGGTGCGCCATGCCATCGAGATGACGCCGCAGATGCCGCTGATCCTGCAGGAGAACTTCACCGCCAAGCTGGTGGACATGCTGCGCACCGGCGAGCTGGACTGCGCCATCATGGCCGAGCCCTTCCCCGACACCGGCCTGGCCATCGCGCCGCTGTACGACGAGCCCTTCATCATCGCCGTGCCCAAAAGCCACCCGCTGGCCAAGCGGTCCAGCGTGGGCGCCGACGAGCTGAAGCGCGAGACCATGCTGCTGCTGGGCACCGGCCACTGCTTCCGCGACCATGTGCTGGAGGTGTGCCCCGAGTACGCGCGCTTTTCCAGCGACGCCGAAGGCATCCGCAAGAGCTTCGAGGGCAGCTCGCTGGAAACCATCAAGCACATGGTGGCTTCGGGCATGGGTGTGACGGTGGTGCCGCAACTCTCGGTGCCGCGCGATACCACCGGCGGGCTGGTGACCTACGTGCCCTTCGAGCCGCCGGTGCCCACGCGCCGGGTGGTGCTGGCCTGGCGCCGCACCTTCACCCGCTACGAAGCCATCGCGGCGCTGCGCAATGCGGTGTATGCCTGCCAGCTCGATGGCGTGGAGCGGCTGACGGCTTGAGGCTGGAACCGCCATCGATAGTCTCTATCGATGGCATCGCAAGCAGCGATTGGTCGTCCAGCACTTACGCCGGTATCTTCCTGGCAAGTGCTTTTTCTTCCAGGAGTCCGCCATGCGCAAGCTTCGTCTGTCCCTCGGCCTCGCCGTCAACGTCGTTGGCCTGGCCGCCGCCTGCCACTGGCTGGCCGGCGCCCTCTGGCATTGACACGAAGGGGCGGGGTCGCTGCGCTACAGTCGTCCGTAACAACCTCAGGAGTCGCCATGAGCAAGAACAAGGGCAAGGACAAGTCGTCAGCCAGCACCGCCGCGCCGGTCATCCAGATCGGCATCAGCCCCGAAGACCGCGCCGCCATCGCCGGTGGCCTGTCCAAGCTGCTGGCCGACACCTACACGCTGTACCTGACCACCCACAACTTCCACTGGAACGTCACCGGGCCGATGTTCAACTCGCTGCATGCGATGTTCATGACCCAGTACACCGAGCTGTGGAACGCCGTGGACCCTGTGGCCGAGCGCATCCGCTCGCTGGGCCATCCGGCCCCCGGCTCCTATGCGCAATACGGTGAACTCACCTCGCTGAAGGACGCCCCCACCACGCCGCCTTCGGCGATGGAGATGGTGCGCATCCTGGTGGAAGGCCATGAGGCCGTGGCCCGCACCGCCCGCAGCATCTTCCCGCTGGCCGACAAAGCCGGCGACGAACCCACCGCCGACCTGCTGACCCAGCGCCTGACGGTGCACGAGCAGGCCGCATGGATGCTGCGGTCCATTCTCCAGGATTGAGTCCGGGCAGCCGGCACCCGCGATAATCGCGGGCTTGCCCCAACCAATCGTCGGTGCACCCCGCCAGCCGGGGCGCACCGCGCTGCCATGTCCGACCTCACGCCCCAGGTGCGCCGCCGTCGCACCTTCGCCATCATCAGCCACCCCGACGCCGGCAAGACCACGCTGACGGAAAAGCTGCTGCTGTTCTCCGGCGCGATCCAGATCGCCGGCTCGGTGAAGGCGCGCAAGGCCAGCCGCCACGCCACCTCGGACTGGATGGAGATCGAAAAGCAGCGCGGCATCTCGGTGGCCTCGTCGGTCATGCAGATGGAGTACCGCGACTGCGTGATCAACCTGCTGGACACCCCGGGCCACCAGGACTTCTCCGAAGACACCTACCGCGTGCTCACCGCGGTGGACGCGGCGTTGATGGTCATCGACGCGGCCAACGGAGTCGAGCCGCAGACCCGCCGCCTGCTGCAGGTCTGCCGCGCGCGCAACACGCCCATCCTCACCTTCGTCAACAAGATGGACCGTGAGGTGCAGGAGCCGCTGGCGCTGATGGATGAGATCGAGCGCGAGCTGGGCATGACGGTGGTGCCCTTCACCTGGCCGGTGGGCATGGGCAAGTTCTTCGGCGGCGTGCTGGACCTGCGCAAGGACCAGATGCGCGTGTTCACCCCCGGTGAAGACCGGGTGGCCGGTACCGAAGAAATCGTCGAAGGCCTGAGCAACCCCGCGCTGGCCGACCGCTTCGGCGCACCTTACGAACAGGCCGCCGGCGAGATCGAGCTGGTGCGCGAGGCGGCGCCCGAGTTCGAGCACGAGGCCTTCCTGGGCGGCCAGCAGACGCCGATGTTCTTCGGCTCGGCCGTCAACAACTTCGGCGTGCAGGAAGTGCTGGACGCGCTGGTCGACCTGGCGCCCGCACCCGGCCCGCGCCCGGCCATCCAGCGCACGGTGGAGCCTGCTGAGGCCAAGTTCAGCGGCGTGGTGTTCAAGATCCAGGCCAACATGGACCCGGCGCACCGCGACCGCATCGCCTTCCTGCGCGTGGCCTCGGGCAAGTTCCAGCGCGGCATGCGCATGAAGGTGGTGCGCTCGGGCAAGGAGCTGCGGCCCAACACGGTCGTCACCTTCATGAGCCAGAAGCGCGAGCTGCTGGACGAGGCCTTTGCCGGCGACATCATCGGCATCCCCAACCACGGCGTGCTGCAACTGGGCGACACGCTGACCGAAGGCGAGGCGCTGCAGTTCACCGGCCTGCCCTTCTTCGCGCCCGAGCTGTTCCGCTCGGTGGAAGTGGCCGACCCGCTGAAGACCAAGCAGCTGCGCGCCGGCCTGACGCAGCTGGGCGAAGAAGGCGCCATCCAGGTGTTCCGGCCGATGCTCGGCTCCATGCTGCTGCTGGGCGCCGTCGGCCAGCTGCAGTTCGAGGTGGTGGCCCACCGGTTGGAGCATGAGTACGGCGTCAAGGCCCGCATCATGCCGGCGCGCTTCAACGTGGCCCGCTGGGTAACCTGCGACGAGGCCGACGGCGGCGAGAAGGAGCTCAAGCGCTTCATCGACGGCAACAGCCACCGCCTGGCGCTGGACGCGGTGGACGCGCCCACGCTGCTGCTGGAATACGCCGGCGAGCTGCGCGCCTGCCAGGAGAACTGGCCCAAGATCAAGTTCCACGCGCTGCGCGAGCACGCCGGGCTGGTCTTCCAGCAGCGCATGGGGGATTGAGTCAGTTCTGCGCCAGGACGGGCCGGCATGACCCCCGGATGACGCGATCCGCCGCCGACGCGTTACAAGCACCCCGCCAACAGGGGGTGTGGGCACTCACCTGAAACCCCTAGCAATCGAGCACAAATTTACAGGGAGCTTTCAGATGAGTGCTTGCAATCTCCGATCCATCGTTGCAGCGGCAGCGCTCGTCGCGGCCTCTGCCGCCGGCGCCGCCGACTTCACCGTCAGCGCCAAGGACAACTGCGCCTGCGACAACGCCACCGGCGCGGCCACCGTGTCGCTGCTGGCCGGCCAGTCTTTCAGCGTGAGCGTGAATCCCAGCCAGCTGTGGGCGGCCGGTGACGAACTGCGCTGGTCCAACGCCGACGGCCTGGTGGGCGACCGCTACGCCACCTTGAACGACGGCAGCGGCCAGCCCGTGGGCACCCAGATCGGCATGTCGTTCGGCAACCTCACCCAGGGCAGCCTAGCTGCGCCCTACGGCGCGCTGGTCGGCCAGATCGGTGGCGGCGACTTCTTCCTGGTGGGCACCAGCTACACCGGCCAGGCCGCCAGCGCCGGCCTGCTGAAGCTGTACTACTGGGACGCGGGCAGCGCCGACAACATCGGTTCCATCACCGCCAGTGTCAACGTCTCCGCCGTGCCGGAACCCGGCACCTACGCGCTGATGGCCGGCGGCCTGGCTCTGGTGGGCTTCCTGGCTCGCCGCCGCCGCGCCTGAGGCGGATGGGGCCGCAAGGGCCCCGGTTCTGATCTCTGAACGAAGCCACCCGCCTGACGGCCGGTGGCTTTTTCATGCCTGTGCCGCGGCCGCTGCGCGGGCGGCAGCGGCCGATAATCGCGCCGTGAAAGCCTCCTCACTCCCCAGCCCGGGCGCACCCTCCAAGCTGCGGCTCTATCTCGACCTGATCCGCTTCGACCGGCCGGCCGGCTGGCTGCTGCTGCTGTGGCCCACGCTGTCGGCGCTGTGGATGGCGGCCGATGGATTTCCGGGCTGGCACCTGCTGTTCGTGTTCACCGCCGGCACGGTGCTGATGCGCAGCGCCGGCTGCTGCGTCAACGACGTGGCCGACCGTGAGTTCGACAAGCACGTCAAGCGCACCGCCCGGCGGCCGGTGACCAGCGGCGCGGTGTCGGTGAAAGAAGCGCTGCTGCTGGGCGCGGGGCTGGCGCTGGTGGCCTTCGGCCTGGTGCTCACCACCAATGCGCCCACCATCTTGTTGTCGTTCGCGGCGCTGGCCATCGCCATCGCCTACCCCTACGCCAAGCGCTTCGTCTCGATGCCGCAGGCGGTGCTGGGCGTGGCCTTCAGCTTCGGCATTCCGATGGCCTTCAGCGCGGTGCTGGGCGGCGCCGACTGGCGCTGGCGCGCGGTGGCCGACGCGGTGCCGCCGCATGCCTGGTGGCTGCTGGCGAGCAACCTGTTCTGGGTGCTGGCCTACGACACCGAATACGCGATGGTGGACCGCGACGACGACATCCGCATCGGCATCCGCACCTCGGCGCTCACGCTCGGCAGCTTCGACGTGGCCGGTGTGATGGCCTTCTACCTGATCCACCTGGCTTCCTGGGCCGCCATCGGCCGCCTGCTGGGCCTGGGCGGCTGGTTCCTGGCCGGCGTGGCAGTGGCCGCGGCGCAGGTCGCCTGGCACTACGGCCTGATCCGGGGCCGCACCCGCGACGGCTGCTTCAAGGCCTTCCGCCTGAACCACTGGGTGGGCTTCGCGGTGTTCGCGGGCACCGCGCTCGATCTGGCGCTGCGCTGAGGCGCCTGTGGCCTGCGCTGTCCAACGTACTCAGCGGCCCGGCTCTGCCGCCGCCACACGGGCCTGCAGGGCCTGGGCATCCACACGCTGCAGGTAGGCCGGGATGTTGCGCCACAGCGTGTGGTAGCCGTAGCCTCCGTGGAACATCTCGTCCATCGCCTGCTGCCGCGACCAGCCTTGTTCGGTCATCCGGAGCACGGCGCTGATGACGCCGGTGCGGTCGGCGCCATGCTGGCAGTGCAGCAGCACCGGCCCTGACGCGCGAGCCGCACGCAAGGCCCGCAGCGCCTTGACGACCTGCTCGTCGCCGATGTGCCAGGTGTTGATCGGCACCCGCACCAGACTGATGCCCGAGCCCTTGAACACCGCCTCGTCGCTGTTGAAGGAGCGCAGGCTCACCACCGTGCGAATGCCCAGGCGCTGCAGCGCGGCGACGTCCTGGGCGCGCGGCTGCGCACTGCGGTACAAACCGGGCGCGATGAGGTGCAGGTTGGGCACACCCAGTTCCGGCAGCGGCGTGGCCCAGTTGGCCGGGCGCGCGCCCGGGTCAGGGGCGGAAGCGGAGGCCGGCGCCGAGGGCCTGGCCGCCGCGATGCCCGTACCCGTCCAGACGCTGGCCAGCACGACCAGCGTCCGGCGGCGATGCCAGGCGTGGGGATGGATCATGGCGCGCTCCCGCTTCGTGGCGTTGCCGGCGCATCGGTGGTTGAGCGCCACACCAGCCAGCCCAGCAGACCGGCGCTGCCGAGCAGGCCGATCCAGTAATCCACGGGCAGGCCCCACCACCAGCGCAGATGCCAGGGAATGTGCGCCGGGCTGAAGCGCGACCAGCCGAACGCCGGGTTCAGGATGAACCAGGCGAAGTCTTCGACCACCCAGAACAGCATCAGCCCGGCCAGGGCCTGGGCGGCGCCCCGCCACTGCCAGCGGCCACTGAAGGCGAGCGGAAAAAAGAACACCAACGCCATGAACGGGAACACCCAGGCGTGGTAACCCGTCATCGGGCGGCCACCCCAGAACAGGTCGAGGGCCCAATGGCCACTGATGCGCCAGGTGGGCAGGCTGGCTGCCCACCCCGCGGCGCCCTCGATCTGGATTTCCACCTGGGCGAAGAACACCGCCATCAGCCACACCCAGGCGACGTAGACGGCGAGGGGTCGCCAGGCGGTGCCGACCGGCTTCATGAGCGGGCGGCGCCCAGCACCTGGTCGAGCACCGCCTGGGCGGCCGCGGGGCGGCCCAGCGCGCTGCTGGCGGCGGCCATGTCGGCCAGCCGGCGGGGCTCGGTCATCAGGCGCTGCAGCTTGTAGAGCAGGCCGATGCCGTCGTAGGCCAGCCAGGCGGCGCCCTGCTCCATCAGGTAGCCGGCGTTGTGCTCCTCCTGGCCCGGGATGGGCGACACCAGCAGCATGGGCTTGCCCAGCGCCAGGCATTCGGAAACGGTCAGCCCGCCCGGCTTGGTGACCACCAGATCGGCCGCCGCCATCAGGCGGTGCATGGCGTCGGTGAAGCCCAGCACATGCAGCCGCCCGGGGTGCGCAGGCGCCAGCGCCTCCAGCGCCTGGCGGGCGGCCTCGTTGCGGCCGGCCACGGCAATCAGCTGGAAGTCGCCCGCGCCGGCCAGCATCTGGCCGACCACCTGGGGCAGGTCGCCCACGCCCGAACCGCCCGAAACCACCAGCACGCAGCGCCGCGCCGGGTCCAGGCCCAGGCGGGTCAGTTCGGCAGCGCGCTCGCAGGCCGGGTCGGCAGCGGGCTGGAAAGCCGGCATCACCGGGATGCCGGTGACGTGGATGCGCCCGGCCGCCAGGCCGCGTGCACACATGCGGTGGGCCACCTCGTCGGTGGCGGCGAAGTAGCCGGCCATCTCCGGCACCACCCACATGTTGTGCAGGTCGAAGTCGGTGACCTGCAGCCACACCGGGCAGTCCAGCCGGCCCCGCTGCCGTTCACGCAGCAGCAGCTCGGCCGGCAGGAAGTGGGTGCACAGCACCGCCGCCGGCTGGCGCTGGCGCACCTGCTTGAGCAGGGTGCCGCTGCTCAGCCGCTCCATGGCGCGGCGCAGGCGCTGCGAGGCGGCGGCGTGGGGTGTGGCGTCCGACTTCTGGTGCAGGTACGACCACATCCCCGGGTGGTGCTTGACCAGCCGCAGATAGCCGTCGGTATAGAGCTTGCGAAAGCCGCTGGCGACGAACTGCATCGCGTCGAGGTGGGCGACCTCCGCCTCAGGCAGGCGTTGGCGGGCGGCGGCTTCCAGCGCCTGGGCGGCGCGCACGTGGCCGTTGCCGGCGCTGACGCTGAGGATGAGAAGACGGCTCATGGCGGGCCTCGCGGTGAGAGAGGGGCTGCACGAACGCCCTCAACCGCCGAGCCCAGCCGTGGCCTGAAATTCTAGGGTCGGCTGGCGCCGAACTCGTCGCCCAGTTCGGCCGCGCGGCGCTGGGCCGCCTGCAAGGCCTTCACGAAGGCGGCCTTCACGCCGTCGGCTTCCAGCGAGGTGAGCGCGGCGTAGGTGGTGCCGCCCTTGGAGGTGACGCGCTCACGCAGCACCGACGGGGGCTCGTCGCTTTGCTGGGCCAGCGCGGTGGCGCCGGCGAAGGTGCCCAGCGCCAGCTGCTTGCCTTCTTCGGCGCTCAGGCCCATGGCCTCGGCCGCGGCCATCATGGCTTCCAGCACATAGAACACGTAGGCCGGGCCGGAGCCGGACAAGGCCGTGACCGCGTCCAGCGACACCTCCTGCTGCACCCACAGCAGGCGGCCGGTGGGCGCCAGCACCGCTTCCACCGCGGCGCGCTGCTCGGCAGTGACGCCGGGGCGGGCATAGAGCCCGCTCATGCCCTGGCCGATCAGTGCCGGGGTGTTGGGCATGGCGCGCACCACGGCCTGGCTGCCGGTGGCCTGGGCGATGTCGTCGCTGCGGATGCCGGCCATCACGGACAGCTGCAGCGCGCCGGACACATGGCCGGCGCAGGGGCGTGCGGCTTCCTGGAACAGCTGCGGCTTGACGGCCCACACCACCATTTGCGCCTCGGCCAGCGCCGGGCCCGGCGCCGGCAGCGTGCGCACGCCCAGCTCGGCCTCCAGCCTGGCGCGCTGTGCATCGCCCGGGTCCACCACCAGGATGGACGCGGGCGCGCGGCCGGCGCGCACCAGGCCGCCGATGATGGCGCTGGCCATGTTGCCGCCGCCGACGAAGGCGACGGTGCCGAGGGACGAAGGGCTGGATTCGCTCATGGCCGCAGTTTAGGTCGCACGCCACGCGCCCCAGGTCATGCGCAAAACGCATACATACACACTCGCCGTGCAACCAGCGCCTGACTACATTGGCGCCACGACAACATCGTGGCCACGAAAAGCGCCACCGGAGAAGCCATGTCACAAGCAGCCTTGTCCTTCGTCAACCCCACGGCGAACAGCCCCTGGGGCACCTACCTGTCGCAGGTCGACCGCGTCGCACCGTACCTGGGCCACCTGGCCAAGTGGCTGGAAACGCTCAAGCGGCCCAAGCGCACGCTGATCGTCGACATCCCCATCGAGCTGGACAACGGCACCGTGGCCCACTTCGAGGGCTACCGCGTGCAGCACAACCTGTCGCGCGGCCCGGGCAAGGGCGGCGTGCGCTACCACCCCGACGTGACGCTGGAAGAAGTGATGGCGCTGTCGGCCTGGATGACGGTCAAGACGGCCGCGGTGAACCTGCCTTACGGCGGCGCCAAGGGCGGCATCCGCATCGACCCCAAGCAGTACTCGCGCAAGGAAATCGAGCGCGTGACCCGCCGCTACACCAGCGAGATCGGCATCATCATCGGCCCGCAACAGGACATCCCGGCGCCGGACGTCAATACCAATGGCCAGATCATGGCCTGGATGATGGACACGTACTCGATGAACGTCGGCGGCACGGCCACCGGCGTCGTCACCGGCAAGCCCATTCACCTGGGTGGCTCGCTGGGCCGCGTCAAGAGCACCGGCCGCGGCGTGTTCGTCACCGGCCGTGAGGCGGCGCGCCGCCTGGGCCTGAACCTGGAAGGCGCCCGCGTGGCGGTGCAGGGCTTCGGCAACGTGGGTTCTTCGGCGGCGGAGCTGTTCGCGCAGGCCGGCGCCAAGATCGTGGCGGTGCAGGACCACAGCGGCACCATCTACAACGACAACGGCCTGGACGTGGCCGCGCTGACCGCTGCGGTGAAGGACACCGGCGGCGTCGCCGGCTTTGCCGGTGCCGACCGGATGAACGCCGAGGAGTTCTGGGACGTGCGCTGCGACATCCTGGTGCCCGCCGCGCTCGAAGGCGTGATCACCGCCGAGCGCGCCCAGCGCATCACCGCCAAGCTGGTGCTGGAAGGCGCCAACGGCCCCACGGTGCCGCAGGCCGACGACATCCTGGCCGACCGCGGCGTGCTGGTGGTGCCCGACGTGATCTGCAATGCCGGCGGCGTGACCGTCAGCTACTTCGAGTGGGTGCAGGACTTCTCCAGCTTCTTCTGGAGCGAGGACGAGATCAACGTGCGCCTGGACAAGATCATGGTGGACGCGCTGTGCAAGATCTGGGACACGGCCGACAAGCACAAGATCACGCTGCGCACCGCCACCTTCGCGGTGGCCTGCGAGCGCATCCTGACCGCACGCGAAGAGCGCGGCCTGTACCCCTGACACCCACGACAACCCCTGCATCGCCGCAGGGGCGGCGCGGCTAGGATGCGGGCCCTTCGAGGCCCGCTCTTCATTTCCTCCATTCCGCATGCAACGCCGTACCGTTCTGCCCGCCCTGCTTGCCACCGCCGCCCTGGTGGCCGGCGCCCTGCCCGCCCAGGCGCAGCCCACCTGGCCCACGCGGCCGGTGCACATCGTGGTGCCGGCGCCAGCCGGCAGCTCGCTGGACATCATCGCCCGCCTGCTGGGCGAGCGCCTGAAAGACCGCTGGGGCCAGCCCGTGGTGGTGGACAACAAGCCCGGCGCGGGCGGCATGCTGGGCGTGGACGTGGCGGCCAAGGCGCGGGACGAGGGCCACACCCTCGCGCTGGGCTTCAACGGGCCCATCGCCTTCGCGCCCTTCATGTACCGCAAGATGCCGTACGACCCGGCCCGGGACCTGGTGCCGGTGGTGATGACCACCTCGCAGCCCAACGTGCTGGCGGTCAATGTCAACCTGCCGGTGAAAACGACGCAGGAGTTCGTGGCCTGGGTCAAGCAGCAGAACGGCAAGATGAACTACTCGTCGCTGGGCATCGGCAGCTCCAGCCACCTGACGATGGAGCTGCTGCTGTCGCAGACGGGCCTGACCGGCACCCACGTGCCCTACAACGGCTCGCCTCCGGCCGCGCTGGCCGTGGCCCAGGGCGACACGGACGCCACCTTCACCACAGCGCCGGCGCTGCTCAACCACGTGAAGGCGGGCAAGGTGCGGCTGCTGGCCGTCAGCGCCGCCCAGGTGCCCGACAGCCTGAAGGGCCTGCCCACGCTGGCCGATGGCGGCGTCAAGGGCGTGGAGTCGATGGCCTGGAACGGCCTCTTCGTGGCCACCGGCACGCCGGAGGCGGTGGTGCAGAAGATCAATGCCGACGTCAATGCCGCGCTGGCCGACCCGCAGCTCAGGACCGTGATGGACAACCAGGGCCTGACGGTGGTGGGCGGCACGCAGGCGGACTTCCGCAGGCTGCTGGAAGCCGAGTCGCGCCGCTGGGGCGCAGTGATCGAGCGCATCGGGCTCAAGCTGGATTGAGGCCGGAAAGGCCCCTCTCAGTCGCCGCGGCGTCGCGGCGCGTAGAGTCGGCGGCTTCATGCGACCGCTGCCGCTGCTGATCATCCTGATGGTGCTGGACCATGTGGCCTTCAATGGCAGCCGCATCGCCGTCTCGCTCACCGCCATCTCGCAAGGGGCCTCGCCATTGACGGTGGGGCTGCTGATGGCCTCGTTCGCGCTGCTGCCGGCCCTGCTGGCGGTGCCCGCCGGCCGCTGGATCGACGGCGTGGGCGTGCAGCGGCCGATGATGGTGGGCTCGGTGGGCGTGGGCCTGGGCACCCTGCTGCCCTTTCTGCTGCCGCAGCTGCCGGCACTGGCCGTGGCCAGTGTGCTCATCGGCGTTTCGTTCATGCTCATCAACGTGGCGGCCTACCATGCGGTGGGCGAGCTCAGCAGCGCCGAAGACCGCACCGCCAACTTCAGCTATGTGGCGCTGGGCTTTTCCACGTCCAGCTTCATCGCACCGCTGCTCACCGGCGTGTCCATCGACCAGCTGGGCCACCGCAGCAGCTTCCTGGTGCTGGCGCTGTTCACCGTGATGCCGGCCGCCGTGCTGGCACTGGTGGGCCTGCCCGACACCCGCCGCAAGCTGGTGGCCATGCCCGAAGGCGGCGCCGCGGCCAAGCCGCGCATGTTCGACCTGCTGCGCAGCCCGCAGATGCGTCACCTCTTCATCGCCATCGCGGTGCTGACGGTGGCCTGGGACATCTACACCTTTGCCATGCCGCTGTACGGCACGCAGATCGGCCTCAGCGCCTCGCAGATCGGCATCGTGATGGGCAGCTTCGCGGCGGCCAGCTTCATGGTGCGGCTGGCCATGCCTTTCGTGGCGGCGCGGGTGGCGCCGTGGCAGCTGATCACCGTGTCGATGCTGCTGGCAGCGGCCAGCTATGCAGCCATTCCGTTCAGCCATGGCGTGGGCACCCTGATGGCCATCATGTTCGTGCTGGGCGCCAGCCTGGGCGCGCCGCATCCGATGGTGCTGACACTGCTGCACCACTCCGCACCGGAGGGCCGCGCCGGCGAAGCGGTGGGCCTGCGCACCATGTTCATCAACACCAGCCAGACGGCCATGCCGCTGGTCTTCGGCGTGCTGGGCGCAGCGCTGGGCCTGGCCCCGCTGTTCCTGGCGATGACGGCCGCGCTGCTGGGTGGCGGCGCGATGGCGCGCCGCGTGGCCCGCAGCGAATCGGGCCGCTGAACGCCTGCGCCGGCCATCCGGCGCCCCTCGGAACGATCCACGACAGGGTGAGCCCGCACACCGGATAAATCGCGGCATTCGCGTTTGCCCGCAGAGGGTTGATGCGGGGACCGGCACCGCCCTCTTCGCACCAGAATCCGCGGCGCTGTACCCCACAGTGCCGAATGAAATCCGCCGCGAATGGCCGATCGGACCTGTTCTGCACCATGATGGATCTTTCCGCCAGCAGATCGCTCGACAAGATCGACACCAACATCCTGCGGGCGCTGCAGGCGGATGGCCGCATGTCCAACCTGCGGCTGGCCGAGGTGGTGCAGCTGTCGCCCACCGCCGTGCTCGAGCGTGTCAAACGGCTGACGCGCGACGGCTTCATCCTCGGCTACGAGGCACGCCTGAATCCGCAGTTGCTGGGCGCAGGCCTGCTGATCTTCGTGGAGGTGCTGCTCGACCGCACCGCGCCGCGGCAGCTCGAAGCCTTCAAGGCCGAGGTGATGGCGCGGCCCGAGATCCTGGAATGCCACCTCGTGGCCGGCGCCTTCGACTACCTGCTCAAGACCCGGGTGGCCGACATGGCCGCCTACCGCGACCTGATCAGCTCCGGCATCTGGACGCTGCCCGGCGTGCGGGAGACGCGCACCTACGCGGTGATCGAAGAAGTCAAGAGCACGACCTTGCTGCCTGTCTAGACAACTCCATGAGCGACTACATCTTAGAAACGCGCGACCTGACCAAGGAGTTCAAGGGCTTCACCGCGGTGGACCGCGTGAACCTGCAGGTGCGGCGCGGCCACATCCATGCGCTCATCGGCCCCAACGGCGCGGGCAAGACCACCTGCTTCAACCTGCTGACCAAGTTCCTCGTGCCCACGCGCGGCACCATCTTGCTCAACGGCACCGACATCACCGGCGAGAAGCCCGCGCAGATCGCGCGCCGCGGGGTGATCCGCTCGTTCCAGATCTCGGCCGTGTTTCCCCACCTCACGGTGCTGGAGAACGTGCGCATCGGGCTGCAGCGCTTCACCGGCACCTCGTTTCACTTCTGGAAGGGCCTGACCGCGCTGCGCCAACTGGACGCCAAGGTGCTGGCGCTGCTTGACCTGGTGGACCTGCGCGACATGGCGCAGGCCAAGGCCGCCGACCTGCCCTATGGCCGCAAGCGCGCGCTGGAGATCGCCACCACCATGGCCATGGAGCCTGAACTGATGCTGCTGGACGAACCCACCCAGGGCATGGGCCACGAAGACGTGGACCGCGTGACCCAGCTGATCAAGCGCGTGGCCGAAGGCCGCACGGTGCTGATGGTGGAGCACAACATGCGCGTGGTCTCGACCATCGCCGACCGCCTGACGGTACTGGCCCGCGGCGCCGTGCTGGCCGAGGGCAACTATGCCGAGGTCTCGCGCCATCCCGCGGTGCTGGAGGCCTACATGGGCAGCGAAGCCACCGAGCTCCAGGGAGCTCATTGATGTCCATACCCGCCCTTGAGATCAAGGACCTGCAGGCCTGGTACGGCGAGAGCCACATCCTGCATGGCATCAGCCTGACGGTGCACAGCGGCCAGGTGGTGACGCTGCTGGGCCGCAACGGTGCCGGGCGCACCACCACGCTGCGGGCCATCATGGGCCTGACCGGTGACCGCAAGGGTTCGATCAAGGTGCACGGCACCGAGACCATCGGCCTACCCACGCACCGCATCGCCCACCTGGGCATCGGCTACTGCCCGGAAGAGCGCGGCATCTTCGCGGCGCTGACCACCGAAGAGAACCTGCGCCTGCCGCCCAGGCTGACGGCCGGCCGCGGCAAGGCCATGACCGAGGCCGAGCTGTATGCGATGTTCCCCAACCTGCAGGAGCGCCGCAACAGCCCCGGCACGCGCCTGTCGGGCGGCGAGCAGCAGATGCTGGCGGTGGCCCGCATCCTGCGCACCGGCGCCGACATCCTGCTGCTGGACGAGATCTCCGAAGGCCTGGCGCCGGTGATCGTGCAGGCCCTGGCCCGCATGATCACCACGCTCAAGGCCCAGGGCTTCACCATCGTGATGGTGGAGCAGAACTTCCGCTTCGCCGCACCGCTGGCCGACCACTTCCACGTGATCGAGCACGGCCAGGTCGTCGAGTCCTTCCCCGCATCGCAACTGGCCGAGAAACAGGCCGTGCTCGACGAGCTGTTGAGCGTGTGATCGCCTTGTTCCCCACCCCCATCCCCTGCCACTCCTGGAGACGAGCATGACTTTCGACTTCCGACGCATCGCGATCGCCGCCGCTGCCGCCTGCGGCCTGTCCGGCGCCGCCCACGCGCAGATCTCCGGCGACGTGATCAAGATCGGCATCATCACCGACATGTCCAGCGTGTATGCCGACATCGACGGCGCCGGTGGCGTGGAGGCCATCAAGATGGCGGTGGCCGACTTGAAGGGCACCGTGGCCGGCAAGAAGGTGGAGGTGCTGTACGCCGACCACCAGAACAAGGCCGACGTGGCCGCCAGCAAGGCCCGCGAGTGGATCGACACCCAGGGCCTGGACATGCTGATCGGCGGCAGCAACTCGTCCACCAACCTGGCGATGGCCAAGATCGCGGCCGAGAAGAAGAAGCCCTTCATCTCGATCGGCGCGGCCACCGCCCGCCTGACCAACGAAGACTGCACGCCCTACACCGTGCACTACGCCTACGACACCGTGGCGCTGGCCAACGGCACCGGCAATGCGGTGGTGAAGGCGGGCGGCAAGAGCTGGTTCTTCCTGACGGCCGACTATGCCTTCGGCCACTCGCTGCAGGCCGACACCACCGCGGTGGTGACCAAGGCCGGCGGCAGCGTGGTGGGCAGCGTGCGTGCGCCGCTGGGCGCCAGCGACTTCAGCTCCTTCCTGCTGCAGGCGCAAAGCAGCAAGGCGCAGATCCTGGGCCTGGCCAATGCCGGTGGCGACACCGTCAACTCGATCAAGGCGGCCAACGAGTTCGGCATCACCAAGACGATGAAGCTGGCCGGCCTGCTGATGTTCATCAACGACGTGCACTCGCTGGGCCTGAAGGCCACCGAAGGCATGTACCTGACCGACGGCTGGTACTGGAACCAGAACGCCGAATCGCGCGCCTGGGCCAAGCGCTTCTTCGAGAAGATGAAGCGCATGCCGTCGATGCTGCAGGCGGCCGACTACTCGGCCACGATGCACTACCTGAAGGCCGTGGAAGCCACCAAGACCGACGACGCCGACAAGGTGCTGGCGCAGATGAAGGCGACCAAGATCAACGACTTCTACGCCAAGAACGGCGAGATCGGCCCCGACGGCCGCATGCGCTACGACATGTACCTGATGCAGGTGAAGTCGCCGAAGGACTCGACCGAGCCCTGGGACTACTACAACGTGGTGCAGAAGATCCCCGCCGCCGAGGCGTATACCAAGCTGGCCGACAGCAAGTGCCCGCTGGTCAAGAAATGAATGTTGACCCCCAAGACGCCTGCGGCGTCGCCCCCCCGAGGGGGAGCCGGCCGCCTTGGGGCGGCCCGGCGGCGGCCGGGTTGTCCCCCAAGACGCCTGCGGCGGAGGCTGGTAGCTAGGACCCTCCATGTCGAACCTGTTTGATATTCCGCTGCCGGCGCTGCTCGGCCAGCTGCTGCTCGGCCTGGTGAACGGCTCGTTCTACGCGATGCTGTCGCTGGGCCTGGCGGTCATCTTCGGCATGCTCAACATCATCAACTTCGCCCACGGGGCGCTGTACATGATGGGGGCCTTCATCGCGTGGATGGGCCTGGAGTACCTGGGCCTGAACTACTGGATGATGCTGCTGGCCGCGCCCCTGATCGTGGGCGTGCTGGGCATCCTGATCGAGCGGCTGCTGCTGCAGTGGCTGTACAAGCTGGACCACCTGTACGGCCTCTTGCTCACCTTCGGCATCACGCTGGTCACCGAGGGGCTGTTCCGCTCGTTCTACGGCGTCTCGGGCAATCCGTATCCGGTGCCCGATGCACTGCAGGGCGCCACCAACCTCGGCTTCATGGTGCTGCCCAACTACCGGGCCTGGGTGGTGGTGGCGTCCGTCGTCGTGTGCCTGGCGGTGTGGGCACTGATCGAGAAGACCTCCATCGGCGCCACGCTGCGCGCCGGCACCGAGAACCCCAAGCTGGTCCAGGCCTTCGGCATCAACGTGCCGCGAATGATCACGCTCACCTACGCCGGCGGCGTGGCGCTGGCCGCCTTTGCCGGCGTGCTGGCTGCGCCCATCCTGCAGGTCAATGCGCTGATGGGCAGCAACCTCATCATCGTGGTGTTCGCGGTCGTGGTGATCGGCGGCATGGGCTCCATCCTCGGCTCCATCCTCACCGGGCTGGGGCTGGGCGTGATCGAGGGCCTGACCAAGGTGTTCTACCCCGAGGCCTCGTCCACCGTGGTGTTCCTCATCATGGCCGTGGTGCTGCTCATCCGCCCGGCGGGCCTGTTCGGCAAGGAAAAATGACGTGAGCACAGCCCCTGTGAAATCTCCGCGCTCGCCGCTCCTGGGCTATGCGCTGCTGTTCGCGGCGGTGGCGGCGCTGCCGCTGCTGGGCGCGTACCCCATCTTCGTGATGAAGGTGATGTGCTATGCCCTTTTCGCCTGCGCCTTCAACCTGCTGATCGGCTTCACCGGGCTGCTGAGCTTCGGGCATGCCGCCTTCCTGGGCGCGGCGGCCTACGGCGCCGGCCATGCGCTCAAGGTGTGGGGTCTGCCCACACTGGCGGGCCTGGGCTTCGGCATGCTGATGGCGGCCCTGGCCGGGCTGGTGTTCGGCTGGCTGGCCATCCGGCGCAGCGGCATCTACTTCTCGATGATCACGCTGGCGCTGTCGCAGATGCTGTTCTTCTTCTTCCTGCAGGCGCCCTTCACCGGCGGGGAAGACGGCCTGCAGTCGGTGCCGCGCGGCACGCTGCTGGGCCTGGACCTGGGCAACGACCTCACGCTGTACTACCTGGTGCTGGCCATCTTCCTGTTCGGCTTCTGGCTGATCTACCGCACGGTGCATTCGCCCTTCGGCCAGGTGCTCACCTCCATCCGCGAGAACGAGGCACGCGCCACCTCGCTGGGCTACGACGTGGACCGCTTCAAGCTGGTGGCCTTCGTGCTGTCCGCCGCGCTGGCGGGCCTGGCCGGGGCCACCAAGACGCTGGTGCTGGGCTTTGCCACGCTGACCGACGCGGTGTGGACCACCTCGGGCGCGGTGATCCTGATGACGCTGGTGGGCGGCATGGGCACCCTGCTGGGGCCCATCGTCGGCGCGCTGGTCATCATCGCGCTGGAAAACAAGATCGGCGACCTGGGCAAGGCCCTGGCCGACCTGACGGGCGTGGCCTGGTTCAACGGCCTGGGCGAAGCAGTGAGCCTGGTCACTGGCCTCATCTTCATCATCTGCGTGCTGGCCTTCCGCCGCGGCGTGGTCGGCGAGATCCAGCACCGCTGGGGGAAGCGCTAGAAGGCCGCGAGCTGCCTCAGGCGCTGGAGATCGACCTCCGGCAGGCCCGCATGCTGCGCCCGAACGATGGCATAGGCCGACATCGCCCGTGCCGCCGTCGGGACAGCACCGGTCGTGCCGCACAGCGACCCCAACGCCCGCTGCAAGGTTTCCCCCACCTCCACGGCCGCCGCGCCGTAACGGGCGATGGGCGCAAAGAGGTCCTCCACCATGCCGGCCTCACGCACGGCGGGTGCCGACACCCGATCGAACTGCACCGGCCCGGCCAGGTCCTGACGCAGGCGCTGCTGCGACCAGTGGGACAGCACCCTCACGGCCGTGGCCATGACATCGAAGGCGGTGCCGGGATCGTTGACCGCCGGCGACAACGACCGTGCCGCCACTTCGCCCAGCACCACCAGACCAAAACGCGGGTCATGGTCGAAGGTGCGCGCCGGCCCGATGGAAAACGCGTCGCTGATCTTCTGCCGGGCTGCCTCGTCCAGCGGCTTGGTACAGCTGGCGATGGCCATGCCCGGGCCGACGAAGTCTCCTGGAAGCACATGCACATGCAGTTCGGCATCCAGCTCCTCGGCACGGGCCTGCAGCAGGTCGGTCGACACATGCATGACGAAGCCGGAGCCCGGGCACAGGATCTCGTGGCTGCCGCGCTCGCCGTCCTGCTGCGCACGACCGCCCAGGAAGGGCTTGGCCAGACGCTCGTCCATGGCCTTGCGCGTGGCCGCTTCCAGGCGGCGGATGGTCTCGCCCAGGCGACCCAGCACCGACAGGTAGTCGATCCAGCGCAGGAACACGATCACCACGGTGACCAGCACCACGAGCGTGAAGCCGAACAGCACCAGCCGTCCGCCATCGCCATAGATGTGGGCATGCAGGCCCACGAGCGCGATCACGCTGTAGACGAAGGCGCCGATGAACACCGCCAGGGTGTTCTGGATGGTGGTGTCTTCGATCAGCAGCTGCGCCGCCCGCGGCGTGGCGCTGTTGGAGACCGCGGAGAACGACGCCACCATGGTGCTGGCCGAGAAGATCGCCACGGTCAGCATGCTGGACGCGAGGATGTTGAGCAGGCTGTCGATGGAGTCCGAGCCCAGCTTGAGCGCCACATCGCGGCCGATGTAGGGACCGAGCACGGAGGCCAGGGCGACGGCGGCCACCGCAAAGCAGGCGAACAGCGAACAGCGCCACCAGGTCTTGCGGGTGATGCGCTGCAGAAAGAAGATGAGCTTGTCGGACATCGGCGAACGGTCTCGTTTCGCCCCGCCTGCTAGCGGCTGCCGAAGATCGCGGTGCCCACGCGCACGATGGTCGCGCCTTCGGCGATCGCGGCCTCCAGGTCGGCGCTCATGCCCATCGACAGCGTGTCGAGCTGCGCTGCCTGCGCGCCCAGCTCGGTGCGCAGGCGCGCCAGCAGCTCGCGCAGCGCCCGGTGCGGCGCCCGCTGGGCGGCTTCGTCGGCCGCGGGCTCGGGGATGGCCATCAACCCGCGCAGCACCAGCCGCGGCAAGGCCGCCACCTGGCGTGCCACTTCCAGCACTTCGGCGGGCTGCAGGCCGCTCTTGCTGGCCTCGCCGCTGATGTTGACCTGCAGGCACACCTGCAGCGGCGGCAGCTGCGGCGGCCGCTGGTCCGACAGGCGCTGCGCGATCTTCAGCCGGTCGACCGAGTGCACCCAATCGAAGTTTTCTGCCACCGGCCGGCTTTTGTTGCTCTGAATCGGGCCGATAAGGTGCCATTGAAGCTGCGTGCGCAGCGCGGCCAGCGCCTCGATCTTGGCCAGGGCTTCCTGGATGTAGTTCTCGCCGAAGGCGCGCTGGCCGGCGTCGTACGCCTGCTGCACCGCATCGGCGCCGAAGGTCTTGCTGACGGCCAGCAGCTGCACGCTGCCCGCCGGGCGTTGTGCGGTCTGGCATGCGGCGGCGATGCGCGCGCGAGTTTGTTCCAACCGGGTCGGGATGCTCACCATAATCAGCTCCGAGCCTAACCCAGCCGCCCACCCGGGCGGCCCGTTTCGATGGATATCACCCAGCTGCTGGCGTTTTCGGTCAAGAACAAGGCCTCCGACCTGCACTTGTCGGCCGGCCTGCCGCCGATGATCCGCGTGCACGGCGACGTGCGCCGCATCAACGTGGAGGCGCTGGACCACAAGACCGTGCACGACATGGTGTACGACATCATGAACGACGCCCAGCGCAAGCTCTACGAGGACACGCTGGAATGCGACTTCTCGTTCGAGATCCAGGGTCTGGCGCGTTTCCGGGTCAACGCCTACAACCAGAACCGCGGTGCCGGCGCGGTGTTCCGCACCATTCCCAGCAAGATCCTGACGCTGGAGCAGTTGCAGGCGCCCAAGGTGTTCGCCGACCTGGCGCTGCGCCCGCGCGGCCTGGTACTGGTCACCGGTCCCACCGGCTCGGGCAAGAGCACCACGCTGGCGGCCATGGTCAACCACCTGAACGAAAACGAGTACGGCCACGTGCTCACGGTGGAAGACCCGATCGAATTCGTGCACGAGAGCAAGAAGTGCCTGATCAACCAGCGCGAAGTGGGGCCGCACACGCTGAGCTTCTCGAACGCGCTGCGCTCGGCCCTGCGTGAAGACCCGGACGCCATCCTGGTGGGCGAAATGCGCGACCTGGAAACCATCCGCCTCGCGCTCACCGCAGCCGAGACCGGCCACCTGGTGTTCGGCACGCTGCACACCAGCAGCGCGGCCAAGACCATCGACCGGGTGGTGGACGTGTTCCCCGCGGCCGAGAAGGACATGGTGCGCGCGATGCTGTCCGAATCGCTGGTGGCGGTGATCTCGCAGACGCTGTGCAAGACCCGCGACGGCAGCGGCCGTGTGGCGGCGCACGAGATCATGATCGCCAACTCGGCCATCAAGAACCTGATCCGCGAGAACAAGATCGCCCAGATGTACTCCGCCATCCAGACCGGCCAGGGCCTGGGCATGCAGACGCTGGACCAGAACCTGGCCGACCTGGTGCGCCGCAACGTCATCACCCCGGCCGAAGCGCGCAGCAAGGCCAAGGCCCCCGAGAACTTCCCGGGCTGAAAGGCCACCGCCGTGACCCGTCCGCCGCCGCTGCCGCCCGCCCTGCCCGAGACACCGCCCGACACCCAGGCCGGGGCCCTGCCAGACGCCGACGACCCGCCCGCGCCCGCCCGCGTGCGCTGGCCGCAGCGCGCGTCCGAGGTCGGCGCCCGGCCGCTGCCCCCGGCCGAAGCGGTGGCGCTGTTCGTGCAGGCCTGGCAGCGTGAGCCGCATGTGCTGCCGCTGGCCGACGATGAGCTGCAGCGCCTGGCCGCCTGGGCCCAGGTGGTGGAGGTGCCCGCCGGCCGCCCGCTGATCCAGCAGGACGAGCTGGGCGACTACCTGCTGCTGGTGCTGGACGGTACCCTGCTGGTCGAGCGCCTGGTGCCGGGCGGCCCCGCCGTGCGTCTGGCCGAAGCGCGTGCCGGCGACATGCTGGGCGAGATGTCGCTGCTCGACTCCGGCTCGCGCTTTTCACGCGTGGCCACCGCCACCGCCTGCCGCATCGCGGTGCTGCAGGCCGAACCCTTCCACCGGCTGATGCAGGATGATCCGCGCGTGGCGCTGGCCTTGATGGCCGCGCTGTCGCGACGCCTGTCGCTGCGGGTGCGGCTGCTGAGTGCCCGGCTGGGCGCGCTGCTGTCGCCCGCCTGAAGTCCCCCTGACCGATTTCGTCCTCCGCCGGAACTCCGCACCATGGAAAGAGACCAGGCCTCCAAGTTCGTCAGCGATCTGCTGCGGTTGATGATCGCCCGCGGCGGCTCCGACCTCTTCCTCACGGCCGAGTTTCCGCCCGCCATCAAGGTGGACGGCAAGATCACCAAGGTGTCGCCCCAGCCCCTGACCGGCCAGCACACGCTGGCGCTGGCGCGCGCGCTGATGAACGACAAGCAGGCCGCCGAGTTCGAGCGCACGAAGGAATGCAACTTCGCCATCTCGCCGCAGGGCGTGGGGCGCTTCCGCTGCAATGCCTTCGTGCAGCAGGGCCAGGTGGGCCTGGTGCTGCGGACCATTCCTGCCACGCTGCCCACCATCGACGGGCTCAACCTGCCGCCGGTGATGAAGGAAGTGGCGATGACCAAGCGCGGGCTGGTCATCTTCGTGGGCGCCACCGGCTCGGGCAAGAGCACCTCGCTGGCGGCGATGGTGGACTACCGCAACGAGAACTCGCACGGGCACATCATCACCATCGAAGACCCGGTGGAGTTCGTGCACCCGCACAAGAACTGCATCGTCACCCAGCGCGAAGTGGGGCTGGACACCGACGGATGGGACATCGCGCTGAAGAACACGCTGCGCCAGGCGCCCGACGTGATTCTGATGGGCGAGATCCGCGACCGCGAGACCATGGAACATGCGGTGGCCTTCGCCGAGACCGGCCACCTGTGCATGGCCACGCTGCATGCCAACAGCGCCAACCAGGCGCTGGACCGGGTGATCAACTTCTTCCCGGAAGAGCGCCGCCAGCAGCTGCTGATGGACCTGTCGCTCAACCTCAAGGCGCTGGTCTCGCAACGGCTGCTGCCGCGCCAGGAGGGCAAGGGCCGTGTGGCCGCGGTGGAGATCCTGCTGAACACGCCGCTGGTGTCCGACATGATCTTCAAGGGCGAGGTGGGCGAGCTGAAGGAGCTGATGAAACGCAGCCGCGAGCTGGGCATGCAGACCTTCGACCAGGCCTTGTTCGACCTCTTCGAGGCCCACGCCGTGACCTACGAAGACGCGTTGCGCAACGCCGATTCGGTGAACGACCTGCGGCTGCAGATCAAGCTCAACAGCCGCCGCCTGCGCGGCGCCGACCTGGCCTCGGGCACCGAGCACCTGACGATCATCTGAGGCCGGGGCCCCTAAACTCGCCGCACACACGGATGAGCGGACGGAGGGACGGGGTGTCCATCGAGATCAGGTTCGACGAAGCAGCGCGACGCATCTTCGTCTTCGATGAGGTGTACTCGGAGCGCGCGGCGCGCGAGCAGGCCGAAAAGCGCAAGCTCGGCGCCTTCGGCACGGTGGCGCGCATGCAGTCGCTGATCGCGGGCGGCCCCAAGCCGGAAACGGTGTCGCTGTCCAAGTCGGAGCTGCGCTACGAGCCCTTCTGGCTGGTCAGCGCCCAGCGGGCGGTGGACTACACCTGCCAGGTGGAATACACGGTGGCCGTCGACAACGCCCATGCGCAACGGGTGCAGATCGGCAGCTTCACCACCGAGGTGGCAGCCCGGGGCAGCAAGCGGCAGATCGTGGTGCCGGCGCTGGAAACCTGCCACCGCAAGATCGACTTCGCGACCCATCTCGACGGGCTCAAGCGCGAGATCCGCGCCGCCACGCTGGAAGCCTATGTGCGCAACTACAAGGCACAGGACGTGGAGGCGATGACCGCGGGCAATGCGGTCGAGTCGCTGGTGTCGGTGGCTTCGGTGATCCAGATCGCCACCTCGCGGCTGACGGGCGAGGCCATCACCGCACACGAGATCGGCCACGACCAACTGCTGATCGACAAGCTGTACCTCTACTGGCGCCCGGTCTTCGCCTTCGAGTACGTGTGGACGGCCAACGGCAAGACGGGCGTGGTGGAGATCGACGGCCTGACCGGCGACGGCGTCTCCAACGGCCAATGGTTCAAGGACAAGCTGCAGCGGGTGATGACCCGCGACATGCTGATCGAGGTGAGCTCCGAAGTGGCCAACGCCGTGGTGCCCGGCACCGGCGTGGCCGTCAAGCTGATCGACCGCATGCTGTGACGCGGCGGGCACCCGCCCGCCGCGCCGCCATCACTTCTCGACGACGGGCGCCGGCTTGGTGTTGGCCAGCTGGGCCTCGGTGATCACTTCGAACACCCGCACCACCTTCTGCACGCCGCTCACGCTGCGCGCCAGGTCGCTGGCACGGGTGGCTTCGCGTTCGGTCACCACGCCCATCAGGTAGACGGTGCCGCGCTCGGTCACCACCTTGATGGCGCTGGCCTGGATGTCCTTGGCGTCCACCAGCGTGGCCTTGACCTTGCTGGTCAGCAGCGAGTCGTTGGAGCGGGCCGTCAGCGAGCTGGGCGCCAGGATGGCCAGCTCGTTGACCACCGAGCGCACGCCCTCGATGCTGCGCACCTGCTGTTCCACGCGGGCGCGCATGGCTTCGTCGGGTACTTCGCCGCTCAGCAGCACCACCTTGTTGTAGCTGGTGGCGCTGACGTGGCCGCGGTCGCCGGCGATGGGGGCGATGCGGTTGACGGCCTTGAGCTCGATGCCCTGGTCGTCCAGTTGCGTGCCGGTGGAGCGGCGGTCGGTGACGACCATGGCGCTGCCGACGGCCGCGCCGCCGAGCAGCAGCGGCGCGCAGGCGCTGAGCAGCACGCTGGCACCGAGGGCCGAGACCAGCAGGGCGGCCGAGCGGCCGAGGCGGTGGTTCGAAGACTTCATGCGTTGGGTTCCTGTTCGCCCATGAGCTGCACGTCCACGGCATCGCACAGGCAGTGCAAGGCCAGCACGTGAATTTCACGGATTCGTGCCGCACGGTCGTGCGGCACGGCCACTTGTACATCGGTCTCCATCAACTCGGCCGCCAGCCCAGGGGCTTGTCGACCGGTGAAGGCGATGACCGTCATGTCCTTGCCATGCGCTGACTGCACTGCGGCGATGACGGCTTCGTCATCCCCGGCGGGCGCCAGCACCAGCAGCACGTCGCCCGGCAAGCCGAGGGCCTGCACCTGCTTGGCCAGCACGTCGTTGATGCCGGATTCACGCGCCAGCGACTGACTCAGCACGCTGTCGGTGCCCAGCGCCAGCGCGGCCAGGCCGGGGCGCTCACGCTCGAAACGGCCGACGAACTGCGCGGCCAGGTGCTGCGCATCGGCGGTGGAGCCGCCACTGCCGCACACCATCAGCTTGCCGCCGGCTGTGATGCAGCCGAGCACGGCGTGCACCGCATCGGCCAGCGGGCGCGCAAGGGTATCGGCCGCCTGCACCTGCAGGTCGGCACTCTCGAAAAACTGCTGCTGGATGCGCTGTTCAAGCATGGCGGCGGATCATAAGACAGCGGATGCACCAAGTCGGTTCCGAAGTGAACCAGGCACATTGAGCAACAGGGCAGCAAGGTGCCGCATCTGATAGCAAGTATCAGATTCACAAAGAACGCATGCACTCCCGGGCGGTCCCATTTCGCCCGCCCCAAGCATGCGCTCGCCCCTGCTAAATTTTCCCGACGTCACCCTGGTGTGCGTCGACAACCGCACCCCTGCCCTGGCCTTGCAGGCGCTGCAGCACTGCCACCGGCAGGCGCATTTCGCGCGCACCCTGCTGTTCACAGATGCGGCCACCGCCGCCGGTCCGCTGCCTGAAGGCGTGCAGGCGCTGGCGGTGCAGATCGACTCGGTGCCTGCCTACTCGCACTTCATGCTGCGCGGGCTGCTGCCGCACATCCGCACCTCGCACCTGCTGGTGGTGCAGTGGGACGGCTATGTGCTCGATGCCGCGCACTGGACGCCCGAGTTTCTGACCCATGACTACATCGGCGCGTTGTTCCGCGACGAGCCTGAAGGCCGCAACGTGGGCAACGGCGGCTTCTCGCTGCGCTCCCGCCGGCTGCTGCAGGCCCTGCAGGACCCACGCATCACGCCCACCCACCCCGAGGACGCCTGCATCGCCCAGCAGCACCGGCCGCTGCTGGAGCAGGCGCACGGCATCCGCTTCGCGCCGCCCGCGCTGGCCGCACGCTTTGCGTTCGAGCGTGTGGCCCCCGCAGGCCAGACCTTCGGCTTCCACGGCCTGTTCAACCTGCCGCGGGTGATGGACACGCCCACCCTGACCACCTTCGTCGACCAGCTGCCGGACGCGATGTTCACCGGCGTGGACGCGCGCGACCTGTGCAAGGCGCTGATGCGTGCCGGCCGTCTGGCGGAAGCCCGGCGGGTGATGGCACGGCGCCTGGCCGCCGGCCAGCGCGACGGCCGCACGCGCCAGCTGCAGGCGCGGCTGGCGCTGCTGCAGTGGGGGCAGCGGCTGGGGTGGGTGGGGGCTCCGGATCAACCAGCGTCGAACGCCGCCACCAGCCACTCCAGCGTGTCGCCCTCGATGCTGACGACATCGAAGCGACAGGGCGGCAGCGCGGACAGGCGCATCAGGTAGTGCTGCGCGGCGTAGATCACCCGCCGCTGCTTCACGCCGGTGACGCTGCCGGCCGCGCCGCCATGGCTGGCGGCGGCGCGCGAACGCACCTCCACGAACACCAGCGTGCCGTCGCGGTCGCGCATGATCAGGTCCACCTCGCCGGCGCGGCGGGAGGGTCCGCGCGCCACCCGATAATTGCGCTCCACCAGCGTGAGGCCGTGGCGCCGCAGATGCGCCAGCGCACGGTCTTCGCCGGCGGTGCCGGTGGCCGTCGTGCTGCCTTCCGATCCTGTACTGCGCGACCTTGTACTGCCCCACCGCCTTGAATCAGCCATGTCCAGTGCCTTGACGATCGTGCAGGCCGCCGCCGAGGCGGCCGGTGCCCAGCAGTATCCGCCCGGCACGCTGTATGTGGTGGCCACACCCATCGGCAATCTGGCCGACATCACGTTGCGCGCGGTGCATGTGCTGGCGCTGGTGGATGCGGTGGCCTGCGAGGACACCCGCGTCAGTGCCGGCCTGCTGCGCCACCTGGGCCTGCACAAGCCGCTGGTGGCGCTGCACGAGCACAACGAGTTCGAAGGCGCCGCTGCCATCGTCGATAGGCTGGCGCGTGGCGAGCGCATCGCCTACATCAGCGATGCCGGCACGCCCGCGGTGTCCGACCCCGGCGCGCGGCTGGTGGCCGCGGTGCAGGCGGCCGGGCTGCGCACCATGCCGCTGCCCGGCGCCAGCAGCGCGCTGGCAGCGTTGAGCGTGGCCGGTGATGCCGACAGCCGCGGCTTCGCGTTTGCCGGCTTCCTGCCCACCAAGGCCGGTGAGCGCCGCAGCGCGCTGCAGGCCGTGCTGGCGCAGCCGCTGACGCAGGTGCTGTTCGAGGCGCCGCACCGCATCGAAGGCCTGCTGCGCGAGCTGGCCGAGGCCGCGCCCGAGCGCCGGGTGACCGTGGGCCGCGAGCTGACCAAGCAGTTCGAGACCGTGGCCACGATGCCCGCGGCCGAGCTGCCCGCCTGGCTGGCCGCCGATGCCAACCGCCTGCGGGGCGAATTCGTGCTGGTGGTGCATGCGCCGGCTGCTGCCGAAGCGGCCGAGGGTGACGAGGCGCTGCCGCCCGAGGCCGAACGGGTGCTGGGCCTGCTGCTGGCCGAGCTGCCGCTGAAGCAGGCGGTGGCGCTGGCGGCCAGCATCACCGGCGCGCCGCGCAATGCGCTGTACCAGCGGGCGCTGTCGCTGCGTGCCTGACCCCACCCCTTTCACAGAGGGGGCCGACTCCTATACTCGTTCGCATGATTTCGCGCGAACCCACCCTTGAACGCCTCGCGCTCGCGCAAGGCCTGTTGCTCGAACCCTTCGGGCTCACCGATGCGGCGCTGACCAAGGCCCTGCGCACGATCAGCGCACACCGCATCGACGACGCGGACCTGTACTTCCAGACCACCCGCCACGAAGGCTGGAGCCTGGAGGAAGGCATCGTCAAGAGCGGCAGCTTCAGCATCGACCAAGGGGTGGGCGTGCGCGCGGTGGCCGGCGAAAAGACCGCCTTCGCCTATTCCGACGACATTTCCGAGGCCTCGCTGCTGGACGCGGCGCGCACCGTGCGCACCATCGCCGCGGCCGGCCAGAGCGTGCGCGTGAAAGTGCCGGGCAAGGGCAAGGTGGTGGGCAGTCGCACGCTGTACGGCCCCACCGACCCCATCGGCACGCTGGACAGCGCGCAGAAGGTGGCGCTGCTGGAAAAAACCGAGAAGCTGGCACGCAGCAAGGACCCGCGCATCGTGCAGGTGATGGCCGGCCTGGCCGCCGAGTACGACGTGGTGATGGTGGCGCGTGCCGACGGCACCCGCGCCGCCGACGTGCGGCCGCTGGTGCGGCTGTCGGTCACCGTGATCGCCGAGCAGACGATCGGCGGCGTGGTGCGCCGCGAGGTGGGCTCGGGCGGCGGCGGTGGCCGTTTCGGCCTGGGCTGGTTCCAGGATGCACAGATCGAGCAGTACGTGGACCAGGCCGTCAACGCTGCGCTCACCAACCTTGAATCGCGCCCCGCGCCGGCCGGCGAGATGACCGTGGTGCTGGGCCCCGGCTGGCCCGGCATCCTGCTGCACGAAGCCATCGGCCACGGGCTGGAAGGCGACTTCAACCGTAAGGGCAGCAGCGCGTTCAGCGGCCGCATCGGCAAGCGCGTGGCCGCCAAGGGCGTGACGGTGCTGGACGACGGTACCCTGCCCGACCGCCGCGGCAGCCTGAACGTGGACGACGAAGGCAACGCCACCCAGCGCACCGTGCTGATCGAGGACGGCATCCTGCGCGGCTACATCCAGGACTCGATGAACGCCCGGCTGACCGGCGTGGCCCCCACCGGCAACGGCCGCCGCGAAAGCTACGCACACGTGCCGATGCCGCGCATGACTAACACCTACATGCTGGACGGCGACAAGACCAAGGAAGAGATCGTCGCCAGCATGAAGCGCGGCCTCTACGCCACCAACTTCGGCGGCGGTCAGGTCGACATCACCAGCGGCAAGTTCGTGTTCTCGGCCAGCGAGGCCTTCTGGGTGGAGAACGGCAAGATCCAGTACCCGGTCAAGGGCGCCACGCTGATCGGCAACGGACCCGATGCGCTCACCCGCGTGAGCATGATCGGCAACGACATGCAGCTCGATTCCGGCGTGGGCACCTGCGGCAAGGAAGGCCAGAGCGTGCCGGTGGGCGTGGGCCAGCCGACGCTGCGCATCGACGGCCTGACCGTCGGCGGCACGGCTTGACGGCCCGCCGGGCGCACGGCTACATTCGCCAGGTCATGAAATTCGCCACTTTCTTTTTTGGCTACTTTTGGTTCTCGCACCGCCCAGCGGTTGGAGAGGCAAGCGCGTAGCTGAAAAGAAACGAGCAAACCGAATCCAAAAACCGCCGGGCACCCCCCCGGCGGTTTTTTTTCGCCCCTGCACCCCTGCCAACCGCACAGCCCACCGCCATGAACAGCACCAGCACCCCCGCCAGCGAAGGCTGGCAAGCGCCGCCGGACCGTACCAGCCAGACCGACGACGAACGCATCAAGGACATCGTGCCGCTGCCGCCCCCCGAACACCTGATCCGCTTCTTCCCCATCCGCGGCACCGCGATGGAGAAGCTGGTGGCGAACACGCGCCAGTCCATCCGCCGCATCCTGCACAAGCAGGACGACCGGCTGCTGGTGATCATGGGCCCCTGCTCCATCCACGACCCCGAGGCGGCGCTGGAGTACGCCCGCAAACTCAAGGCCCAGCGCGAGAAGTACGCCGACACGCTGGAAATCGTGATGCGCGTCTACTTCGAGAAGCCGCGCACCACCGTCGGCTGGAAGGGCCTGATCAACGACCCCTACCTGGACGAGACCTTCCGCATCGACGAAGGCCTGCGCATCGCGCGGCAGCTGCTGCTGGACATCAACCGCCTGGGCATGCCGGCAGGCAGCGAGTTCCTGGACGTGATCTCGCCGCAATACATCGGCGACCTGATCGCCTGGGGCGCCATTGGCGCGCGCACCACCGAAAGCCAGGTGCACCGTGAGCTGGCTTCGGGCCTGTCGGCGCCGATCGGCTTCAAGAACGGCACCGACGGCAACATCAAGATCGCGATGGACGCGATCCAGTCGGCCTCACGGCCGCACCACTTCCTGTCGGTGCACAAGAACGGCCAGGTGGCCATCGTCGAGACCTCGGGCAATGCCGATTGCCACGTGATCCTGCGCGGCGGCAAGACGCCCAACTACAGCGCCGAGCACGTGGCCGACGCCTGCCGCCAGCTGGAAGCGGCGAAGCTCGACTGCGCGCTGATGGTGGACTGCAGCCATGCCAACAGCAGCAAGCAGCACGAGCGACAGCTGGACGTGGCCCGCGACGTGGCGCAGCAGCTGCGCGACGGCGGCCGCTGCATCTTCGGCGTGATGGTGGAGAGCCACCTGAAGGCCGGCGCGCAGAAGTTCAACGCCGGCAAGGACGACCCGGCCCAGCTGGCCTACGGCCAGAGCATCACCGACGCCTGCCTGGGCTGGGACGATTCGCTGGAGTGCCTGGAAGTGCTGAGCGCGGCCGTGAAGGCTCGGCGTGGGTGAATGATGCACCCGGCTTCGTGAGTACACGAAGCCACCCTGTGTGCCCAGCATGGGCGCGATCTTCGAGGTGAAAGTCCTCGCGCGAGCGGACCACCGTGAGCGAAGTGAAGTGCAACTGCGTGAGGGTGACCGAGCGTGGGGAGGAAGCATGTAGCGATGGCCGCGAGCCGATGAACAAGAACCGCATAGGAGGCGCCGTGGAGCGAGGCGAGCCGGCAGGGAACGGCGAAGCCTTGGTGGTCAAGGCGAAGCGGCGTAGATGCGGCGGTTGTGCGGTCGAAGGATCGTGTTCTTACCTGGGGAGATCTCGCCTCGTGCCTGAAAGGGCGACGGCCTATGCCGGAGCGAGAAGTCAGCAGATGCCGTAGTAGCGGCGCGGTGAGCGCGGTGAAGGGCTGAACGAGACGGAGGGCTGCAAGGCGTGGCGCTTGGAAGTGCAAGGCATCAGACGTGTGCGAGGCCGACAGGCCGGGCACGGCGGCGCGGGGCGAGTGGCGGTGAAGCCGCGGCGAGCGTGCGCAGCGATGAAGCACGGCCGGCGCGCTGCGATCTGACGGGCCCGGGGGCCGACGACCTGCTGGGGCAGGCGCTGGCCAGAGCGAACATGGCCGCGGCGTGGAAACGCATCAAGGCCAACAAGGGAGGCGCCGGCGTCGATGGACGCACGGTGCAGGACACGGCGGTGTGGCTGCAGGGCGCGTGGCCCGCCATCCGGCAGAGCGTGCTCGACGGCAGTTACCGCCCCAGCGCGGTACGGCGGGTGAGCATCCCGAAGCCGGGCGGTGGTGAGCGCGAACTGGGCATACCGACCGTGGTCGACAGGTTGATCCAGCAGGCGCTGCTGCAGGTACTGCAGCCGCTGATCGACCCCTGCTTCAGCGAGCACAGCCACGGCTTCAGGCCGGGGCGCAGCGCGCATGGGGCGGTGGTCGAGGCCAAGCGGTACGTGCAGGAAGGCTACGACGTCGTGGTGGATGTGGACCTGGAGAAGTTCTTCGACCGGGTCGATCACGACATCGTGATGCACAGGCTGAGTCTGCACGTTGCGGACAAGCGGGTGCTGCGGCTCATCCGGCGGTATCTGCAGGCACCGACGATGGTAGCGGGGGTGGTCAGCCCGCGGACGCAGGGCACGCCGCAAGGCGGGCCACTGAGCCCGTTGCTGGCCAACGTGCTGCTGGACGAAGTGGATCGAGAGCTGGAACGCAGGGGCCATCGGTTCGTGCGTTATGCCGACGACTGCAATGTCTACGTCAAGAGCCGAAAGGCTGGCGAGCGGGTACTGCAAGGGCTGCGCAAGCACTACGCGCGGCTGGCACTGAAGGTCAACGAGGCCAAGACGGCCGTGGGCGAAGTCTGGGGACGCAAGTTCCTGGGCTACTGCCTGTGGCAAGACCCGACCGAGCGAGGCCGGCGGGTGGATGACGGTGTGCGCATCGGGGTGGCCCGGCCGGTACTGGCGCAGCTGCGTCAGCATCTGCGCGGACTCACGCGGCGGCACAGCGGCTGCAGCCTGGAGCATGTGGCGCAGGGCTTGAGGGAATATCTGCAGGGCTGGAAGGCGTACTTCCGGCTGGCGCAGACCCCGCGGGTGTTTGCGGCCATGGACCAATGGCTGCGGCACCGGTTGCGTGCCATCCAGTTCAAGCAGTGGAAGAACGTCGCTACCGTGTACCGCGAAATGCGGCGGCTGGGCGCGACTCACCCACAGGCTGCGGCTGCGGCGGCACACACCGGTCGCTGGTGGCGAGGCAGCCACCACTGTTTGAACAACGTCCTGACCATCGCCTACTTCGACCGGCTGGGCGTGCCGCGCTTGGCATGACCTGATCCTCCCAAGCCGCCCACCTCAACGTCCCGAACCGCCCGGTGCGGACCCGCATGCCGGGTGGTGTGGGAGGGGTCGGCCCCACTGGGGCCGCCCCTATCCCGATCCGAGAGGGTCCCGGGGCCGCTTGGGAGCGGCCCGGCGCTGGCCCCAGGGGATGGGGCACCCGGCTTCGTGAGTACACGAAGCCACCCTCCGAGAGGGTCCCGGGGCCGCTTGGGAGCGGCCCGGCGCTGGCCCCGGATGAATGGTGCACCCGGCTTCATGGGTACATGAAGCCACCCTCTGAGAGGGTCCCGGGGCCGCTTGGGAGCGGCCCGGCGCTGGCCCCGGGGGGATGGTGCACCCGGCTTCGTGAGTACACGAAGCCGGGTGTGGTCATTCACAGCGCCTTCACCAGCTCCGGCACCGCATTGAACAGGTCGGATTCCAGGCCGTAGTCGGCCACGCTGAAGATCGGCGCCTCGGGGTCCTTGTTGATGGCCACGATGACCTTGCTGTCCTTCATGCCGGCCAGGTGCTGGATGGCGCCGGAGATGCCGGCGGCCACGTACAGCTGCGGCGCCACGATCTTGCCGGTCTGGCCGACCTGCCAGTCGTTGGGCGCGTAGCCCGCGTCCACCGCGGCGCGGCTGGCGCCCAGCGCGGCGCCCAGCTTGTCGGCCAGCGGGGTGAGCACCTCGTTGAACTTCTCGCTGCTGCCCAGCGCACGGCCACCACTGACGATGACTTTGGCGGCGGTGAGTTCGGGCCGGTCGTTCTTGGCGATCTCGCTGCCGACGAAGGTGGCCTTGTCGCTGGTGGCGGCGGCTTCGGCCTTCTCGATGGCCGCGCTGCCGCCCTCGTGCGCTGCGGCGTCAAAGCCGGTGCCGCGCACGGTGATGACCTTGACGGCGTCGGTGGCCTGCACGGTGGCAATGGCGTTGCCGGCGTAGATGGGGCGCTCGAAGGTGTCGGCGCTCACCACCTTGGTGATGTCGCTGACCTGGCCGACGTCGAGCTTGGCGGCCACGCGGGGGGCGATGTTCTTGCCGCTGGCGGTGGCCGGGAAGACGAGGTGGCTGTAGCTGCCGGCGATCGCCAGCACTTGCGCGGCGACGTTTTCGGCCAGGCCGTGCTCGAAGCCGGGGGCTTCGGCCAGGATGACCTTGCTGACGCCGGCGATCTTGGCGGCGGCGTCGGCCGCGGCTTGCGCGTTGTGGCCGGCGATGAGCACGTGCACGTCGCCGCCCATCTGGGTGGCGGCGGTGACGGTGTTGAAGGTGGCGCCCTTCAATGACGCGTTGTCGTGTTCAGCGATGACGAGTGCGGTCATGGTCAGATCACCTTGGCTTCGGTCTTGAGCTTGGCCACGAGGGTGGCGACGTCGGGCACCTTGATGCCGGCGCTGCGCTTGGGCGGCTCGCTGACCTTGAGGGTCTTGATGCGGGGGGCGACGTCGACGCCGAGGTCGGCCGGCTTGACGGTCTCCAGCGGCTTTTTCTTGGCCTTCATGATGTTGGGCAGCGTGACGTAGCGCGGCTCATTGAGGCGCAGGTCGGTGGTGACGACCGCCGGCAGCGTGATGGCCAGGGTTTCCAGGCCGCCGTCGACTTCACGGGTGACGCTGGCTTTGCCATCGGCGACCTCGACCTTGGAGGCGAAGGTCGCCTGCGGCAGGTCGGCCAGCGCGGCCAGCATCTGGCCGGTCTGGTTGCAGTCGTCGTCGATGGCCTGCTTGCCCAGGATGATGAGGCCGGGCTGTTCCTTGTCCACCAGGGCCTTGAGCAGCTTGGCCACGGCCAGCGGCTGCAGCTCGTCCGCGCACTCCACCAGGATGCCGCGGTCGGCGCCGATGGCCATGGCGGTGCGCAGCGTCTCCTGGCACTGCGTGGGGCCGCAGGAGACGGCGATGACCTCGGTGGCCACGCCCTTCTCTTTCAGCCGCACGGCTTCTTCCACCGCGATCTCGTCGAACGGGTTCATGCTCATCTTGACGTTGGCGATGTCCACGCCGGTGCCGTCGGCCTTGACCCGCACCTTCACGTTGTAGTCGACCACCCGCTTGACGGGGACCAGGATCTTCATGCTTCAGCTCCTTTGTTGGCGGTGCGTCAGTCCAGCTTGGCGCCGGACACTTTCACCAATTGTTCCCATACCGGCGCGTCCTTCTTGTACGACGCCATGAAGGCCTCCGGGGTACTGGCCACGGGATTGAAACCCATGGCCACCAGCTTCTCGTTCACCTCGGGCATCTGCACCACGGCATTCACTTCCTTGGCCATGCGCTGCACGATCTCCATCGGCGTCTTGGCCGGCGCCGCCATGGCCACGAAGCCGCAGATGCGGTAGGCGTCGTCCTTCAGGCCCTGCTCGCCCAGCGTGGGCACGTTGGGCAGCGCCGCCATGCGTTGGTCGCCGGTGACACCGATGACCTTGAGCTTGCCAGTCTCGATGTGCGGCTTGGTGGCCGAGGCACTGGCATAAGCCATCTGGATCTGGCCGCCCAGCAGGTCCTGCAGCATCGGTGCCTCACCCTTGTAGGCCACGTGCGACATGTCGGCGTTCAGCGCCTGGCTCATGTAGGCGCCGGCCAGGTGCGCGTAGCTGCCGATACCCCAGGAGCCGTACGACACCTTGCCCTTGTTCTTGCGGATCCAGGCCTGCAGCTCGGCCGCGTTGCGCGCCGGCACGTCAGGGTGCACCACCAGCGTCACCGGTACCACGGCGATCTGCGAGACCAACGTCAGGTCCTTCTGCGGGTCGTAGGGCAGCTTGGCGAACAGGAACTGGTTGGTCAGCACCGAGGCGCTGAGCGTGAAGACGAAAGTGCCACCGTCGGGCGCCGCCTTGGCCACCATGTCGGTACCCAGGATGCCGGCCGCGCCGCCCTTGTTCTCGACGATCAAGGTCTGGCCCAGGCGTTGGCCCAGCTTGTCGGCGATCACGCGGGCCGACACGTCGGTGGCACCGCCCGGGTTGTAAGGGACGATGAAGCGGATGGGCTTGCTGGGCCAGGCGGCCTGCGCACGCGCCCAGGGTGCGGCGCACAGCCCGGCGGACAGGGCGGCGCCTCGGGCCAGCAGGCTGCGACGGTGGATGGGATGGTTCATCGGTCTGTCTCCGGTCAGGTGGTGTTGCTGTTGTTCTGTGCGATGGTGCTAGGCGATGCGGGCCTGCACGCCCAGGCGTGCCACCGCATCGGCGACGGCAGGCGCAAGCGTAGGCCATGCGGGATGATCGGGCGCGCGCAGCAGCAGGCCGGCGGGGCCTTCGGGCAGCACCTCGGGCAGCGGCAGGCCGGCCGGTGCGGCCTCGCGCCACAGTGCCTGCAGGCGTTGCTGCACGGTGTCGATGGCGGCCAGCTGCCGCAACTCGGGCTTGAAGATCTTGCCCACGTTGGTGGTGGGCATGCGCTGCAGCACGGTGATGCGCTTGGGCCGCGCGGGCGCTTCGTCCACCCGCTGGGCGACGAAGGCCAGCAGCTCTTCTTCGGTGGCACTGGCGCCGGGCAGCAGCGTGGCATAGGCCACCGGCACCTCGCCGGCATAGGCGTCGGGCGCGCCCACGGCGGCGGCCAGCTGCACCGCGGGGTGGGCGTCCAGCGCGTCCTCGATCACCTTGGGGTCGATGTTGTGGCCGCTGCGGATGATGAGGTCCTTCGCGCGGCCGGTGAGGTTGAGGCGCCCTTGCTCGTCCAGCCAACCCAGGTCGCCGGTGGCCAGCCAGCCGTCGGCGGTGAAGGCCTTGCGGTTGTCCGCCTCGTCCAGGAAGCCCGAGAACAGGTTGGGCGAGCGGAAAAGCACCATGCCCGCCTGGCCCGGCGGCAGCTCGCGGTCGCTGGCGTTGCCGCGCTCGTCCAGCGCCACGATGCGCAAGCGGGTGTACGGCAGCGGAAAGCCCACGCAGCCAGCCGGCCCCACCACGCCGGGCGGCGTGATGGTGGAGATGCCGGCCATCTCGGTCATGCCCAGGCTTTCATGCACGTGCAGGCCGAAGAGGCGCTCGAAGCGCGCGGCCAGCTCGGGCGACAGCGGCGCCGCGCCGGTGCGGCAGTACTTGATCGACGAGATGTCGGCACCGTCCAGCGGCACGTCGGCCAGCGCGGCCAGCACCGTGGGCACGGCCGACAGCGAAGTGGGACGGAAGCGTTCCACCAGCCGCCAGTACTGGCGCATGACCTCGCGGTTGCGCAGCAGCGTGGTGGTGGGAATGATCACTTCCACACCGGCCGAGAACGAGGCCAGCGAGGCCGGCAGCACGCCCGCCACATGGAACAGCGGATAGCCGTTGATGGCCACGTCGCGGTCGGTCAGGCCCTGCACCTGCACACTGGCCCAGGCGGTGAACACCTGCGCACGGTGGCTGTGGCGCGCCAGCTTGGGGTCGCCCGTGGTGCCGCCGGTGTGGAAGTAGGCGGCGATGTCCTCGGGCTGGATGACGCGGCCACTCACCAGCCGGTCGGCCGGCTGCGCGGCGCGCGCCTGGCCGAAGTCCAGCACGCCCTCGGGCAGCGGGCCTTCCACTGCGGGCGGCGCATCGTGCGGCAGCACGCGCAGCACCGCCTGCAGCGTGGGTACGCGCTCGCGCAGGCGCATCGCCTTCTGCCAGTAGCCGGCTTCGGCATCGGCGCCCCAGGCGATCAGCACGCGGCTGCCGGCTGCGTTCATCAGCGCGGCCAGCTTGTCTTCGCTGAGCAGCGGGTTCAGCGGCTGCACGATGCCGGCCGCTTCGCCGCCCCACAGCGCCAGGTGGTACTCGGGGCAGGCGGGCAGCAGCACCGACACCGCCTGCTGCGGCTGCAAGCCCAGGTTGTGCAGCAGGTTGGCCGTCTGATGGATGCCTTCGAACAGCTGGCGGTAGCTCCAGCGCAGTGGGCGGTCGGCCTCTGCCACGCTGCGAATGAAGGTCAGCGCCGTCTTGTCGCCAAAGGCCGCGGCCGAGTTGCGGAACAGCTCATAGGTACTGCGCACCGGCATGGCCTGCTCCAGCGGCATCGCGGCTTCGATGCGCTGCACGTCGGCCAGGCTGCGCACCGGCGGGCCGGCGCGGAAGGGGGCTTGCACGGTGTCGGCGGGGTGGATCATGGCGTTGTCTCCTGCCCGGGTCGGACGCCCGGTGTGCGTGAAGGTTCAGGCCGGCACGGCCTGCGGCGGGGCGATGCGTTGCACGGCGGCCTGCATCTCGGCCTGCAGTCGCTGCACGATGGCGGCCAGCGGCTCGATGCGGTCGGTGAAGGCCAGCGCATGGCCGGCCGACAGCACGCCGTGGCGGGTGTCGCCGGTCTCGTAGGCCTGGCGGCCGATGCGGCCGGCCACCAGCGGCAGCAGGTCCTGGATGGTGACGCCGGGCTGGCTGGCCTCGATGGCCTGCACCGCATCCGTCGTCTCGTTGCGCAGCGCACGCACGGTGTTGCGCACCGTGTGCATCAGCAGCGTGGTGTCGGTGGGCTCGGCCTGCACCAGGCGGCGCTTGTAGTCTTCGTGCGCCCAGATTTCTTCGGCCACGGTGAAGCGCGTGCCCACCACCACGCCGGCCGCGCCCATGGCCAGCGCGGCCGTCACCTGCGAGCCGCAGCCGATGCCGCCGCCGATGAGGTAGGGGATGTGCAGCTGCTCGCGCGCCCAGGCCGCATTGACCAGGCTGCCGACCATGTCCATGCCCGGGTGGCCGCCGCACTCGGCACCCACGATGGCCACCGCATCCACGCCCAGCGACTGGGCCTTGACCGCGTAGCGCACCGCCGGCACCTTGTGCAGCACCTTGATGCCCGCCGCCTTGAGCGTGGGCAGGTAGGCCTCGGGGCTGCGGCCCGAGGTCTCGACGAAGCGCACGCCTTCTTCGGCGATCAGCTCGAACACCGCCTGCGTGCGCTCACCCGGCACCAGCTTGGGCAGCATCGACACGTTGACGCCGCAGGGCCCGCCTTCGCACAGGTCGCGGCAGCGGCGGATCTCGTCGCGCAGCGCCTGCGGCTCGGGGAAGCTGGCCGCGGTGATGAAGCCCAGGATGCCCGCGCGCGAGGCCGCGGCCACGTAGCGGGCATCGGACAGCCACATCAGACCGCCGGCCACGATGGGCAGGCGGATGCCGAACATCTCGGTGATCGCAGTTGAAAGCATGGCAGTGCTTACTCGATCGACACGCCCTTGTCGCGGATGACCTTGCCCCACTTCTCGTCATCGCGGCGGATGCGCTCGGCCGTGTCCTTCGGCGATTGCCAGGCGGCGTAGGTGCCGGCGTTCTTCAGCTTCTCCTGGATCTCGGGCTCGGCCAGGGTCTGCTTCAGCACTTCGCTGAGCTTGTTGATCACCGGTGCCGGCGTGCCGGCCGGCGCCAGCAGGCCGCCCCACGACACCGCGTCGAAGCCGGGGAAGCCTTGCTCGGACACCGTCTTCACGTCGGGCAGGTAAGGCACGCGCTGCGGCGAGCCGACGGCAATGGCGCGCAGCTTGCCGGATTTGATGTGCGGCAGCGCAGCCACCATGTCGGCGTACATCACCGGCACCTGGCCGCCGATCACGTCGGTCACCGCCGGCGAGCCGCCGCGGTAGGGCACGTGGCTCATCTCGAACTTGCCCAGCGTCTTCAGCGATTCGGTGGTCAGGTGGCCGAAGCTGCCCTGGCCCGAGCTGGTGTAGTTGAGCGGCGGGTTGGTCGCCTTGGCCTTGGCGATCAGCTGCGGCAGCGTGGTCACGTCGGGCAGCGACTGCGGATTGACCACCATCACGATGGGCAGGTCGTAGGTGGTGCCGACGGGCGTGAAGTCCTTCTGGATGTCGTACTTGGCCGTCTTGTACAGGTGCGGCGCCAGCAGCGTGGGCGTGGCCAGCATCATCAGCGTGTAGCCGTCGGGCGCGGCCTTGGCCACGGCAGCGGCGGCGATGGCGCCCGAGGCACCAGCGCGGTTTTCCACGATGACCTGCTGCTTGAGCAGCTCGCTCATGCGCTGGCCCACGATGCGCGAGGCGGTGTCGGTGGGGCCGCCGGGCGGGAAGGGCACGACGATGGTGATCATCTTCGCGGGGTAGGCCTGCGCCATCGCGCCCAGTGCAGGCACGACCAGCGCCAGGGCGACAAGGCTGCGGCGAAGGGCACTGGCGGGGCGAAGGGCGGTACGAGGTTGCATGCGGAACTCCTGGCTATGCAAGGTAGGAAGCAGCGTGCCGCGCACGGCGGCCGGCACGCATCGAAGAGGACGGCACCAACAGGATCGGCTGGCCAGGTGGGATCGGATTCAGCTGCGGCCCGGCCGCTGGTCGCCCAGCAGCTCCTGCAGCACGGCCTCGGTATCGGCGCCCAGTTGCGGCGGCGGCCGGCGCACCGGCAGCCGTTCGCCGTCGATGCGGTAGGGCGGCGCCAGCACATGGGTGCTGCCGGCCACCGGGTGCGGCTGCACCGTGACCAGGCCGCCTTCCACCGCGCGCGGTGAGGTCAGCGCCTCATGCAGGCCCAGCACCTCGCCACAGGGAATGCCGGCGGCCGACAACGCGGCCAGCAGTTGCGCGCGCGGCCTGCGGGCCAGCTCGGCATGCAGCACCGGCAGCAACTCGGCACGGTGGGCCGAGCGGCCGAGGTTGGTCTTGAAGCGCTCGTCGGCGGCCAGCTCGGGCCGCTCGATCACCTCGGTGCAAAAGCGCTGGAACTGCGCGTTGTTGCCCACGGTGATGACGATGGGACCGTCGGCCGCATCGAACACGCCGTAGGGCACGATGGACGGGTGCGCATTGCCGTAGCGCGGCGGGTCTTCGCCCATCAGCAGCGCTTCCAGGCCGTAGTAGGCGGTGATCATCAGCCCGCAGTCGAACAGTGCCATCTCCACATGGCGGCCGGTGCCGGTGCGCTCACGCTGGTACAGCGCGGCCAGCACGGCCTGCGCCGAGTACATGCCGGTCATCAGGTCGACCGCGGCCACGCCGAACTTCAGCGGCGGCTGGGTGGCCTCGCCGTTGAGCGCCATCAGGCCCGCCTCGCCCTGCACCACCAGGTCGTAGCCGGGGCGTGCAGCCTCGCTGCCGCCGCGGTTGTAGCCCGAGACCGAGCAGTAGATCAGCCGCGGGTTGTCGGCCTTCAGCTGCTCATAGCCCAGGCCCAGCTTCTCCATGCCGCCGAACTTGAAGTTCTGGATCACCACGTCGCACTGCGCGGCCAGCGCCTTGGCGGTGGCCTGGCCTTCGGGCGTCTGCAGGTCGAGCGCGATCGACCGCTTGTTGCGGTTCATGCTGTTGAAGTAGGCCGTCTCGGTCTGGCCCACGCGCAGGCCCCAGTCGCGGGTGTCGTCGCCACGGCCGGGATGTTCGACCTTGATCACGTCGGCGCCGAAGTCGCCCAGCACCATGCCGCACAGCGGGCCGGCCAGCACGCGGGAAAAGTCCAGCACTCGCACGCCGGCCAGCGGCAATCCAGGCATCGCGTTCATCGTCATCCGCGGCGGCGCAGGGCCGTGAAATCGGCGCGGCGCTTTTGCAGGAAGGCACCGATGCCTTCGGCCGCCTCATCGTCGCCCTGGCTTTCCACCATGGCGCGGGCTTCGAGTTCGAGCTGCTCGTCCAGCGAGCGCATGTGCGCGCCGCGGCACAAGGCCTTGATGCGCGCGGTGGCGCGGTCGGGCCCTTCGGCGATGCGCTGGCCCAGCGCGATGGCTTCGGCCTCGGCGCTGCCTGGCTCCACCAGGCGGTTGACGGCGCCCAGCGCATTCAGCCGCTCGGCGGTGATGCGGTCGCCGGTCAGGCACAGCTCGGTGAGCACCTGGCGCGAGACGAACTCGGCCAGGAAGGAGGTGATGCCGCCATCGGGCGTCAGACCCACCTTGATGTAGCTGACGCCGAAGAAGGCCTCGCGCGAGCTGACCAGCAGGTCGCAGGCCAGCGCCAGCGACATGCCGGCACCGGCCGCGCCGCCTTCCACCGCGGCGATCACCGGCTTGGCGGTGTCGCGCAGCCGGCGCACGAAGGTGTGCAGCAGCTCCAGCCGCTCGCGCCGGTCTTCGGGCGCCATCTCGCGCCGGGTGGCCAGCTGGTTCAGGTTGCCGCCGGCGCAGAAGAAGCCGCCTGCGCCGGTGAGCACGATGGCGCCCACGGTGGGGTCGGCATCGGCCTCGGCCAGGGCCTGGGTGGCGGCGGTGTAGAACTCGGCGCTGAGCGCATTGCGGGCCGCCGGGTTGTTGTTGACCAGCACCAGCACCGCGCCTTCACGGCGCTGCAGCAGCACGTCCTGCGGGGCGCTCATGCCGCCTCCTGCCCCAGCGCGATGTAGCGCGCCAGGTGGAAGTCTTCGTCGCCCAGCTGGTGGTCGATCATCACCAGGCGCTTGGCGTAGTGCGACAGCGGCAGCTCCCAGGTCATGCCGATGCCGCCGTGCAGCTGGATGGCTTCTTCCGCCACCAGCGTGCCCACGCGGCCGATGGTGAACTTGGCGGCCGACAAGGCCTTCTCGCGCGCCAGGCGGTCGTCGCCGTCCACCGCGGCGGCGGCGTTGATCACCGCCGAGCGGGCCTGCTCGATTTCCAGCAGCACATCGGCCATGCGGTGCTGCAGGGCCTGGAAGCTGCCGATGGGCACGCCGAACTGCTTGCGCGTCTGCAGGTATTCCAGCGTGGCCTGGCGGGCCACGTCCATCGCGCCCAGCGACTCGGCGCACAGCGCCAGCACGCCGCGGCCCATGGCATGTTCCAGCGTGGTCAGGGCCGCGCCTTCGGTGCCCAGCAGCGCATCGGCCGGCACGGTCACATGGTCCAGCGTGACGGTGGCCACGCGGCCGCCGTCAACGGCGGTCTGGCCGCGCACGGCCAGGCCCGGGGCATCGGCCGGCACCAGGAACAGCGACAGGCCTTGCGCATCGTCCACGCCACCCGCAGTGCGGGCCGAGACGACAAACAGCGTGGCAGCTTCGCCCTGCGGCACCACGGCCTTGGCACCGTTCAGTTCCCAGCCGTTGTCGGTGCGGCGGGCGGTGGTGGACACCTGCGTCAGCGAGTACAGGCTGTCGGCCTCGCCATGCGCCAGCGCGGCGATGGTGCTGCCGTCGATCAACTTGTCTAGCCAAGTGCGCTGCTGCTCATTGCCGGCGTGGCTGATGGCGCTGCCGGCCAGCACCGCGCTGCCCAGCAGCGGCTCGACCACCAGGCCGCGGCCCAGGGCTTCGAAGACCACGGCGATGTCGAAGCCGGCGCCGCCGTAGCCGCCATCGGCCTCGCTGAACAGCGCACCGATGGCGCCCAGCTCGGCGAACTGCGCCCATTGCTGCGGGCTGTAGCCTTCGGCCGAGTGGGCGATGCGGTTGCGGGTCTCGAAGCCGTACTGCTCGGCGATGTAGCGGTTCAGCGTGTCCGCCAGCATGCGGCGGTCTTCGGTGTGTTCGAAGTTCATGTCTGCTCCGGTCTTACAGCCCGAGGATCATCTTGGAGATGATGTTGCGCTGGATCTCGTTGGAGCCGCCGAAGATCGACAGCTTGCGGTTGTTGAAGTAGCTGGCCGCGGCGCTGGCCGCTTCTTCCGGCGCACCCACTTCGCCTTCGTACGGGCCTTCCAGCCAGTCGGCATTGAAGGGCCGCGCATGCGGGCCCATGGCGCGACGCAGCAGCGAGGTCAGCTCCTGGCGGATCACCGTGCCGCGGATCTTCAGCATCGAGCTTTCCGCGCCCGGCGCGCCGCCACCGGCCACCGCCGCGATCACGCGCAGGTTGGTGGTCTTCATGTTCTCCAGGTCGATCTCGACCTTGGCCAGGCGGGCCGCGAACAGCGGGTCTTCCAGCAGCGGGCGGCCGTTCTTCTGCACGCGGGCGGCGGCCTTCTTCAGCTTGGCCAGCGCCGCCACCGAGAAGCCCACGCCCGCGATGTTGGTGCGCTCATAGGTCAGCAGGTACTTGGCGCAGTCCCAGCCGCGGTTCTCTTCGCCCACCAGGTTCTCGGCCGGCACGCGCACGTCGGTGAAGAACACCTCGTTGACCTCGTGCGCGCCATCCAGCGTGATGATGGGGCGCACTTCCACGCCGGGGCTCTTCATGTCCACCAGCAGGAAGCTGATGCCCGACTGCTTCTTGGCCGCGGGGTCGGTGCGCACCAGGCAGAAGATCATGTTGGCGTGCTGGCCCAGCGTGGTCCAGGTCTTCTGGCCGTTGACCACGTAGTGGTCGCCCCGTTCGTCCGATCTACGCACTGCCGTGGTCTTGACGCTGGCCAGGTCCGAGCCGGCACCCGGCTCTGAGTAGCCCTGGCACCACCAGTCGGCACCGCTGAGGATGCGCGGCAGCCAGTGGCTCTTCTGCGCCTCGTTGCCGTACTTGATGAGCACCGGGCCCAGCATGTTCACGCCGAAGGGCACGATGCGCGGCGCATGGGCGATGGCGCATTCATGCTCGAAGATGAACTTCTGCACCGCGTTCCAGCCCGGGCCGCCGTAGGCCTGCGGCCAGTGGTTGGCCAGCCAGCCGCGGGCGTTGAGGATGGCGTGCCATTCCTCCATGTCGGCCTTGCTCAGGTGCTGGCCGTTGGCCACCTTGGCCGACAGCCGCTCGGGCAGCTGCTCGGCCAGGAACTGGCGCACTTCGTCGCGGAAGGCCAGTTCTTCTTGGGTGAAGCTCATGTCCATGAGGCTGTCTCCGATCAGTAGATTTCGAACAGGCCCGCAGCGCCCATGCCGCCGGCGATGCACATCGACACCACGGCGTAGCGGGCCTTGCGGCGGCGGCCTTCCAGCAGGATGTGGCCGGCCAGGCGCGCGCCCGTCATGCCGAAGGGGTGGCCGATGGAGATGGCGCCGCCGTTGACGTTGAGCTTGTCGAGCGGGATGCCCAGCTGCTGCTGGCAGTACAGCGCCTGCGAGGCGAAGGCCTCGTTCAGCTCCCACAGGTCGATGTCTTCCACCTTCAGGCCATGGCGCTTGAGCAGCTTGGGCACGGCGTACACCGGGCCGATGCCCATCTCGTCGGGCTCGCAGCCGGCCACCGCCAGGCCGCGGAAGGCGCCCAGCGGCTGCAGGCCCAGGCGCTCGGCCTCGCCCGCTTCCATCAGCACGCAGGCCGACGCGCCGTCGGACAGCTGCGAGGCATTGCCCGCGGTGACGAACTGGTCGTCGCCACGCACCGGGGCCAGCTTGGCCAGCGCCTCATACGTGGTGCCGGGGCGGTTGCAGTTGTCGGCGGTGGCGGTCACCTCGCGGTGGGTCACGGCCTTGGTTTCCTTGTCGGTCACCGCCATCACCGTGGTGCAGGGCACGATCTCGTCGGCATAGCGGCCGGCCTTCTGCGCTTCTTCGGTGCGGCGCTGGCTCTCGGCGCTGAAGCGGTCCTGCGCCTCGCGGCTGATGTTGTAGCGGCGGGCCACGATGTCGGCGGTCTCGATCATCGCTATGTACAGCTCGGGCTTGTGCTCGACGATCCACGGGTCCATGCCCGAATCGCCGCTGTCGGTGGCGCTGCGGGTGCGGATCTGCGAGATGCTTTCCACGCCGCCGGCGATCATGGCCGGGGCGCCGTCCACCACGATGCGGCCAGCCGCCATCGCGATGGCCTGCAGGCCCGAGGCGCAGAAGCGGTTGACCGTGGTGCCGGCGATGCTGATGGGCAACCCGGCGCGGATGATGGACTGGCGCGCCACGTTGCGGCCGGTGGTGCCTTCGGGGTAGCCGCAGCCGAGGATGGCGTCTTCGATCAGCGTGGGGTCGATGCCCGCGCGATCGACCGCCGCCTTGACGGCGAAGGCGGCCAGCGTGGGGCCGGGGGTGATGTTGAACTCACCGCGGTGCGCCTTGGTGAGCGGCGTGCGGGCGGTGGACACGATGACGGCTTGGCGCATGGTGATTTGTCTCCGGGGGATGTCAGGCGGCGGCCTTGTTCAGGCTCTCGAAGTTCTTGCCTTCTTCGACCAGCTGCACCAGCAGCGGCGAGGGCTGCCAGAACAGCGGGTCTTCCTTGGCGAACTCGCGGATGTCGGCCAGCACCTTGTCCAGGCCCACCATGTCCGCGTACTTCATCGGGCCGCCGCGGAAACGCGGAAAGCCGTAGCCGTACAAGAAGGTCACGTCCACGTCCAGCGGCCGCAGCGCGATGCGCTGGTGCACGACGTTCGCGCCCTCGTTGATCATCGCGGCCATGTAGCGGCGGATGATCTCGTCCGAGCTGAAGCTGCGCGGCGTGATGCCGGCGCGCTGGCGCTCGGCGTCGACGATGGCCAGCACCTCGGGGTCCTGCTGGCCGCTGCGCGAGCCTTGCGGGTACTGGTACCAGCCGCGCTGCGTCTTCTGGCCGAACCAGCCGCGTTCGCAGATGCGGTCGGCGATCTGCACGTAGCGCGCGGCCGGGTTGCGAGTGGCGGCCTTGCGCTTGCGCGTGGCCCAGCCGATGTCGCCGCCGGCCAGGTCGGACACCTGGAACGGACCCATCGGATAGCCGAACTCGCGCACCGCGGCGTCGATCTCGTAAGGCGATGCGCCGTCTTCCATCAGGTAGTCGGCGGCCTGGCGGTACACGGCCAGGATGCGGTTGCCGATGAAGCCGTCGCACACGCCGGCGCGCACCGGCACCTTCTTGAGCTTCTTGGCCAGCTCGAAGGCGGTGGCCACCACGTCGGCGCTCACCTTCGCAGGCACCACGATCTCGAGCAGCTTCATGATGTTGGCCGGCGAGAAGAAGTGCAGGCCGATCACGTCCTGCGGCCGCGAGATGCTGGCCGCGATGGCGTCGATGTCCAGGTAGGAGGTGTTGGTGGCCAGCACGGCGCCGGGCTTGCACACGCGGTCGAGTTCGGCGAACACGGCCTTCTTGACCTCGATGTCCTCGAACACCGCCTCGATCACCAGGTCCACGTCCTTGAAAGCCGCGTAGTCGGTGCTGCCCGTGAAGCGGGCCATCACCGCGGCCTGACCTTCGACCGTCATGCGGCCCTTGGCCACCAGGCCGTCGTACACCTTCTCGACGTTGGCACGGCCGCGGTCGATCGACACCTGGTCGCGCTCGACCATGGTCACCGGCAGGCCGGCGTCCAGCGCCGCCACCGCGATGCCGGCGCCCATGGTGCCGCCGCCCACCACACCGATGGTCTTGAAGGGCCGAGGCTGCGCCGCTGCGGCCTCGGGCACCTTGGCCACTTCACGCTCGGCGAAGAAGGCGTGGATCAGGCCGGCGCGCTGCGGGCTGTCCAGGCACTGCATGAAGAACTGGCGCTCCAGCTTCAGTGCTTCGTCGAAGGGCTTGTCCAGCGCAGCCTGCACCGCCTCCACGATCTTGTGCGGCGAGAACAGGTGGCGCTGCTTCTTCTGCACATCGGCGCGTGCGGCGTCGATGGCCGCTTGCGCGGTGGCGCGGTCCGCCAGCGCCTGCGCGTCGCGGCTGCGGCGCGGGCCGGCCTGCGCGGCCAGCAACTCCTGCGCATAGGCCAGGCCCTCGGCCAGCGTGTCGTCGCTTTGCGCCACCCGGTCGATCAGGCCCAGCTTCAGCGCCTCGGCTGCGCCCACGTGGCGGCCGCTGAGGATGATGTCCAGCGCCGCCGCCGCGCCCACCAGGCGCGGCGCGCGCTGCGTGCCACCGGCGCCCGGCAGCAGGCCCAGCGCCACTTCCGGCAGGCCCAGCTTGGCGCTGGCCACGGCGATGCGGTAGTGCGCGCCCAGCGCCACTTCCAGCCCGCCGCCCAGCGCAGCGCCGTGGATGGCGGCAATCACAGGCTTGCGGCTGGCCTCGATGCGGCTGCACACCTCGGTCAGCAGCGGCGGTTGCGGCGGCAGGCCGAATTCGCGGATGTCGGCCCCGGCGATGAAGTTGCGGCCAGCACCCACGATGAGCACCGCGCCCACGGCAGGGTTGGCGTCGGCGGCCTCGATTGCGGCCATCAGGCCGCGGCGCACGGCCACGCCGAGGGCGTTGACCGGCGGGTTGTCGACCGTGACCAGCAGGATCTTGCCGCGCAACTCGGTGCTGACCGGGTTGGCTTCTGCGGCGGACGAAGTGGCTTCTTGCACCATGTGCGTGTCTCCTCAGGCAGGCCCCGGTCGAACCCCCGGGTGTGGGTTCATTGTTGGGCGTCGATACTTTCTTGACAATGGCTCAACCGGTTGACAGACTGTCAAGCCGTTTTTGACAACCGCCGCGCCATGGACGTCAACGCCCTCACCTTGCTGGTGCAGATCCTGGACGCCGGCAACCTCAGCGAGGCGGCCCGCCGGCTCAAGATGAGCCGGGCCAACATCAGCTACCACCTCAACCAGCTGGAGAAGTCCATCGGCCAGCAGCTGGTGCGGCGCACCACGCGCCGGGTGGAGCCCACCGAGATCGGGCTCAAGCTGTACGAGCACGGCCTGCGCATCCAGAACGAGCTGACGGCCGCGCGCGAATCCATCACCACGCTGGGCCAGCGGCTGCAGGGCCGGGTACGGCTGTCAGTGCCCAGCGGCTACGGGCAGCTGGTGATGTCGCCCTGGCTGCTGGACTTCAAGCGCCATTACCCCGGCATCGTGCTCGACGTGATGTTCGAGAACCGGGTCGAAGACCTGATGCGCGACGAGGTGGACGTGGCCGTGCGCGTGCTGTCGGAGCCGCCGCAGAACCTGGTGGCGCGCGACATGGGCGTGGTGCGCTACGTGGCCTGCGCCTCACGCGGCTTTGCCGAGTCGCAGGGCCTGCCGCAGCAGCTGGACGACCTGCGCACCATGCCGCTGATCACCGCCGCCGTCATCGGCCGCCAGCTGCGCGTGGCGGCCTACTGGCGCGACGAACGGCACGAGGTGCTGCTGGAGCCCTCGCTGATCTCCGAGAACTTCCTGTTCCTGCGCCAGGCCATCCAGGCGGGCCTGGGCATCGGCCTGGTGCCCGACTACGTGGTGCAGGACGAGGTGGACCGCGGCGAGATCGTCACCTCGCTCGACGAATGGCGGCTGTCGATCTTCGGCACCCACATGCACCTGCTGTACATGCCCAACCGCCACCACACGCGAGCGATGGCGACCTTCATCGACTTCGTGCTGGCGAAGGCGCGGGGGGCGGTGGTGGCTTGAGCGCATCGCATTGTGTGCGCATCGCAAACGCGATACGCTGCCGGCATGAAGAGCGCCACGCTACCGCCCGTCCGCATCGAGCCCGACTTCCGCGACGAGGTCGAGCAGGCCCTGCAGCCCGGCGAAACCTTGACCTCGCTGGTGGAAGCGGCTGTTCGGGCCGAAGTGACACGCCGTAAGGACCAGTCGGAGTTCGTGCGGCGCGGCTTGGCTGCGATCGCCCGCTCCGAGGCGGCCGGTGACTGGGTTGCAGCGGAGGACGTCATCGCCAAGCTGGAAGCCAAGGTCGCGGCGGCCCGCCAACGCCGCCAGTCGTGACCTACCAGGTCGTCTTCAGCCGGGAGGCGGAAGAGGATCTGCAGAGGTTGTTCGAGCATGCGTTCGAACGGGAGCTGAACAGCCCCACCGGCGATCTGTCGGTGCCGCTGCGGGCAATCGAAGCCATCCGCCAAGCTTGCCAGTTCCTCGCGATCAGCCCCTTCAGCTGCCGAAAGGCCGCCGCCAGCGCCTTCGTCCGCGAACTGGTGGTTTCGTTCGGCGCGACTGGCTACGTCGTGCTGTACGAGGTGAGGGACCGGCACCGCGTGTTCATCGGCGCGGTGCGTCACCAGCGGGAAAGCGACTACCACTGACCAGAGGCAGAGGTGGCCCCGATCACCCCTGCCGCGCCAGCCGCTCGCTCTTCCAGTACACGTCGTCGCCGCCCAGGCCGTCGAGGTTGGCGCGGTTGAGCACACGAGCCAGCACGAACATCAGGTCGGACAGGCGGTTGAGGTACTGGCGGGCCGCGGGGCGCACGGCGACGGCGTCGGAGGCAGCGAGCGCCACCACCATGCGTTCGGCGCGGCGGGCCACGGTGCGGGCCACGTGGGCCAGCGCGGCGCTGCGGGTGCCGGCCGGCAGGATGAATTCCTTGAGCCGCGGCAGCGTGGCGTTGTAGTGGGCCAGCGCCTCGTCCAGGCGCAGCACGGCCTCGTCCTTCAGCAGCGTGTAGCCGGGGATGGACAGCTCGCCGCCCAGGTTGAACAGCTCGTGCTGGATGACCACCAACAGCTCGCGCACGTCCTCGGGCAGCGGCTCGGCCAGCAGCACGCCCAGCTGCGAGTTGAGCTCGTCCACGTCGCCCAGCGCATGGATGCGCAGATGATCCTTGGGCACGCGCGTGCCGTCGCCCAGGCCGGTGCTGCCGTCGTCGCCGGTGCGGGTCGCGATTTGTGTGAGTCGGTTTGCCATGCGTGGATGCTAGCCCCCAAGAGAAAATGGCAGCCATCGTATCCATTCGGCTACACTTCCGCATGATCACAGTTCGACCGCTTCCGCAGTTCATGGACTGGCTGGAAGGCGTCAAGGACGGCGTGACCCGTGCCCTGATCGCCCGCCGGATCGACAGGCTGCGCAGCGGCCTGTTCGGAGACTCGAAGCCTGTGGGACGACACCTTCAACGACCGAAAGGCACGACATGGCCAGGACGACCCAGGTTGAAAGCATCGATATTGCCCATCTTCCCGAGTTCGATCCTTCCCAGTTCCTGGACTCCGAAGAGGCGATTGCGGCTTTCCTGACGGATGCGCTGCAGGATGAAGATCCCGGTCAGGTGGCCGTCGCGCTCGGCCATGTGGCCCGTGCGCGCGGCATGACCGAGATTGCCAAGGCGTCGGGCATGTCGCGTGAATCGCTGTACAAGGCCTTGCGAGAAGGCAGCTCCCCGCGCTTCGACACCGTGAGCCGCGTATGCGCCGCCTTGGGCGTGCGTCTGGTTGCACAGCCGGTGTCCCAGTGACCGCCGGTCGAGGCGCCCATCGCTTCCGACGGATGTCGACCATCGACCGCAGAACTTGCCTGACCGTCCTGGCCGCCTGCCCTGCGGCGCTGGTGGCGGGCACGGCCTGGGCGGGCCCGGTGGAGGTGATCGCGCGCAGCAAGCCGTCGGTGGTGGCGGTGGGGCGGTACGTGCCCACCGACAACCCGCGCTTCACCTTCCGTGGCACCGGCTTCGCGGTGGACGACGGCACGCTGGTGGTCACCAATGCCCATGTGCTGCCCGACATCCCGGCCGAGGCCGTGGGCGCCTATGTGGCGGTGCTGGTGCGCAAGGGCGCAGGTGAAGCGCCCGAGGTGCGCCGCGCCAGCGTGCTGCAGGTGGTGCGTGGCCACGACCTGGCACTGCTCAAGCTGGAGGGCGCGCCGCTGCCGCCGCTGACGCTGGCACCCACCGCCGCCATCGCCGAAGGTCAGTCCATCGTGCTGATGGGCTTTCCGCTGGGAGGGGCGCTGGGTTTCACGCCGGTCAGCCACCGCGGGATGATCTCGTCGATCACCCCCATCGCCGCACCGGTGGCCAGTGCCCGGCAGCTGAACGAGGCCGCCATCTCGCGGCTGCGCCAGGGCAGCTTCGACATCTATCAGCTGGACGCCACCGCCTACCCGGGCAACAGCGGCGGCCCGGTGCTCGATGCCGACAGCGGCCAGGTGGTGGGCGTCGTCAACTCGGTGTTCGTCAAGGGCAGCAAGGAAACCGCGCTCACCGACCCTTCGGGCATCAGTTATGCGCTGCCGGTGCGGCTGGTGGCCGAGCTGCTGCGCCAGGGCCGATGAAACCTCCCTGGCGGCATGGCGTGCGGCTGCACTAAGCTGCAGTCATGAACGCCCCGCTGTCCCCCATCGCCTTCGACGTCGACTCACGTCGCCCCGTGCCGCCCGAGATGGTGGCCGCGCTCAAGGCCCGCTTCGGCGATCGCTGCTCCACCGCCCGTGCGGTGTGCGAGCAGCACGGCCGCGACGAATCGCCCATCGACGTGCCGCCGCCCGAGGTGGTGGTGTACTGCGAAAGCACCGAAGAGGTGGCCGCCGTGGTGCAGCTAGCGCACCAGCACGCGGTGCCGGTGATCCCGTACGGCGTCGGTTCCTCGCTCGAGGGCCACCTGCTGGCGGTGCAGGGCGGGGTCAGCATCGACCTCTCGCGCATGAACAAGCTGCTGCGCGTGAACCCCGAAGACCTGACGGTGACGGTGCAGGCCGGCGTCACCCGCATGCAGCTGAACCGCGAGATCAAGGACACCGGCCTGTTCTTCCCGATCGACCCCGGTGCCGACGCCACGCTGGGCGGCATGTGCGCCACCCGCGCCAGCGGCACGAACGCGGTGCGCTACGGCACCATGCGCGAGAACGTGCTGGGCCTGACCGTGGTCACGGCCAGCGGTGAAGTCATCCACACCGGCACCCGCGCCCGCAAGAGCAGCGCCGGCTACGACCTCACGCGCCTGTTCGTAGGCAGCGAAGGCACGCTGGGCGTGATGACCGAAGTGACGCTGCGCCTGTACCCGCTGCCCGAGGCGGTGAGCGCGGCCATCTGCTTCTTCCCCAGCATCGACGCGGCGGTGCAGACCACCATCGCCATCATCCAGATGGGCGTGCCCATCGCCCGCTGCGAGCTGCTGGACCCCAACGCCGTGCGTGCGGTGAACCGGCACGACAAGCTCACGCTGCGCGAAGCGCCGATGCTGCTGATGGAGTTCCACGGCAGCGAAGCCGGCGTGGCCGAGCAGGCCGCCACGGTGCAGGACATCGCCCGCGAATACGGCGGCGAAGACTTCGAATGGGCGCGCACGCCCGAAGAACGCACCCGGCTGTGGACCGCGCGCCACCACGCCTACCTGGCCGCGCTGCAGATGCGCCCGGGCTGCCGCGCCGTGACCTCGGACACCTGCGTGCCCATCTCGCGCCTGGCCGAGAGCATCAATGCCTCGGTGGAAGAAGCCGAAGGCGCCGGCCTGCCCTACTTCATCGTCGGCCACGTGGGCGACGGCAACTTCCACCTGGCCTACCTGATCGACCCCCACCTGCCCGAAGAGCGCGAGACCGCCGAGCGGCTGAACCTGCAGATGGTGGAGCGCGCCATCCAGCTGGGCGGCACCTGCAGCGGCGAGCACGGCGTGGGCCTGCACAAGATGGGCTTCCTGGTCACCGAGGCCGGTGAAGGCGCGGTGGAGATGATGCGCACGCTCAAGCGCGCGCTCGACCCGCGCAACATCATGAACCCGGGCAAGATCTTCACGCTGTAGGGTTGCGCCATGGCCCGCTTCCTCCTGGCCTGGGAGCTGGGCGGCGGCCTGGGCCATGCCACGCCGCTGGCGCAGATCGCGCAGCCGCTGCTGGAGGCCGGGCACGAGGTGCAGCTGGTGCTGCGCGACCTTTCGCTGCTGGGGCCGGTGTTCGGCCCGCTGGCCCGGCATGCGCGGCTGCAGGCCTGGCAGGCGCCGGTGTGGCAACTGCCGCTGGCCGGCCAGCCGCCACCGGCCACCTATGCCGAGCTGCTGGCCCACGCCGGCTACCTGGACGCCGCACGGCTGCAAGGCCTGGCCCAGGCCTGGCGCACGCTGTTCACCCTGCTCAAGCCCCAGCTGCTGCTGGCCGACCATGCACCCACCGCGCTGCTGGCAGCCCGCGGCCTGCCGATGCGCCGCCTGCTGGCCGGCACCGGCTGTTTCATGCCGCCGCCGCGGCAGCCCATGCCGCCCTTCCGCGAGTGGACGCCGATCGCACCGCACCGCGTGCGCGCCGCCGAAGAACGGCTGCTGGCCACCTGCAACCAGCTGCTCACCGTTTGGGGCGAGCCGCCGCTGGCCGCGCTGCACGAGTTGCTGGCCGCGGACGAACGCTGCCTGCTCACCTGGCCGTCGCTGGACCCCTATGCGGGCACGTCCAGGCCACGCAGCGACGAGCCCGCCACGCGGTACTTCGGCCCGCTGCCGGGCCGCGACGACGGCAGCCTGCCCGACTGGCCGGCCAGTGACTTCGGCCGCGTGCTGGCCTACCTGCGGCCCGAGCCGGCGGCCACGGAAGCCGCGCTGGCCGTGCTGCAGGCCGGCCCCTGGTCCACCGTGGCCTGGGTGCCCGGCCTGGCCGCCAGCCTGAAGCAGCGGCATGCCTCGGCCCACCTGCAGTTTGCCGACATGCCGCTGAACATGGCGCGCATGGCCGGCCAGGCCGACGCGGTGCTGTGCCATGCCGGCGCCGGCACCGTGCATGCGGCGCTGCTGCAAGGCAGGCCGCTGGTGATGCTGCCCACCCAGGCCGAACAACTGCTGACTGCGCGGCGGGTGCAGGCCGCCGGTGCGGGTGTGCTGCTGCTGGAAGGGGACGTGGCGGCGCAGCTGCATCAGGCGGTGCATGACGCGGTGACAGAGGGTCCGATGCGACAAGCCGCGCAGGCCTTCGCCCGGCAGGGCCAGGCCGCCCCCGACGTCGCCCTGCAGCTGGCTGGGCGCTGCATCGCGCTGGCCAGCCAGGGCTGAAGCATCCGCCTCAGATCGGCGCCGGCACCGTCCAGCGCTTGGTCACGTCGCCCTTGGCGTTGGTGCTTTCCAGGTGCACGCCAAAGCCCCACAGCCGGGCCACGTGCTTCAGCACCTCCTGCGCGCCATCGTGCAGCGGCCGGTCGTTGTGCTGGGTGTGGCGCAGCGTCAGCGAGCGGTCGCCACGCAGGTTCACGTTCCACACCTGGATGTTGGGCTCGCGCGAGCCCAGGTCGTACTGGTGCGACAAGGCCTCGCGCACACGACGGTAGCCGTTGTCGTCGTGGATGGCCGAGACCTCCAGCTCGCTGTCCTTCTCGTCGTCGACGATGGCGAACAGGCGCAGCTCACGCATCAGCTTGGGGCTCAGGTACTGGCCGATGAAGCTCTCGTCCTTGAAGTTGCGCATCGCATGGTCCAGCGTGGGCAGCCAGTCGCTGCCCGCGATCTCGGGGAACCACTCGCGGTCCTCGTCGGTGGGCGCCTCGCACACGCGCTTCAGGTCGGTGTACATCGCAAAGCCCAGCGCATAGGGGTTGATGCCGCTGTACGCCCGGTGCCCCACCGGCGGCTGGAAGATCACGTTGGTGTGCGACTTCAGCCACTCGATCATCACGCCGTCGGTCAGGTAGCCGTCGTCGTACATGGTGTTGAGCAGCTTGTGGTGCCAGAAGGTGGCCCAGCCCTCGTTCATCACCTGCGTCTGACGCTGCGGGTAGAAGTACTGCGCCACCTTGCGCACGATGCGCACGATCTCGCGCTGCCAGGGCTCCAGCAGCGGCGCGTTCTTCTCGATGAAGTACAGCAGGTTCTCCTGCGGCTCATCGGGGAAGCGGCGCAGCTCGGCGGCCTCCTCGGGCTTGTCGGCCCGCTTGGGCAGCGTGCGCCACAGGTCGTTGACCTGCTGCTGCGCATAGGCCTCGCGGTCCTTGCGGGCGCGCAGCTCCTCGGCCAGGCTCTTGCGGCTGGGGCGGCGGTAGCGGTCCACGCCGTGGTTGGCCAGCGCGTGGCAGGAGTCGAGGAACTCCTCCACCGTCTCCAGGCCATGGCGCTCTTCGCACTCCGCCACGTAGTTCTTGGCATAGACCAGGTAGTCGATGATCGACGACGCATCGGTCCACATGCGGAACAGGTAGTTGCCCTTGAAGAAGCTGTTGTGGCCGTAGGCCGCATGCGCGATCACCAGCGCCTGCATCGCCATCGTGTTCTCCTCCATCAGGTAGCTGATGCAGGGGTTGCTGTTGATGACGATCTCATACGCCAGGCCCATGTGGCCGCGCTTGTAGTTCTTCTCGGTGGAGATGAACTCCTTGCCGTAGCTCCAGTGGCGGTAGTTCACCGGCATGCCGACGGACGCATAGGCATCCATCATCTGCTCGGCGGTGATGATCTCCAGCTGGTTCGGGTAGGTGTCCAGGCCATAGCGCTCGGCGGTCTGGCGGATCACCTCGTGGTACTGGTCGATCAGCTCGAACGACCAGTCGCTGGGCGCGGGCAGCGGCTGCGCCGGCCGGCTGGCCAGGGGCACCATGTGACGCAGCGGGGAGCGGGGGGCGAGCACGGCGTTCATGTCGAGGCCTTCAGCAATGGGTTGGTCGGTGCGGCAGGCAGCGGCCCGTCAGGCGGCCTCCTGCACGCCCTCCTTCTTGAACAGGTCGCGGAACACGGGGTAGATCTGCGATGCATCGGTGGCCTTGCGCATCGCGAAGCGCCGCTGGCTCTGCGCGAGCTGCGTGTACTCCTCCCACAGGTTCTGCTCTTCCTCGGCCACCTGCACGTAGGCAAAGTAGCGCACCAGCGGCAGCAGCTTCTCGCTCAGCAGCTCACGGCAGCGGCCGCTGTCGTGGTGCCAGTTGTCGCCGTCGCTGGCCTGCGCGCCGTAGATGTTCCATTCGCTGGGGTTGTAGCGGGCCTTGATGATCTCTTCCATCAGCACCAGCGCGCTGCTCACCACGGTGCCGCCGGTTTCGGTGGCATGGAAGAAGTTGTGCTCGTCCACCTCCTGCGCCTGCGTGTGGTGGCGGATGAAGACGAGGTCGATCTTCTCGTAGTGCTTGGTGAGGAAGAGGTACAGCAGGATGAAGAAGCGCTTGGCCAGGTCCTTGCGCGACTCGTCCATCGAGCCCGAGACGTCCATCAGGCAGAACATCACCGCCTTGCTGCTGGGCACCGGCACGCGCACCCGGTTGCGAAAGCGCAGGTCGATCGGGTCCAGGTAGGGGATGCGGCCCAGGCGGGTGCGCAGCTCCAGGATCTGCGCTTCAACCTCGGCGATGGCGGCAGCCGCCACCGCGTCGCCAGGGGCAGCATCGAGCTTCATCTGCAGCAGCCGCTCTTCCAGCTCACGCAGCTCTCGCCGCGATTCGCTGCCGATGGCGATGCGGCGGCCGATGGCGCCGCGCATCGAACGCACCACGTGCAGGTTGTTGGGCGTGCCGTCGCTGGTGAAGCCGGCGCGGTGGCTCTTCCACTCCGGCGTTTCGGCCAGCTGGGTGCGCACCAGGTGGGGCAGTGCCAGGTCTTCGAAGAAGACCTGCATGAATTCTTCCTTGCTCAGCGTGAACACGAAGTCGTCGCTGCCCTCGCCCTGGTCGCTGGCCTGGCCGCTGCCCGAGCCACCACCGCCACCGCCCTTGGGCCGCTCGATGCGGTCGCCGCGCAGGTAGTCCTGGTTGCCCGGGTGCACCATCTCGCGCTTGCCGCCCTGGCCGTGGCCGAAGACGGGTTCGCTGATGTCCTTCTTCGGGATGGTGATGTCTTCGCTGCGCTCGATGTCGCGGATGCCACGCTGGTCCACCGCCCGGCGCACCGCATCGCGTATCTGCGTCTTGTAGCGACGCAGAAAACGCTCGCGGTTGCCGATCGACTTGTTCTTGCCCGATAAGCGCCGATCAATGATCTGCTGAAGCATGTGCCATCCCGTCGGTTTTTGAAGGCTGATCGATCAGCTGCTCTTGCGAACGCGGAGGTACCACTCGCACAGCAGCCGCACCTGCTTGGGCGTGTAGCCCTTGTCCACCATGCGCGTCACGAAGTCCTCGTGCTTCTTGGCTTCGTCGGCGCTGGCCTTGGCGTTGAAGCTGATCACCGGCAGCAGCTCCTCGGTGTTGGAGAACATCTTCTTCTCGATCACCGTGCGCAGCTTCTCGTAGCTGGTCCACACCGGGTTCTTGCCCTGGTTGTTGGCCCGCGCCCGCAGCACGAAGTTGACGATCTCGTTGCGGAAGTCCTTGGGGTTGGCGATGCCCGCGGGCTTTTCGATCTTCTCGAGCTCGGCGTTCAGCGCGCTGCGGTCGAACACCTCGCCGGTGTCGGTGTCGCGGTACTCGTGGTCCTGGATCCAGTAGTCGGCATAGGTCACGTAGCGGTCGAAGATGTTCTGGCCGTACTCGGAGTAGCTCTCCAGGTAGGCGGTCTGGATCTCCTTGCCGATGAACTCGGCGTAGCGCGTGGCCAGGTGCTCCTTGATGAAGGCCAGGTACTTCTGCTCCACCTCGGCCGGGAACTGCTCACGCTCGATCTGCTGCTCGAGCACGTACATCAGGTGCACCGGGTTGGCCGCCACTTCGGTGCTGTCGAAGTTGAAGACCTTGGACAGGATCTTGTAGGCAAAGCGGGTAGAGATGCCGCTCATGCCTTCGTCCACGCCGGCGTAGTCGCGGTACTCGGCGTAGCTCTTGGCCCGCGGGTCGGTGTCCTTCAGGTTCTCGCCGTCGTAGATCTGCATCTTGCTGAAGAGGGACGAGTTCTCCGGCTCCTTCAGGCGCGTGAGCACCGCGAACTGGCTCATCATCTTCAGCGTGCCGGGGGCGCACTTGGCCTCGGCCAGCGAAGAGCCCTTGATCAGCTTCTCGTAGATCTTGATCTCTTCGCTCACCCGCAGGCAGTACGGCACCTTGACGATGTAGATGCGGTCGAGGAAGGCCTCGTTGTTCTTGTTGTTGCGGAAGGTCTTCCACTCGCTCTCGTTGCTGTGCGCCAGCACGATGCCATCGAACGGAATGGCGCCGAAGCCTTCGGTGCCCTTGAAGTTGCCTTCCTGCGTGGCGGTCAGCAGCGGGTGCAGCACCTTGATGGGCGCCTTGAACATTTCCACGAACTCCAGCAGGCCCTGGTTGGCCAGGCACAGGCCGCCGCTGTAGCTGTAGGCGTCGGGGTCGTCCTGCGCATAGGTCTCGAGCTTGCGGATGTCGACCTTGCCCACCAGGCTGGAGATGTCCTGGTTGTTCTCGTCACCCGGCTCGGTCTTGGCCACGCCGATCTGCTTGAGGATGGACGGGTGGCGCTTGACCACCTTGAACTTGCGGATGTCGCCGCCGAACTCCTCGAGCCGCTTGACGGCCCACGGCGACAGGATGCGGTTGAGGTAGCGCCGCGGGATGCCGTATTCCTTCTCGAGGATCGGGCCGTCTTCCGCCGGGTCGAACAGCCCCAGCGGCGACTCGTTCACCGGCGAGCCCTTGATGGCATAGAAGGGCACTTCCTGCATCAGCTGCTTCAGGCGTTCGGCGATGGAGCTCTTGCCACCGCCCACCGGGCCCAGCAGGTAGAGAATCTGCTTCTTTTCCTCCAGGCCCTGGGCGGCATGTCGGAAGTACGACACCACCTGCTCGATGGCGTCTTCCATGCCGTAGAACTCGGCGAAGGCCGGATAGACCTTGATGACCTTGTTCGCGAAGATGCGGGACAGGCGCGGATCGTTGCGCGTGTCCACCGTCTGCGGTTCGCCGATGGCCTTGAGCATGCGCTCGGCCGCGGTGGCATAGGCCAGGGTGTTGCGCTTGCACTCCGCCAAGTACTCTTCCAGCGAGAGCTCTTCTTCTCGGGTGCGTTCGTAGCGTGCGGCGAAGCTGCTGATCACGTCCATGCGGACCTCCTTGGTGAGGAAGGCGTCGGCGGGTCGCAACCCCACCGTCGTCTGGGAAGTTCTGATGGAGTCCCGGCTGGACAGGCCCAGGCGCCATCAGAGCTTTCCGGTCACTGGCGTACGTTTTCGTCGGTGTTCAGCTTCCTCTATGCCGGACAGACATGAAGCGCTGAGAAGCGGGGAGTTAGCCCGTCAACTCAGCAGGGGTTGAGCAAACTCTGTGCCCTGTCCCGTTGAGACACCCTACCAAAGTGCATCGTTCCCTACAACAACGCAGCGTGGTGCACTTTGGCTGACGTCTCGAACACTGTGCGCCCAAATCCGTGCCCGCGCATGCGGGTTGCCCATGTATCCCCGCGATCCACGGGGCAACACGGGTCAAGCGCGTGACAGCAATGCCGTCAACGGTCGCTGACGCCCAGCTTGTCCAGCAGGCCGTTCAGCTCCTCGAGCGAGCCGAAGGAGATGGCGATCTCGCCCTGCTCGCCGCGCGCCGTGCGGCGCTGCACGCGGATCTCGACCGCGGCGGTGAGCTTGTCGGCCAGCGCTTCTTCCAGCCGCACGATGTCGCGGGCCTTGTCCTTCTTCGCGCGCGAGGGCGTGCGGCTGCCGCTGGCGCCGCTGGCCGCGCTGCGGGCCACCAGACGCTCGGCTTCGCGCACCGAGAGCTTGCGCGCCACCACCTCGTTGGCATGCAGGATCTGCTGCGCCGCGTCCAGCGGCAGCAGCGCACGGGCATGGCCCATGTCCAGGTCGCCGGCCATCAGCAGCTGCTGCACCGGCGGCGCCAGGTTGAGCAGGCGCAGCAGGTTGCTGGCCGCGCTGCGCGAGCGGCCCACGGCCTGCGCCGCGCCTTCGTGGGTGAGCCCGAACTCGTCGACCAGGCGCTTGAGGCCCTGGGCTTCTTCCAGCGGGTTGAGGTCCTCGCGCTGGATGTTCTCGATCAGCGCCATCACGGCGGCGGCCTCGTCCGGCACCTCCTTGACGAGCACCGGCACTTCGTCCAGCCCGGCCAGCCGGGCGGCGCGCGAGCGCCGTTCACCGGCGATGATCTCGTACTGCGGCAGGGCGCCACCGTCGCCCGTGGCGTCGGGGCCCAGCGGGCGCACCAGCACCGGCTGCATCACGCCCTGCGACTTGATGCTCTCGGCCAGCTCGTAGAGCGAGCCTTCGTCCATGCGCGTGCGCGGCTGGTACTTGCCGGGCCGCAGCTGCGACAGCTTGAGCGAGCGCGGCGCGCCATCGACGGCCGCGGGTGTGTCGCTCACGCGCGGGCCGAGCAACGCCTCGAGCCCGAGGCCGAGCCCCTTCTGCTTTTTGGTGACCATCCGGCGATTGTCAGCTACGCGCCGTGGCCATCAGGCCCCGCAGCAACGACAGGCCGTCCGGCCACTCGCCCAAGCCCGACGCACCATTGATGTGCCCCGCCTCGCCCACTGAAATGGATTGCGCCTCCCAGTCATCCACCATGGTGCGTAGGGCCCGCAGGTCGCAGAAGGGATCGTCCTCGCTGTAGACCACCAGCGACGCAAAGGGCAAAGGCTTGCGCTCGATCGGCCGCCAGGAGTACAGGTTGGGCGGCATGTCGGCCCGCTCGACATCGGGCGGGGCCACCAGCATGGCACCGGCCACGCACTCGGTGTGGCGGCTGTGCGCGGCCCAGGCCGCCACCAGCAGGCAGCCCAGGCTGTGGGCCACCAGCACGGCCGGCTGCGGCGAGGCCAGCAGTTCCTCCTCCAGGCGCATCATCCAGTCGCCGCGCTTGGGCCACTGCCAGTCGTCCTGTTCCACGCGCAGGTAGCCGTGGCGCGCTTCCCATCGGCTCTGCCAGTGGTCGGGGCCGGAGTTTTCCCAGCCGGGAAGCAGCAGTACACGAAATTCCTGCGTCATGTCCTTGCCTTATCCTTGAGGGCTGTGGATTGTGCGTGAGGGCTCAACAATGGCATACCAGGTTTATGTAGATGGACAGGAAGGCACGACCGGCCTGCGCATCCATGAGTACCTCGCAAAGCGCAGCGACGTGGAGTTGCTGCGCATCGACCCCGACAAGCGCAAGGACCCCGCCGAACGCGCCCGCCTGCTGAACGCGGCCGACGTCGCCTTCCTGTGCCTGCCCGACCAGGCGTCGCGCGAGGCGGCGGCGATGGTGACCAATCCCAACACCTGCCTGATCGACGCCAGCACCGCGCACCGCATCGACCCGGCCTGGGCCTTCGGCCTGCCCGAGCTGGCCCGTGGCCAGCGCGACAAGCTGCGCCAGAGCAAGCGCATCGCCAACCCGGGTTGCCATGCCAGCGCCTTCATCCTGCTGGTGCGCCCGCTGGTCGACGCCGGCATCGTGCCGGCGGCGCTGCCGCTGTCGGCCACGTCCATCACCGGCTACTCCGGTGGCGGCAAGAAGATGATCGAGCAGTACCAGGCGGGGGGCGACGACAAGCTGCTGTCGCCGCGCCCGTACGGCCTGACGCTGGCGCACAAGCACATCCCCGAGATGATGAGCCACACCGGTTTGACGACCAAGCCGGTGTTCCTGCCCATCGTCGGCAACTTCTACAAGGGCCTGGCGGTGAGCCTGCCGCTGCACTTCGAGCAGTTGGCCCCCGGCACCGATGCCGCCCGCCTGCATGCCGCGCTGGCCGCGCACTATGAAGGCGAGCGCTTCGTCAAGGTGATGCCGCTGCGCGACCCGGCCACGCTGGAAGCCGGCTTCTTCGACGTGCAGGCCACCAACGACACCAACAACGTCGAGCTGTTCGTGTTTGCCCACGACACCCAGGCCGTGCTGATCGCCCGCCTGGACAACCTGGGCAAGGGCGCCAGCGGCGCGGCGGTGCAGTGCATGAACGTGCACCTGGGCGTGGACGAAGGTCTGGGGCTTTGATGGGGCACCCGGTCCCGTGAGTACACGGGACCACCCTCCAAGAGGGTCCGGGGCCGCTTGGGAGCGGCCCGGCGCTGGCCCCGGGTATGGAGCACCCGGTCCCTTGAGTACACGGGACCACCCGCCGGGCGGGTTGCGCGGCCGCCTTCGGAGCGGCCGGGCGGCGACCGCGGGGCTTTAATCCGCAGCGGTGCTGCGGTAGTGGTAGCTGTACCCGTCGGCAAAGCCCAGGCGGTGGTACACGCGGCGGGCGGCGGTGTTGTTGCCTTCCACCTGCAGGTAGCCGATGGCAGCGCCTTCCTCGCGGGCCTGCACCAGCAGGCGTGAGCACAGGCTGGCGGCATGGCCGCGGCCACGGTGCTCGGGCGGGGTGAACACGTCGTACAGGCCTACCAGGTCACCCTCGCGCGCGAACTGGCCGCAGGCCAGCAAGGCACCATCGTCCTCGCGCACGATGGCATAGGCCTGGAAGGGCACCGGCGACAAGGCCAGCCGCTGCGCATGGGCCTGGCGCTGTCCCGGCGGCGAGCCGCGCAGGCCGCCGATCAGTTCCGCGAAAGCGCTGCCGTCCATCGACTGCCAGCGGCTGCCGGCCGGCAGCGGCAAGGCCCGCAGCGCCGACAGCGACGGGCAGGCCATCACCCGCGTGTCGTCTTCGGTATGCAGGCCCAGCGCTTCGAGCTGCGCGTCCAGCCCGGCGGGCTGGGTGAAGGGCGTGATGCGCAGCACCAGCGGCAACCCGGCTTCGTCGAACACCGCCTGCGCCTGCCGCAGCTTGTCGGCCAGCGGCAGCCGGCCTTCGGCCACCGCGTTGATGCAGCGCGCCCGCTTCGCCTTGCCGGGTGAAAAACGGACCAGCCAGCCGTCCATCCAGCGCTGCTGCGGCGGGGCGCTGGCGTTGAGGCCGGCGTCCTCGATGCGAGAGAGCAGCGTGAGGTCGGTCACCGCAGCTTGGCCACGCGGTCGACCAGCTCACGCGCAAAGGCCACGTAGGCCTGCGCGCCCTTGGACTGCGGATCGAACACCACGCCGGCCTGGCCGTAGCTGGGCGCTTCGGCCAGCCGCACGTTGCGCGGGATCACGGTGTCGAACACCTTGTCGCCGAAGTGCGCCTTGAGCTGGTCGCTGACCTGCTGCTGCAGCGTGATGCGCGGATCGAACATCACCCGCAGCAGGCCGATGACCTGCAGCTCGCGGTTGAGGTTGGCATGCACCTGCTTGATGGTGTTGACCAGGTCGCTCAGCCCTTCCAGCGCGAAGTACTCGCACTGCATGGGCACCAGCACGCCGTGGGCGCTGCACAGGCCGTTGAGGGTGAGCAGGCTGAGCGACGGCGGGCAGTCGATCAGCACGAAGTCGTAGTCGTCCTGCACCGCCTTGAGCGCCTGGCGCAGCCGCAGGTTGCGCTGTTCCAGCGCCACCAGCTCCACCTCGGCGCCGGCCAGTTCGCGGTTGGCGGCCAGCACGTCGTAGCCGCCCTTGTCGCTGCGCTGGCGCGCCTCGGCCACGCTGCTGCTTTCCAGCAGCACGTCGTACACGCTGGCGGGCAGCGCGCGCTTGTCGATGCCCGAGCCCATGGTGGCATTGCCCTGCGGATCCAGGTCGACCACCAGCACGCGCTGGCCCACCAGGGCCAGACCGGCCGCCAGGTTGACGGTGGTGGTGGTCTTGCCGACGCCGCCCTTCTGGTTGGCGATGCAGAAGATGCGGCAGCTCATCGGGCGGGTCGTGGGGTGGTCAGCAAGGGTCACAAGAAAGGCCCGCCAACAGGCGAGGCACGGCGGCCGATGGTAACTGCCGCCACACCATGTGATGTCATGTCATGTGTTCAATGGAAGTCGCGCGAGCTGGTGCTCAGGCCACCCAGCCAGGGCGTCACGTCCACCAGGCGGCGCGCCACCATGTTGCGCACGCCATCGGCCGAGACCTGCCACTCGCCGGCCACCGCCAGCAGGCGTGAGCGCAGCAAGGCATTGCGCTGGCGCTCGCGGATGTGCTTCCACACGATGACGTTGACGCTGCCGGTTTCGTCTTCCAGCGTGACGAAGATGGTGCCCTTGGCGGTCTCGGGCTGCTGGCGCATGGTGACGATGCCGCAGGCCCAGGCCCGCGCGCCGCCACGCAGCCGGCCCAGTTCTTCGGCGCTGAGCCAGCCGCGGCCCTGCAGCCGGCCGCGCAGCAGCGCCACCGGATGGCGCCGCAGCGTGAGGCCGGTGGCCGCGTAGTCGAGCAGGATGTCCTCGCCCTCGGGCGCCAGCGGCAGCTGCGGCTGCTCGTGCGCTGCCTCGCGCACCGGCGCATCGGCCAGCAGCGCGCGGGCCGGCGCCTGGCCGGCGGCCGCCCACAGCTGCTGGCGGCGGTGGCCGGCCAGGCCGCGCAGCGCATCGGCCCGGGCCAGTGCCTGCAGCAGCCGTGCGTCCAGGCCGGCGCGGCGGGCCAGGTCGTCCACGTCGGCCGGCGGCTGCTGCTCACGCGCCTGCACGATGCGGCGGGCGGCCTCCTCCTGCATGGCCGACACCAGCCGCAGGCCCAGGCGCACCGCGGGGGCGCGGCCACTGTCGCTGCGGGCTTCCAGCGTGCAGTCCCAGTGGCTGTGCAGCACGTCCACCGGCCGCACTTCCACGTCGTGGCGGCGCGCGTCCTGCACCAGCTGCGAAGGCGGATAGAAGCCCATGGGCTGCGAGTTGAGCATCGCGGCCAGGAAGATGGCCGGATGGTGGCACTTCAGCCAGCAGCTGAAGTAGGCCAGGATGGCGAAGCTGAAGGCATGGCTCTCGGGGAAGCCGTATTCGCCGAAGCCGCAGATCTGCTTGAAGATGGCCTTGGCGAAGTCTTCGTCGTAGCCGCGGTCGGTCATGCCCTGCACGATGCGGTGCTCGAAGCGGTCGACCTGGCCGTCGCGCCGCCAGGCCGCCATCGCGCGGCGCAGCTGGTCGGCTTCACCGGCGCTGAAGCCGGCGGCGATCATGCAGATCTGCATCACCTGCTCCTGGAAGATGGGCACGCCCAGCGTGCGGCCCAGGGCGTCGTCCAGCGCCGGGTAGCGTGAAGGCGGCAACTGGCCGGCGGCCAGCTGCTCACGCCGCTGCAGGTAGGGGTGCACCATGCCGCCCTGGATGGGGCCGGGCCGCACGATGGCCACCTCGATCACCAGGTCGTACAGGCGCCGCGGCTTCAGGCGCGGCAGCATGCTCTGCTGGGCGCGGCTTTCGATCTGGAACACGCCCACGGTGTCGGCCCGGCAGATCATGTCGTAGGTGGTGCTGCAGTCCTGCGGAATGTCCTGCAGCCGCCAGCGCCGGCCCTGCCAGGCGCCCAGCAGGTCGAGCGCGCGCCGCAGCGCGGTGAGCATGCCCAGCGCCAGCACGTCCACCTTCAAAAGGCCCAGCGATTCCAGGTCGTCCTTGTCCCACTGGATGACGCGGCGGTCGACCATCGCGGCGTTTTCGATGGGCACCAGCCGCGAGAGCTTGTCGCGCGCGATGACGAAGCCGCCGGTGTGCTGCGACAGGTGGCGCGGAAAGCCGCGCAGCGTGTCCACCAGCTCGATCCAGCGGCGGGTGACGGGCGAGTCCATGCGCAGCCCGGCCTCGGCCACCGAAGCGGCCATGCGGCTGCGGTCGTCGAACCACTGGAAGGAACGGGCCAGCGCGTCCACCTGCGTGGCATCGATGCCCAGCGCCTTGCCCACGTCGCGCACCGAGCCGCGGGTGCGGTAGGTGGCCAGCGCCGCGGCCAGCGCGGTGCGCTCGGTGCCGTACTTGCGGTAGATGTACTGAATGACCTCCTCCCGCCGCTCATGCTCGAAGTCGACGTCGATGTCGGGCGGCTCGTCGCGTTCGCGCGAGATGAAGCGCTCGAACAGCAGCGTGGTCTTGGTGGGGTCGACCTCGGTGATGCCGAGCGCGAAGCACACCGCCGAGTTGGCCGCCGAGCCCCGGCCCTGGCACAGGATGCCGCGGCTGCGCGCGAAGCGGACCACGTCGTGCACGGTGAGGAAGAAGGCCTCGTACTTCAGCTCCTGGATGAGGGCCAGCTCGCGGGCCACCTGCGCCTGCACGCCGGGCGGCGCCTGCGGGCCGTAGCGCTCCTGCAAGCCCTGCGCGGTGAGCGCGCGCAGGTGGTCGATGGGCTCCATGCCGGGCGGCACGATCTCGGCCGGGTATTCGTAGCGCAGTTCGTCGAGCCGGAACACGCAGCGCGCCGCGATGGCCAGCGTGGCGCCCAGCCATTCGGGCCGGTACAGCTGCGCCAGCCGCAGGCGCGAGCGCAGATGCTGCTCGGCATTGCGGGCCAGCGCCAAGCCGCATTCGGCCACCGGCGTCTTCAGGCGGATGGCGGTGAGCGTGTCCTGCAGCGGCTTGCGCGAGCGCACGTGCATCAGCACGTCGCCGGCGGCCACCAGCGCCACGCCGGTGGCGGCGGACACGGCCTGCAGCCGCTCGGCCAGCAGGCTGTCGTCGGCATGCATCAGCAGCTCCACCGCGATGGCCGGGAACTCGAAGTGCCGGCGCAGCCAGTCGGCCTGGGCCAGCAGCTGCGCGGGGGCCTCGTCGCGGCGCGGGATCAGCAGCGCGGTGCAGTCGGGCAGACGGTGCAGGCCGCGCAGGTGGCGCGGTGGCCGCGGTGTCGGGCAGCGCGCGCCGCCATCGGCCTCGAAATCGCGCACGGTGAGCCGGTACTGGCCCTTGTCGGCACGCAGCCGGCCCAGCGTGATGAGCTCGCACAGGTCGCCATAACCTTCGCGGTTGTGGGCCAGCAGCACCAGGCGGCAGCCGGGCGTGTCGCCCTCGCCTTCCACCTCGAACTGGCTGCCGATGATGAGCTTGAGGGCACTGCCCGCCTCGCTGTGCTGGCGCTTGAGTTCCTCATGCGCGCGCACCACGCCGGCCACCGAACATTCGTCGGTGATGGCCAGCGCCGCATAGCCCAGCTGCGCCGCGCGGGCCACCAGCTCGCCGGGGTGGGAAGCACCGGTGAGAAAGCTGAAGTTGGAGCGGCAGTGCAGCTCGGCATAACCCGGCATCAGGCTGGCGCCCCAGCCCGGCACGGGGGACGGCAGCGCCTCCGGCACGGCCGGCTGGGAGGTGGGCAGCGAGGTCATGACTCAACCGAAAAGGCCGTGCAAATACCAGGAAGACGACCAGGCGGACGCCGGCTCGCCATCGGCCGTCTGGCGCCGCTCGCGGAACACCCAGCGCAGCCGGTGGTCACGGCCCTCGGCCACGTGGTAGTCGCGGCAGATCAGCGCTTCGTCGAACCAGCCGCTTTCGATGCGCTCGGCCCGCGTGCGCAGCACCAGCGGCCCGCCATGCACCGGCCGCCCACCCTGCTCGGCCAGCGGCAGCGGCTGGGGCAGCAGCCAAGTGGGGCGGGTGGGCACGGGGGGCACGGTGGCCGTGCTGGGGGTGGTGCTGGGGGCGGTGCTGCGCGGCCGTGCGGCGGGCCGCGGCTGGCTGCGCGCCGCCTGCAGCGCAGGTGCGGCCTGCATCGCCCGCTCGGGGCGGTGGTCGTCCTGCAGCTGCAGGCGGCTCACCCGCTCGGGGCCCAGGCGGGCGCTCAGGCGGTCGACCAGGGCGCTGACGGCCAGCGGGTCGGTGTCGGCCAGCTGCCCATCGGCCGCGGCCAGGGCCAGCCGGCCCTCATGGCCGGCCAGCGCCACCGCTTCGTCCAGCTGCAGGCGCAGGCCGTAGACCGGCGCCGGCAGCTCGGTGCGCTGCAGCCGCTCACGCAGCAGCAGCAGCAGCTGGGCTGCGTCGCGCGTGGGCTCGCCCATGGCCAGGCGCACCGGCGTGGGCGCCCTCGCCTGCCGGCCGCTGCTTTCATGCTGCAGCCACAGCGTGCAGCGGGCCGCGGCCAGCCACTGGCGCGACAGCCAGCCGGCCAGCGGCTGCACCAGGCGTTGCGCGGCGAACACCAGCATCGCCGCATCGTCGGCGCGGTGCACCAGCTCGCAGGCCAGCTCGAACTGCAGCGGCGGCTCGAACCACACCTGCGGATCGGGCGCGTCGCCATAGGCACGGTCCAGCGCCGCCTGCAGCGCAGCACCGCCGCGCCGCTGCAGGCCGGTGCGCGGCAGCGCCCGCACGTCGGCCAGCGTGTGGCAGCCGATGCCTTGCAGCAGCTCGGCCAGGCGGGGCGGCAAGGCCAGCGACTGCAGCACCGGCGGCAACGGCAGGCCATCGAGCAGGTGGTGCGCGGCCGGCAGCGTGCGGGCACGGCCCGGCTTGGCGCCCGGCGCCACCACGCGCGCCAGCAGCCAGGCGGCCGCGGCGGTGGGCGCCATGCCGATGCGCACATGCGCCCCCACCTGCTGCAGGCTGCGCCGCAGGCGCGCCGCCAGGCCCGGCAGGCCGCCGAACAGCCGCAGCGAGCCGCTGACCTCCAGCAGCACCGCATCGGGCCGCAGCACCACCTGCGGCGTGTAGCAGGACAAGGCCAGCGCCAGCAGCTGCACGAAGCCGGCCTCGGCCGCCTCGTCGCGCTGCAGCTGCTGCAGCCCGGGGCACAAGGACAGCGCGGTGGCGGTGCTCATGCCCGGCTCCAGGCCTTGTGCGCGCGCGGCGGCATTCACCGTGCACAGCCGGTGCTGGTGGATCACCGCGCGCGGCGGCGGCAGGCTGCCATCGGCCGGGGGCGGAAACGGCCCCCGTGCCTCAAGCGGCAACCAGGGCAGGTGCAGCGCGAGCCACAACATGGCCCACCTCCGCCGCAGGAACCGCTGCACGCCGCAGCAGGGGCGCCGCAGGCGGCAAGGACAGCAGCACCGGCCCGGCCATGGCCGGGCCACGCCGCTTGAAGGCATGCACCGACAGCTGGCCGCCGGGTGCCGGCTCGGCCCACAGCCGCAGCGGCGCGGGCGAGGCCTGGTGCCGCGCGGCAGGCGGGCGCAGCGCCCACAGCGGGCAGCCGCTGTCCTGCGCGGCCAGGTGCAGCCGACGCCACACCGCCGCCGGGGCATCGGCCCACCACAGCACGGCGGCGCAGCTGCGTGAGCGCAGCGCCTGTTCGGCCGCCCAGGCGGCATCGGTGAGCTGGTCGGGCGTCAGGCAGATCAGGCCGGCCAGCGAGATGCCCAATTGCTGCAGGGCCGGTGCGTAGGGCTGGGCCGGCGGCGAGATCCACACCACCGGCCGATCGGCGAAGGCGTTGAGCGCCGGCACCAGCAGCCGCAGCTCGCCCGAGCCGGGCTGGGCCAGCAGCAGCTCGGTCAGGCCCTGGGCGGGCCAGCCGCCGCCGGGCAGCTCGGCATCGAGCACCGGGTAGCCGCTGGGCAAGGTGCGGCCGGTGGCCTGGGCCAGCTCATCGCCGCGCCACAACAGGCCGGGCGCCAGCGTCGGCAGGCCGCTGCCGGCCGGACGTGAAACAGGCGTGCCCGCCGGTGCACCCACCGGTGGGCGGTGGGTGGAAACAGAAGGAAAAGCAGCGGCAACGGCGGCGGCGGGCGGGGACATGGCGAGGGGCGACAGCGGGAAAATACTGTACGTTTATACAGCATTCCAACCCCTTTGCCGGGCGCAAACCAGGGCGTGCACCCGGGCTTTTTTCCAGGGATCGCCGCCTCGGAATTCAGTGCCCGCCGGCCTTGGAAAACAGGTTCAGCACCACCACCCCGGCAATGATCAGCCCCATGCCGACCAGGCCTGCCGCGTCGATGCGCTGGCCGAACAGCAGCCACGCCACGGTGGTGATGAGCACGATGCCCAGGCCCGACCAGATGGCGTACGCCACGCCCACTGGCACGGTGCGCAGCGTGATCGACAGCAGGTAGAACGCCGCGAGGTAGCCCACCGCGGTGATGGCGGTGGGCAGCGGCCGACTGAAGCTGTCGGACGCCTTGAGCGCCGAGGTGGCAATCACCTCGGCGACGATGGCCAGGCCCAGCGCCAGGTAGCCGTTCAAGCCGGCTCCGTCGCCGGTGCCATCCAGACCAGGCAGCGCTGGGCGTCCAGGCCCGGCACCACCAGCGGCTGGGTGCCGGTGACCGCCACGCCCGGCGGCAGCACGGCCATTTCGTCATCGGGCAGCTTGCCCTTCATCGCCATCCACACGCCACCCGGTGCCAGGTGCTGGCGCGTCAGATTGATGAAGTCGACCAGCGACGCAAAAGCGCGCGAGGTGACGACGCCGAAGCCCGGCGCCTTCAGGTCTTCGATGCGGGTGTGCTCGGCTTGCAGCCGCCGCAGGCCCAGCTCGGTGGCCACCTGGCGGATGAAGCGGGCTTTCTTGGCCACCGCATCGACGCACACCACCGACAGCTCGGGCCGCAGGATGGCGATGACCACACCAGGCAGGCCGGCGCCGCTGCCCACGTCCAGTACCCGCTGCGCCGCGTCACCTCGCTGGGCGGCCAGCGCCTGCGTCAATGGCGGCACCACGGCGACGCTGTCCAGCAGGTGCTGCACCAGCATCTCGGCCGGGTCGCGCACCGCCGTCAGGTTGTAGACGCGGTTCCAGCGGCTGATCAGGTCCAGGTAAGCCAGCAAGCGCTCGGTCACGCCTTCCGCCTGTGCCTCATCGGCCGGCCAGCAGCCCAGGTCGCGGAGGCCTTGCTGCAGCGGTGCACGCAGCGGCGTCGTGTTCACGCTGCCGCTGGTCAAGCTGCGGCTCCGGCGGTGGCTTCCGAGAATCCCTTGAAGCGGCCCTTCTTCAGGTGCACCAGCAGCAGCGAAATCGCGGCGGGCGTGACACCGGAGATGCGCGACGCCTGACCCAGCGTTTCAGGCCGGTGCTTGCTGAGCTTTTGCCGCACCTCGAAGCTGAGCGCGGCCACCTGGCCATAGTCCAGTTCCGCGGGCAGCTTCAGGTTTTCGAAGTGGGCGGCACGCTCCACCTCACCCACCTGCTTCTCGATGTAGCCGGCGTATTTGATGAGCACTTCCACCTGCTCGATCACGTTGTCGGCCAGGTCGGTGCCCAGCTGTTGAACCAAGGTTTCACGTGAAACACCGGCTTCGGGCTTGGCCAGCGTGGCCACTTGCTCCACCGCGGCGAAGCTCACGCCCGGCCGGCGCAGCAGATCGGCCAGGTTGTACTCACGCTCCAAGGCCTTGCCTACCAGCCGCTCCGCGTCGGCAGCGCCCAAGATGCCGGGGTGCACCCAGGTGGACTTCAGCCGCTCTGCTTCACGTGAAACAGCATCGCGCTTGCGGTTGAACGCGGCCCAGCGCACGTCGTCCACCAGGCCCATCTTCCGGCCGATCTCGGTCAGGCGGGCGTCGGCGTTGTCTTCGCGCAGTTGCAGCCGGAACTCCGCCCGGCTGGTGAACATGCGGTACGGCTCGGTCACCCCCTTGGTGATCAGGTCGTCCACCAGCACGCCCAGGTAGGCCTGGTCGCGGCGCGGCAGCCAGGGTGCCTTGCCCTGCACCTGCAGCGCGGCGTTCAGGCCGGCGAACAGGCCTTGCGCCGCCGCCTCTTCATAGCCGGTGGTGCCGTTGATCTGGCCGGCGAAGAACAGGCCGCGCACCGCCCGCGTTTCGAACGAGGCGCTCAGCCCGCGCGGGTCGAAGTAGTCGTATTCGATGGCGTAGCCCGGCCGCAGGATGTGGGCGTTCTCCAGGCCCGGCATCGAGCGCACAGCGGCCAGCTGGATGTCGAAAGGCAGCGAGGTGCTGATGCCGTTGGGGTAGAACTCGTGCGTGGTCAGGCCTTCCGGTTCCAGGAAGATCTGGTGCGAATCCTTGTCCGCGAAGCGGTTGATCTTGTCCTCGATGCTGGGGCAGTAGCGCGGCCCCACCCCTTCGATCACGCCGGTGAACATCGGCGAACGGTCGAAGCCCGAGCGGATGATCTCGTGCGTGCGTTCGTTGGTGTGGGTGATCCAGCAGGGCACCTGCTGCGGGTGCATCGAGCGGTCACCCATGAAGCTGAACACCGGCACCGGGTCCAGGTCGCCGGGCTGTTCCGTCAGGCGGCTGAAGTCGATCGACCGGCCGTCGATGCGCGGCGGCGTGCCGGTCTTCAGGCGGCCTTGCGGCAGCTTCAGTTCCTTGAGCCGGGCGGACAGGCTCACTGCGGGCGGGTCGCCGGCACGGCCGGCGCTGTAGTTCTGCAAGCCCACGTGGATCTTGCCGTCCAGGAAAGTGCCCGCCGTCAGCACCACCGCCCGGGCGCGGAATCGCAGGCCGATCTGGGTGACGGCGCCCACCACACGGTCGCCCTCCACCATCAGGTCGTCCACCGCCTGCTGGAACAGCCACAGGTTGGGCTGGTTCTCCAGCCGGCGGCGCACCGCCGCCTTGTACAGCACACGGTCGGCCTGGGCCCGGGTGGCGCGAACCGCAGGGCCCTTGCTGGAGTTGAGGATGCGGAACTGGATGCCCGATTCGTCGGTGGCCAGGGCCATCGCGCCGCCCAGGGCATCCACCTCCTTCACCAAGTGCCCCTTGCCGATGCCGCCGATCGAGGGGTTGCAGCTCATCTGCCCCAGCGTCTCAATGTTGTGGGTGAGCAGCAGGGTCGCGCAGCCCATGCGTGCAGCTGCCAATGCGGCCTCGGTGCCGGCATGGCCGCCGCCCACCACGATGACGTCAAATTCTTGGGGATGAAGCACAGGACTCAAGCCAGCACCAGCCGGCTTGCCTTCAGGAATGGGAATGCCTCAATTTTAGGCGACTGCCCTGACCCCGGCACTGCTCACGCCACTTCAACCGCGCGGCCTTTGTTCCACGTGAAACACCGGCTCAACGCTGTACGACGGCGCTGCAACCAGGCCTCCACCTTCTTGTCATCCCAGTGCTTGTCGAAGAAGTAGTGCGCCACCATGTTCACCGTCGGCTCAATCAAGGTCACCGCGCTGGCGGCCAGCAGGTTGCCTGTCAGCACATAGGTGACGGTGAAAGCGATGCCCAAGTGCACCACGCCGAATGCAGCGGTCTTGACCATGGTTGTGCTCCCAAATGCGAATCAATCTTGATTGAGAGTGTGCGGGCAAACAGGGGACGCAGGCATCAAACCCACGCATCGCAGCGATAGCCACGGCCAGGGACAATCGGTGCGTGAGTGCCGCGCCACCCTCCCCCCAACCGACGCTGGCCTGCCGCAGTGGCTGCGCCGCCTGCTGCATCGCCCCGTCGATCAGCAGCGCGATTCCCGGCATGCCGCAAGGCAAGCCCGCCGGCGTGCCCTGTGTGCAACTGCTGCCCGACCTGCGCTGCGCGATCTTCGGCTCACCGCTGCGGCCGGCCGTGTGCGGCTCCTTGCAGCCCTCGGCCGAGATGTGTGGCAGCGACCGCACGCAGGCGATCCACTGGCTCAGCGCCCTGGAGGCTGCCACCGCCGGCTGAGGCGTGCCGCCCCCTGCCGCGGCTGCCACGCACACAGGCTAGCCGCGACCCGCCCCCACCGTGCGCAGGTCCTGCACCACCCGCCCCTGCTCCAGCACCACCACGCGGCTGGCGCTGGCAATGGTCTCGGGCCGGTGGGCCACGATCACGCGGGTGAGCGGCAGCTGGCGGATGCTCTGGTTCACCGCACGCTCACGGTCCACGTCCAGCGCGCTGGTGGCCTCGTCCAGCAGCAGCACCTGCGGTCGCTTGTACAGCGCACGTGCCAGCAGCAGCCGCTGCTTCTGCCCGCCCGAGATCGCGGCACCCATGTCACCTATCAGTGTGTGGTAACCCATAGGCATTGCCTCAATCTCGTCGTGCACCGAGGCCATGCGGGCGCATTCTTCGATCCACGCCGAATCTGGCGCCGCGTCGAAGAAGCAGATGTTTTCACTGATGGAGCCGGCGAACAGCACGTCCTCCTGCATCACCGTGCCGATCATCGAGCGCCAGCGCGCCAGGCCCAGCTGCGCCAGCGACAGGCCGCCCACGCTCACCTCACCCGCCTGCGGCGCATGGATGCCCAGCATCAGCTTCAGCAGCGTGGTCTTGCCGCAGCCGGAAGGTCCGACGATGGCCACCGACTCGCCTGGCTCGATCGCCAGCGTCACACCGCGCAGCACCTCGGGCTCGGCGTCGGAATAGCGGAAGCTGAGCTCGCGCAGCTCGATGCGCGCCGCCGCGGGTAGCGGCCGCTCCGCCGGCAGCTCGGGCTCGGGCGCCGCCAGCACGATGTCGGCCAGCCGCTCGCCCTGCAGCCGCAGCATCTTCAGCTCCACCGCCTTGTCGATCAGCGCGCTGAAGCGGGTGGCGAACTGCTCCTTGAAGGCGATGAACGCGAACAGCATGCCGACGGTGAAGTGCTCATCCATCACCAGCAGCGCGCCCACCCACACCACGGCCACGCGCTCCAGCCCGAACACCAGCTTGTGCAGCACGCTGAACAGCAGGTCGATGCGGCGGGTGGCGATGTCGGCGTTCATCGCGTCCACCACCAGGTTCATGAAGCGGCCCTGCCGGTCGGCCTGTCGGTTGAACAGCTTGATGGCCTGCACGCCGCGCAGCGATTCGAGGAAGTGGCTGGCCTTGCGCGACTCATGCACCAGCGATTCTTCGGTGGCCTCGCGCAGCGGCCGGAAGAAGGCCCAGCGCAGCAACGCATACACCGCCACCGCGGCCAGCACGATGGCGGTGAGCCGGCCGCTGTAGGCGGCCATCATCGCCAGCGTGGCCAGCACCATCACGCCGTCCAGCACCGCTTCCACGAAGCTGGTGGTCAAGGTCTTCTGGATCTGCTGCACCGCCGAGAAGCGCGACCAGATGTCGCCGGTGTGGCGCTTCTCGAACCAGGCCACCGGCAGCCGCATCAGGTGCGCGAACACATTGGACAGCCACTGCAGGTTGAGCGTGGCCGACAGCACCAGCACCGCCCACGAACGCACCGCGCCGGTGGCCACCTGCAGCAGCACCAGCAGGCCGAAGCCCAGCCCCAGCGTCACCAGCAGGTCACGGTCGCCGCTGACCAGCACGCCGTCCACCACCCACTGCAGCAGAAAGGGCGACAGCAGCAGAAAGGCTTCCAGCACCAGCGCCAGCACGAACACCTGCGCCATCGCGCGCTTGAGGCCGCTCACGCGGCCCAGCAGCCGCCGCAGGCTCAAAGGCTGGCGCTCCACCCGCGGCTCGAAGCCGCCGGCCGGCGTCAGCTCCAGCGCAATGCCAGTGAAGTGCCGCGACAGCTCCGCCAGCTTCAGCCGCCGCACGCCCTGCCCCGGATCGTGGATCACGGCCACGCCCCGCTGCACCGCCACCAGCACCACGAAGTGGTTCATGTCCCAGTGCAGCACGCAGGGCAGCTGCAGGCCGGCCAGGTGCTCGGGCTCGGCGCGCAGCGCCCGCGGCGCCAGCTGCAGCTCACCCGCGATGCGCACCAGGTCGCCCATCGAAGCGCCCTTGAGCGACAGCGAAAAGCGCCGCCGCAGCGTCGGCAGGTCGGTGTGCAGCCCGTGCGCCGCGGCCACCATCGCGATGCAGGCCAGGCCGCATTCGGCGGCTTCGGTCTGCAGCAGCATGGGCACGCGGCGGCGGGCGCGCCACCCGAGGTTCAGGCGGTCCAGCATCGGCGCTACACCCGCCCGGCCATGCCGAGCAGCGGCTCGAAAATCCACTCGATCAGCCGCCGGCGGTCGAGCTGCACGTCGGCTTCCAGCTGCATGCCGGGCAGCAGCGGCTGCGGCTCGCCATAGGCCTGCACCGTCTGCCGCTCCAACGCCACGGTCACGCGGTACATCGGCTCGGCCTCGGGCCGACCGGGCACCGGCGTGCGCGAGACCTGCAGCACCCGCCCCGGCTGGGCGCCGAACTTCTGGTACGGAAAGGCCTGGTAGCGCATCAGCACCGGCTGCGCCGGGCGCAGAAAGCCGATGGCGCTGGACGGCGCGACCAGCTGCGCCAGCAGCGGTGCATCGCCCGGCATCAGCCGCGCCAGCACGGAGGCAGCCGCCACCGACTGGCCCGGCTCGGCCGTCAGCGCGCCCACCACGCCGTCCTGCGGCGCGCGGATCAGCTGCTGGCGGCGGGCTTCGGTCTGCGCCGTGTCGCCGGCCAGGCTGGCGGCTTCGCGTTCGATCTCGCCCAGCTGCGATTCGGCCTGCAAGGGCAGCTCACGCAGCTCGGCCTGCAGCGCCGCCAGCGTGCGCGCCTGCTGCTGCTTTTCCTGCGCGAGCGCCTGCAGGCGCTCACGCTGGTCCAGCACGTCCTGCTGCTTGGCGCGCAGCTGCGCGGGGGCGATGAAATCCTGGTCGCGCAGCGATTCGAACTGCGCCAGCGCCTGCTCGGCCAGCTGCAAGCGCTGCTGCTGCAGCCCGGTGCGCTCGTCGAGCAGCGCGCGTTCTCGCGTGAGGTCACGGATGCGGCTGGACAAGGCGGCCACGCGTTCGTCGCGCAGCGCCAGCGTGCGCTCGGCAGCGGCCTGCAGGCTGCGGCGGCGTTCATCCAGGCTGCGGCGCACCGCGGCCTGGGTTTCGCCCTGCCCGCTGCTGCGGTCGAGCGTGAGCACGAACAACACGTCGCCCCGCCGCACGCGGTCGCCTTCGCGCACGCGGCGCTCCAGCACCACGCCGTCCTGTGGCGTGCGCAGCTCCAGCAGGCCACCCTGCGGCACCAGCTCACCGGACAGGCGGGCCTTGCGGGTGTAGTGCCCCAGGTACAGGAAGCTGCCGACGGCCAGCGCCGCGGCCACCACCAGCACGGTCAGCCAGCGCAACGACAAGGGCTGCGCCAGCCGGATGTGACCGATCCATTGGTCGCGCTGATGGTCCAGCGCTTCGCGCCGGAACAGGCTGGACACGGTCAGGAAAGTCTCAACGAGCGCTGCGGCCGATCAGGCGTGCAGCGCGCGGGGGTGTCGATCACCAGCCGCCGACGCGGGGCAGGCCACCGGTGACTTGGCTCAGCAGGCGCTCGTCCAGCACGATGGGGGCGGCGGGCTTTTGCGAGGTAGCACCCGTTTGCGGAGCGGGCGTGCGCACTTGCTGGGAAGCCTGGGCGGCAGCGGCGTTGAATTGCGATTGGGCCATGGGTCGACTCCTGGGGTTTAGAAGATGCGTCTTCACAACGACGCGTCCCTATTGCAGCAGTCGGGCCCATCACAGGTAACTGTAAGCTCTTACAGCTTGCGCCCTTCAATGGATCAAGCCTAGGCGCAGCGCCTTCAGCACCGCCTGGTGCTTGGTGGCGCAATCCAGCTTGTGCATGGCATTGTTAATGTGCATGACGGCGGTGCGCTGCGAGATCCCTAGGATGGTGCCCACCTCCCATGCGGTCTTGCCTTCCATCGTCCACTTCAGCGCCTCGATCTCGCGCACGGTCAGGGCCGGCCGCTCCGGCTGGCGGCTGGGCGGCACGAGGATGCGCAAGGCCGTGTCCTGCGCATGCACGGCAAACAGCTGCAGGTCGGCCACGATGCGCGTCAGCTCGCGCCTGTCCTCCGGCAGCGGCGCATCCCGGTCCACGCCCAGCAGGAAGTGTTTGCCTTCGGGCAAATGAAGTGCCATGGCCACGCCGGTGCGGTAGCCGAAGGCGGCCTGCTCTTCCCACAGGTCGCCCAGGCCGGTCTTCAGGTAGGTGTCCTGCGACCATACCAGCGGCACGCTCTGGCGCTTCAGGTGCTGCAGCACGGGGTCGCGGCGCGAATCGGCCACACGCTGGTAGGCCTCCTCGTAGCCCGGTGGGGTGTTGCCCACCGCGATGAAGTCGGCATCCTGGCCGTGCTGTTCCACCACGGTCACCGCGCTGACCGTGTTGAAGCCGATGTCCTGCGTGAAGCGCAGCACCGCGCTCCTGAATTCATCGACGTCGCGGGCTTCGAGCACCGCGAGATAGTGGCCCTGCAGCATCAGACTTCCTGCACCGATCTCTGTGGCACCTGCATCCTGTCAAGGTTTACAGCTTGATGCGTCGTGGCCGATGACCAAGACTGCCACCCTGTCGCCAAGCTCCTCCGGCCAGCCCACCTCTCAATTTCCCGAAAGACGATGACACCCTCATGGACGCTGCATGCCTGGCCCACCGTATTGTGGCAGGCGACTTCCAAGCGCCACCTGCACTTCGTGCACCACGATACCCGCGTGATGTCGACCGGTGATGCGCACGCGCCACTGAGCGGCCACACCTTGTGGGTCGGCCCGCTGGGCGACGTGGATGCCGGCGTGGCCTGGGACTGGGTGCAGCTGTGTCCGGGCGTGGTGGCGATGGCCGACCCGATGTGCGTGGTGACCAACCTGCGCCTGGTGGACCCGGCCGGTTCGGTGCTCACGGCCTGGGAATCGGCCCGCCACCTGACCGAGATCGTGCACGGCCTGCCCTGGCAGGACGAGGTGGAACGGGCGCTGGGCGCCGCTGCACTGCTGAACTGAGGCCCTCACCGCACTGCCGCCGGCCGCAGGCGGCGCGCCACGTCGGCGATGCCCAGCGCGGCCAGCAGGCCGCACACGGCCAGCGGCGCCAGCAGGTCGGTCAGGGGCACCACTTCGGCTGCCAGCACGCGGTTCATCAAGGTCACCTGCCCCAGCGCCGGCACCCACAGCTGCCAGGGTTGCGGCCCGGCGTCGTTGAACAGTGCCACCAGCGGCAGCACCGAGACCAGCAGCACGATGACGGCCGAGTTGGCCTGCGCCTCCTTCACGCTGCGGCAGCGGATGGCCACCGCCATCAGCACCGCCGACACCGCAGCCGCCAGCGGCACCAGCAGCACCAGGAACATCAGCGCCTCGTGCCAGCCGTACTGGAACATCGCGGCCAGCGTCTCGCTGCGCAGCAGCCACTGCGCCGGCAGAAAGCTGAACGAGCCCAGCAGCGCCACGCCCATGGCCACGCTGGCCACCGCGGCCCACTTGCCCAGCACCAGCGCCAGCGGCGGCGCGGGGTTCATCAGCAGCGGCTCCAGCGAGCCACGTTCGCGCTCACCGGCGGTGGAATCCAGCGCCGCCGGCAGCGCGCCGTACAGCACCGCCATCAACACCAGGATGGGCACAAAGGCGGAGAGCTGCGCCGCCCGGCCGCGCGGCGTGGACAGGTCGCGCGGCTGCACGTCCACCAAGTCGAGCACCGCCGGTGAGGTGCCGCGCAAGGCCAGGCCCAGCGTGGCGCGTTCGTTCACATAGCCGCCCACCAGCCGCGCCAGCCGGGCAGCGGCCGATTGCGAGCGCGGGTTGGCGCCGTTGCTCACGATCTGCAGCTGCGGCCGCTGCGCGGCGGCCAGTGCGGCGTCGAAGCCCGGCGGCACCACCAGCACCGCATCACCCAGCCGGTTGCGGCGCAGCAGGTCTTCGTAGTCGGCCGGGGCCGGCACCACGCGCCAGGTCTGCCGCGCCAGATAGTTGGCCAGGCCGGGGGCCTGGTCGATGCCCAGCACGCGCACCTCGCGCTGCTCGGCCCGCTGCTCCATGTCGGCCATCAACACCGACAGCACCACCAGCAGCACCGGCCCCACCGCCACCGAGCTGAGCAGCACCGTGGCCAGCGTGCGCCGGTCGCGCAGCGCGTCCAGCAGCTCCTTGCCATAGACCACCCAGGCCGCGGCCAGCACGCGCCCCAGCCTCATGGCGCCAGGGCCTCCGGCCCGAAGGCCAGGTGCACGAAGGCGTCCTCGAAGTCCGCCTGGCCGCTGCGCTGCAGCAGCTCGTCCACGCTGCCGTCGGCCACGGTGCGGCCGGCCGACACCACCACGACGCGGTCGCACAGCCGCTGCACCTCTTGCATGATGTGGGTGGAAAACACGATGCACTTGCCTTCGTCGTCACGCAGCCGGCGCAGGGCCTCGCGCAGCGCGCGGGTGGCCAGCACGTCCAGCCCGTTGGTGGGTTCGTCCAGGATGATGTTGGCCGGGTCGTGCACCAGCGCACGGGCCAGCGCGGTCTTCATGCGCTCGCCCTGGCTGAAGCCGTCGGTGCGGCGGTCCAGCAGCGGCACCATGTCCAGCACCTCGGCCAACACCTCCACCCGCTGCAGCGCGGCGGCGCGGCTCACCCCCTGCAGCCGGCCGTAGTACACGATGTTCTCGCGCGCGGTCAGCCGCGGGTACAGCCCGCGCGCATCGCTGAGCACGCCCATGCGCGCCAGCGCGCGCTGCGGGTCCACCGCCACGTCGATGCCATCCACCAGCACGCGGCCTTCGTCAGGCACCAGCAGGCCGGCCACCATGCGCAGGCTGGTGGTCTTGCCGGCGCCGTTGGGGCCCAGCAGGCCGGTGATGCAGCCGTCGTCGGCACGAAAGTGCACGCCGTCCACCGCCTGCACCTGGCGGGCGCTGCGGCCACGGCCGCTGCGAAAGCCCTTCTTCAGGCCCTGCACCTCGATCATCGGCGCGGCTCCGGGGCTGATGCCGGGGACGTCGATGACATAGAGAAAGGCAGCGGCGCCGGCACCTGCACCGCGCAGGCGGCATCGGCCGCCACCCGCTCCAGCGCCGCGGCTTCGTCGGCGGTATCGACGAAGCGGTAGAGCACGTCGCGCATGCAGGGCAGCATGGCCACGCCGTGGCCGGCGTTGGGCACCACCACATGGCGGGCGCGCGGGCCCAGCGCAGCGGCCACGCGCTCGCCATGGCGGGGCGGCGTGGCCGGATCCAGCCCGCCCGAGAGCAGCAGCACCGGCACCGGCGCGCGCGGCAGATGGTAGAAGGCGGGGGGCACGCTGCCGCGCGGCCAATCGGCACAGGCGTCGCGGTAGCGGCGCAGCAGCGGGTCTTCATCGGCAGCGGGGGGTGGCAGGCGCGGGGCGTCCTCGGCGCACACCACCGAGAAGTGCATGCCCATGGCCACGCCGGTGCCGCGACGGCCGGTGGCGGCATGGGCCAGGCCGGCCAGCGGTTCCAGCCGGCCGCGGGTGGCTTCGTCCATGGCCTGCGGCAGCGCCGAGGCCAGCACCGGCGAATACAGCGGGCCGCGCAGCACCGTGTCCAGCACTTCGGCGGTCACGGTCTGGCGCTCCGGCTCGCCCGTCACCGGATGGCGCACCGTCCATTCACGCGGCAGGCTGGCGCGCAGGCTGGCCCAGCGCTGGCGCAGCTCGGGGTGGCGGCTGCGGCAGTCGGCGTTCTGTTCGCAGCCGCTGAACACCGCTTCCAGCGCGCGCCGCTGGTCGGTGGCAAAGGCCTGGGGCAGCACCATGTCGGGCGGCGCCACGCCGTCCAGCACCACACGGCGCACCTGCTGCGGGTACTGGCGCAGCACCTCCAGCGCCAGCCGCGTGCCGTAGGAGGCGCCCACCAGGTTGATGCGGGCAGCACCCAGCTGCCGGCGCACCGCGTCCACGTCGCCCGCCGCGATCGGCGTGGTGAACTGGCGCAGGTCGCCATAGGGCAACGCCTTCAGCGTGGCCAGGCACTGGGCGATGCGCTGGCGCTGCTCGCCGCGCTCGAACTGCTGCGCCAGCGGCGCGCGGCCTTCATCGTCGTCGCACAGCAGCGGCGCGCTGCGGCCGGTGCCGCGCTGGTCGATCAGGACCACGTCGCGCCGGTTGAGAAAGCGCGACAGCATGCCGCTGATGGGGCCGGCCAGCTCGATGCTGCTCTGCCCCGGCCCACCGGCGAAGAAGAACACCGGGTCGGGCTGCTTGTTGCGGGCGAGCGCCGGCAGCACCGCATAGTGCACCGTGATGCGGGTGCCGCGCGGCTGCTGCGGATCCAGCGGGCGTTCCACCTGGCCGCAGCGGGCCTCGTGCTCGATGCCGTCGAGCCGGCAGGGGGTAAGCGCGGGCGCCGCGCCCACGATGCTGCAGGCCAGCAGTCCGGCCGCGGCCAGCGCCGCCCGGCGTTTCATTCGGCCGCTGGGCGGCCGGCCGCCAGGCGCTGCTGCAGCGCGCCGCTGGCCATCAGGCGCTTGAGGTCGTCGGCACCCCCGATCAACCGGCCGTGCACGAACACCATCGGAAACGTGGGCCAGCCCGACCACATCTTCAAGGCCAGCCGCTCACGCCAGGCGCTGAAGTAGCTGCCGCGCTCGATGTACTGGTAGCGCACGCCGGCCGCCTCCAGCGCGCGGCGGGCGCGCTTGACGAAGGGGTTCTGCGCCATGCCCACCACCACCACGGGATGGGCGTCGATGGCCTGTTGCACCTGGCTCACCAGCGCATGCTGGTAGCCGGCCACCACGTCGCGGATGGCGGGGTCCAGGCGGTTGTTGTCGAGCTGCAGGCGGGGCATGGGTCTCCTGAATGGTTCAGCCACGCGCGTTGCCGCGGCCGGCCAGCTGGCGGGCGATGCCTTCGCAGGTGGCGCGCTGGCCGTCGGCCGCCTCGCGGCTGGCGCACAGGCCGCTGAGCTGGGCCTGCAGCCGCTGCACCGCGGGCTCGGCCGCCGGTCGGTCGGCGGCCCAGGCGGCCAGCTTCTGGCCCAGGCGCTGCAGCGAACGGCCGCTGCGCTCATGGAAGGCGGCGCTGTCGCGCGCGGCTTCGGTGAACAGCTGCCCGGCCACCTGCTCGATGCGGGCCGCATCGGCCGGCGCCAGGTCCACCAGGGCCGACAGGTAGCCAGCGCCCCATTGCAGCCGCGTGGCCGGGCCTTCGCTGCGTTCGAAGGCCTGGGCGTACCAGCGCAGCGCCTCGTCGCTGCGGCCCTGCTTGCGCGCATTGCCGCCCAGCTGGCTCATCAGGTAATACGGTGCCGGGCTGCGCTGCAGGTTGGCCTTGAGCAGCGCATCGCTGTCGGCCCACAGACCGGCGCGCGACTGCACATAGGCCACGGTGGGGATGACGGCCTGGCGCTCGAACGGGTCCAGCGTCTCGCGGTCCAGCCGGGTGGCGAGTTCACGCACGTCCTTGACCAGCGGCTCGGGCAGGCGTGGCGACAGCGCATCGTCGGGCTGGCCGCTGCGGGCCAGCGACACGCGGGCATCGAGTGCGGTCATGCGGTCGCTGCGCGACAGCGTGGCGTCGTTCTGCAGGCGCAGCAGCGCGGCATCGAAGGCAACCGTCAGCTCGGCCCGCGCCGGACCATCGGCAGGGGTCAGCGCCTTCACCAGCGCCGGGGCGGCATTCACCAGCACGTCCATCTGGCTGCGCGCAGCGGCGGGGTCGGCCAGCAGGCGTTGCACGCGGCCGCGCATCGTGTCGTCGGGCTTCAGACCGTTCTTGCCGTCGGCGGCAGCGGCCAGGGCCTTGAGCAGCAGGCGGGTGCGCGCGTCATCTTCGGCGTTCGGGGCGCGCGCCGCGGCGGTGGCCAGCGCCGCCAGCACCGCCGGCCGTTCTGCCGCCGGCACCAGGCGCGATTCATCGATCTCCCAGCCATAGAAGGCCAGCAGCCGCCATTCACCGGCGCTCAAGGGCCTGCCGGCACGGGCCTCGGCCAGCACCTGCGCCGCGGGGCGGCCACCGGCCAGGCCGGCCTGCAGCATGGCCATCACCTGCGGCGCGTCCACCTCGCCGGGCAGGCGGGTGATCTCGGTGCGGTCGGGCTGCAGCAGGATCATGGTCGGGTAGCCGCGCACCTGGAAAGCAGCGCCCAGCTTCTGCGCGCCGGGCCGGTCGCCATCCACATGCACCGCCACGAAGCTGCGCGACAGCGCGGCGAAGTCCTGGCGGTTGAACAAGGTGGCCTTGAGCTGATTGCAAGGCGGGCACCAGGTGGCGCCCCAGTACAGCAGCACCGGCTTGCGCCCTTCCCTGGCCTGGGCAAAGGCGCGGTCGATGTCCGCATCGGCCGCCGCGGGCATCCACGCCACCTGGGTGGAAGGCAGGCCGGCAGCCAGCGCGGGCGCGCCCGGCATGGCCAACGCAGCAGCGCAGGCCAGGGCCAGCCCCGTGGCGCGTGTGATGCGGCAGAACCGTGTGATGGCGACCTTCATGCGCAACAGCCCCCGGCACACTCCGGGTGCCGGCCGGGCTATTGTGGCGCCAAGGGCACGCTGCCGCTGGGCGCCGTGGCGGCGGCGGGCGCTTCCACCTTCTCCGAGCCATCGGGCCGCTCGTAGGTGCCGATCAGGCAGCCCGCGGCCAAGGCCCGCGCCTGCAGCGCGGCCAGCACCTCGTCACGGCCGGGCGTGCTGCTGAAGGGCTCGCCCGGCCCCAGTGCAAACACCTGGAACACGTAGCGGTGCAAGCCGTGGCCGGGCGGCGGGTCGGGTGGCAACCAGCCGCTGCCCAGGAAGGAATGGCGGCCGGCATGGGCCTGGGTGCCGTCGTCGTCGGTGGCATCCAGCGCGCCTTCGGCCAGGGCAGTCTGGTCGGGCGGCAGGTCGACCACGATGCCGTGCACCAGCGGGTGAGGCGTGGGCGCGTCGGCGTCTTCCACGATCAGCAGCACGCTGGTGGCGTTGTCGGGCACGTTGCGCCAGTGAAGCGGTGGCGAGAGGCCCTCGCCGTCCGCCGTGTAGCGCGCCGGTATCGGCGCATGGTCGGCAAAGGCCAGGCTGCCCACCTCGATGGCGCCCAGGCCGCTGCGCAGCGGCGTGTGGTGGAAGACGGTCTGGTCCAGGCCGGCGCGTTGGTGGCGCAGCGCATGGCCCAGCATGCCGGGCAGTTTCTCCAACATGGCGAGGGTCCTTGGGGCAAAAGCCCAGTGGACCCGCGGCGCGCAGTGAGCGGCAGCACGCGCTTGCCCATTCGGGTGTCGGACGGGGCCGACAGGCCGACGCAGGCCCCCGCTCTCAGTGCTGGGTCGGCGCCGCCTCGCGGCCGGCCAACTGGTCGGCCACCTTGCGGGCCGCGCGCAGCATCAGGGTCTCGTCCAGCGGCACCTGGGGCGCCACATGGGCCACCACCTCTTCGAGCAGCTCCGGCGTGTTCATCTGCACATGGGCGACGACGGACAGCGCCAACACCGCCGGCCGCGCCAGCTGGGGCGGAAACGGCTCACCGGCCTGCGCCGCGACGTGGTGGCGCACGCTGGCCACCGCGGGGGCGCCCAGGCCCCAGCTTTCGCACAGCGCGGCACCCAGCGCATCGTGGCTGACGCCGAAACCCGCCTTCTCCAGCGTACGCAGGTCCACATCGTTGGGGGCGGCACGCAGCATCGCGCCGTAGTGGTCGCTGGCATGGCGCAGCAGCACGGCCTTGCCGCATTCCTCGAACAGTCCGGCCGAATGCGCGGCCCAGGCGTCCACGCCCAGGAACTGACCCATGCGGCCCATCAGCAGGCCGCGGCGGCCGGCGCGCTGCCACACCGGCTCCAGCAGCGGATTGGGCGGAAATGCCGCACGCAAGCCCATCTCGAAGGTGATGGCCGCCACCTCGCGCATGCCCAGGTATTGCACCGCCTGCATCACGGTTTGCACCCGCCCCTTGAGGCCGTACATCGACGAGTTCACCGCCTTCAGCACCGCGGCGGCCAGGGCCATGTCGGACTCGATCAGCTCGGCCGCGGCGTCCAGGTTGATCTCGTCATCGGCCAGCAGCAGGGACAGCCGCACCAGCGCCTCGGGTTGCGCCGGGATATCGATGTCGAGGTTGCGAAGGGAAGGATCGACGGACATGGGTCGGGCGGCCAGGGGCCTGGCAAGGGTGTGCCCCATCGTAGAAGCCCCCTGCTCCCTGCAAGCACCCGAAAAGCGCGGCGCCAGGCCGGCATTCCTCATCGGTCCGCATTTGTATCGTTTAAGAAACTGCAGAAATGAGCGATATCGCAAGGGTGCTTGAACCACCGGGATGCCCCGCATGAAAACTTCCTCTCTCTCCCTGCGCGCAAAGCTGGCTGCGGCCTTTGGCGTGCTGGCCGTGTTGGTGGCCGTGGTGTCTGCATTGGCCGTCACCGCGCTGGGCCGCAGCGACAGCCACTTCGAGACCTTCGTCACCAGCGACAGCGCCCGTATCCAGCTGGCCAACAACCTGCGCGCAGCCGCGGCCAACCGCGCCATCAGCGCCCGCAACATGGTGCTGGTGACCAGCGCCGAAGACGGGCGCGCCGAAGCCGCCGCCGTGCAGCAGGCGCATGGGCAGGTGCAGAGCGCTTTGGAAGGGCTGCGCGAGCGCATGACCGCCGACAGCGACGTGCTGCCCGCCGAACGGGAGCGCTTCGACCGCCTGGCCGATGTCGAGAAGCGCTACAGCCCCGTGGCCCTGCGCGTGGTGGCGCTGGCCTCCGGCGGCCAGCAGACCCAGGCCGTGCAGGTGATGAACCAGGAATGCCGGCCGCTGCTGGCCGAGCTGCAGCAGGCGGTGGACGACTACCTGAAGGTGCTGGGCGAAGGTGCGCGCCAGGGTGTGGCCGAGGCCCGCGACAGCTACGCGCACTTCCGCACCGCCCTGATCGCCGCGGGCGTGGTGGCGCTGGGCAGCGCGCTGGCCTTCCTGGTGCTGATCACGCGCCAGCTGCACCGCGCGCTGGGTGCCGAGCCGGCAGCGCTGGGCGCGGTGGCCGAGCGCGTGGCCCGCGGCGACCTGGGCGCGATCGAAGGCGCCGAGCAGGCACCGCCGGCCAGCGTGCTGGCCTCGCTGAGCCACATGCAGCGCAGCCTGGCCGGCCTGGTGGCCGAAGTGCGCAGCGCCTCCGAGGCCATCGCCATCGGCAGCACGCAGATCGCCACCGGCAATGCCGACCTCTCGCGCCGCACCGAGCAGCAGGCCAGCAGCCTGCAGGAGACGGCCGCGTCGATGGAGCAGATGACGGCCACCGTGTCGCAAAGTGCCGAAACGGCGCACCAGGCCACGCAGTTGGCCGCCGGCGCCAGCGGGGCCGCGGCCAAGGGCGGCGAGGTGGTGGCGCGCGTGGTGTCGACGATGGAGGACATCAGCAGCAGCTCGCGGCGCATCGGCGACATCATCGGCACCATCGACGGCATCGCCTTCCAGACCAACATCCTGGCGCTGAACGCCGCGGTGGAAGCCGCGCGTGCGGGTGAACAGGGCCGCGGCTTCGCGGTGGTCGCGGGTGAAGTGCGCACGCTGGCGCAGCGCTCGGCCGAAGCGGCCAAGGAAATCAAGACGCTGATCGGCGCCAGCGTCGAGCGGGTGGAAGCCGGCACGCGGCTGGTGGCCGAAGCCGGCAGCACGATGGAGGACATCGTGGCCCAGGTGCAGCGGGTGTCGGCGCTGATCGGCGACATCAGCCGCTCAGGCCAGGAGCAGACCACCGGCATCAGCCAGGTCAGCCAGGCGGTGAACCAGCTGGACCAGGTGACGCAGCAGAACGCGTCGCTGGTGGAACAAAGCGCCGCCGCCGCCGAAAGCCTGCAGCGCCAGGCGCAGCAACTGACCGAGGTGGTGCGGGTGTTCCGGGTGCAAGAGGCGGTGCACGGCTGAACCCGCGGGACAGCCGGCGCAGCGAGCTTGGGGGCCCAAAAAAAACGCCAGCATCTGCTGGCGTTGTCACTGTGGTCTCTCGCCTACCGGGCGGGACCAGAATCTTTTATCAATCTTGGTGTCGGTTGTCTCCTCAGCCCCCGTTCAGCAAACGCGCGCCGTGGCGGCCTTGCTGCGAGAACCGGGACTCTATGTGGCCGCTTCGCCAGCGTCATTGGTACTTTCCCCCGCGCTGTCGGGGCCTTGCAACGCCCCCCCAAAGTTGAAGTAGAAGCGTGCACCGCCCTGCGCCGGCGCTTCCGCCCGCACGCTGCCGCCGTGACGCTCGACGATGCGCCGCACGATGGACAGGCCCAGCCCGGTGCCCTGGAACTGGCGCGAAGGATGCAGCCGCTGGAAAGGCTGAAACAGCCGCGCCGCCCGGCGGGCATCGAAACCGGCGCCGTTGTCTTCCACCACGAAGGTGCCGGGCTGCGGATGCGCCGCCAGCCGCACCAACGGCAGCGGCACGTCGCGGGTGAACTTGGCGGCGTTGGACAGCAGGTTCATCAGCACCACGCGGGCCAGCGGCGCGCTGCAGGAGGCCTGCAAACCGGGCTGCACCTGCCACTCCACCGGCACCGCCCGCTCCAGCCAGGGCAGCTCGGCGATCACCTCGTGCGCCAGCGCGCTCAGGTCCACCCATTCGCGCACCAGCGGCGTGGAGCCGGAGCGCGCCAGCTCCAGCAGCGCCGTGACGGTGTGCGACATCTCGCGCGCCGCCCGGCCCTGCAGCGCCAGCCATTCACGCTCGTCGTCGGCCAGGCGCTCCCAGGCGCGGGCACGCAGCATGTCGGCCAGCCCCACCACATGGCCGATGGGCGTGCGCAGCTCGTGCGCCAGCTGGCGCGAGAAGGCTTCCAGGTCGCGGTTGTGCTGCTCCAGCTCGGCGGTGCGCTCGGCCACCTGGCGCGCCAGCTCGGCATTGCGGCTCAGCAGCATCTTCTCGGTGCGCTTGCGCAGTGTCACGTCGCGGCCCACGCCCTGGTAGCCGAGGAAGCGCCCGCTGTCGTCGCGGCGCGGTCGGCCGCTCACCGAGATCCAGCGCACGCCGCGGCCGGGCACCCGCACCGCGTACTCGAAGTTGCTGAAAGCCTGATGCGCCTGCAGGCAGCGGCGGTGGCGCTGCCATTCCTCTTCACTCGCGCCGTCGGCGTAGGCATGCCAGCGGGTGCGGCCGATGTAGCGGCGCGCGCCGGTCTCGCCCAGCAGGTCGGTCAGCATGTCGCCCACTTCCACGAAGCGGTGCTGCTCGTCGGTCTCCCAGTACCAGTCGGCCGACAGCTCGTTCATCACCGCATAGCGGCGCTCGCTGGCCCGCAGCCGGCGAAAGGCCAGCCGTTCTTCGGTGATGTCTCGGCCCACGCCTTCATAGCCGACGAAGTGGCCCAGCTCGTCGCGCCGGGCCGCGCCGGTGAGCGTGATCCACACCGGCGAGCGGCCGGGCCGGCGCACCTCGATCTCCACGTCGCGGAACGGACGCCGCATGTGCATGGGCTCCAGCAGCGCCGACCAGCCCGCTTCCGGCGGCTGGAAAAAGGGCAGCGCGTCGTAGCGGTGGCCCAGCAGCTGGTGCGGCTCCAGGCCCAGCTTGCGGTGCGAGCCCAGGTCGTCCGACAGCCAGCTGATGCGGTGCTGCGGATCGGTCTCCCAGTACCAATCGCCCGACAGGCGCACCCGCGCATGCCAGCGGCGCTCCCGCTCGCCCAGCAGCTGCTGCACCTCGGCCGCGGCGGCATGCAGGGGCGTGGCGCCGCGGTCGCTGGTGCGGCGAAGGGCCTGGATCGCGCCGGTGAGGTCGTCATTGCGCAGGCGCTGCACGAACTGCTGCACCGCGGCGGTCGCCATCGACAGCTGGCTCATCACCCGGTACAGCGCCAGCAGCTGCACGCAGGACGCGCCGGCCAGCGCACACCAGACGGCCACACGCACCGGCGGCGCCAGGGGCGCGGACAGTGCCGCCCAGGTGCCGCCGCCAAGCACCGCGGCCCCCGCCGTCATCGCCGCCGCCGGCCAGCGCAGGCCGAGCTGGCGCCAGCGAGAAGGCGCCAGCGGCGCGCGCGGCGGGCGGGTGCGGTAGTCGAGCAGCGTGTTCAGGCTGTCGCCGTCGGCGGCCAGCGTCTCCTGGGTCGGCAGCGTGGTCAGGTCGGGCTCGCCGGCGGCAGGCCGGCGGCCGGTGGCACGGCTGCGCTGGTAGGCGGAATCGGGCAACGCGCACATCGCGCGTCAACGTGCCAGGTGCGAGGCCAGCACGGGGAACAGCTTGATCAGGCCATCCGCCAGCAGTTCCACCGCCATCGCGGCCAGGATCAGGCCCATCAGCCGCGTCATCACATTGATGCCGGTGCGGCCCAGCACGCGGGCGATGCGCCCGGCCGCCGAGAACACCACGAAGGTGGCCAGCCCGATCACCACGCCGTAGCCCACCAGCACCGCATGCTCGAACAGTGTGCGGGTCTTCTCGGCGTAGATCACCATCGTGGAGATGGTGGCCGGCCCGGTGAGCAACGGCACCGTCAGCGGCACCACCGCGATGCTGGCGCCGGCGTCCACCTTCTGCTCGCCTTCGGCCACGTCGCTGGGTTTGGTCTCGGGCTGCTGGGCATTGAGCATCTGCAGCGAGCTGATCAGCAGCAAGGTGCCGCCGCCCACCTGGAACGACGCGATGCTGATGCCGAAGAACTCGATGATCTTGAGCCCGGCGATGGCACTCACGGCGATCACGCAGAAGGCGCTGAAGCTGCTGACGCGGATGGTGTTGCGCCGCTGCGCCCGGCTGAAGTGCTGGGTGAAGCTGATGAAGAACGGCACCGCGCCGATCGGATTCACGATCGCCAGCAGGGCGATGAGCGGCTTCAGCAGGTCCATGGTCGGCCGATCGTATACGAGCGCTTACTCCGCACCCTGGGCCTCGGTCGCCGGCAGTGGCGCCGGCGCATCGGCCGCGACCGCCAGGTACAGCGCGCAAACGCCCCGCAGGTACACCAGGCCCGGCAGGGCCAGCGCCAGCACGAACACCAGGCCACCGCCCACCAGCGCCGCGACGCCATGCGGCGTCTGCGTCACCGGCACGCCCGCTGGCGCCAGGCTGCGCAGCCCGTAGCCGAAGAGGCCCGCCATCAACTGCTGCGGCGGCACGTCGACACCCGTGACCAGCACCGCCATGGCAGACACGGCGCGCCCGCCGGTGAGCACCACGAAAGTGGAAAGCGCCGCCACCGCCGCCGTGAGCGCGCCCAGCGCCGACACCATCAGCGCCGACAGCAGCAGCCGCTCACGCGCCTGGCGCAGCAGCATCGCCAACGTCTGCCGCACCGTGCAGCCCGCCCAGATGGCCGGTGCGGCCAGGGGCCCCACCACCGCGCCCATCACCAGCGCCGCCAGGCCCAGCAGCAGCACGCCCAGGGGCACCGCGAAGGCGAACAGCACCGGGCCGGCGGTGGGCAGTCGCGCCGCGTACAAGGCGGCAGCCACCAGGCCGACCGCCACCGCCACCAGGCCGAAGGCCAGCAGCAGCACGGCCAGCAGCCGGTGGCCGAGCGCGAGCGCATCGCGCAATGCGTCGCCCACCTCGCGCACCGGGCGGCCGAGGGCATGGTCCATCAACAGCAGGCCCGTCGTGTTGCTGCCGTAGAAGGCGACGAACAGCGCCGCACCGCCCTGCACCACCGCCCAGGCGGTGGCGCCGGCACTGAGCGAGGAGCCGGCCATGGCCAGCAACAGCCCGGCTGCGCAGAAGGTGAATAAGAGCGCGAAGAGGGCGCGCCCCTGCCGAACGGCATCGACGCAAGCCAGCAGGCGGGACAGCGCCGCCAGCGGATCACCCTGCGGAAGCCCGCTGGTCGTAGGTCTCATGACGGGATCGATGATAAGTCCCTGTTTCGGGGCTCACCCCTCATTGGTGCGTCGCTCAGAAAACAACAGTTGACAAGCAAGCGCTTGCGCATTTTTCGGAAGTTCTTTGTTAACCTTGCGCTCTCCGGGTATGGATGCGGCGCCTTCGCTTGAATGTTTCACGACGGGTTGAAGCTCCACATGGTGTTCTGTTAGAAGGAAGGTGTTCCCCATGGGAAACAAGCTCTACGTCGGAAACCTCGCATACAGCGTGCGCGACGAATCCCTGCATAGCGCATTCGTGCAATTTGGTACCGTGACGTCGGCCAAGGTGATGATGGACCGGGAAACCGGCCGCTCCAAGGGCTTTGGTTTCGTCGAAATGGCCTCCGACGCCGAAGCGCAGTCGGCCATCAACGGCATGAACGGCCAGGCCCTCGAAGGCCGCGCCATCGTCGTGAACGAGGCCCGTCCTCGTGAAGAGCGTCCGGGCGGCTTCCGCAGCGGCGGCGGCGGTGGTGGTTACGGCGGCGGCGGCGGTGGTGGCGGCTACGGCGGTGGTGGTGGCGGCGGTGGCCGCAGCCCCTACGGCAGCGGCGGTGGCCGCGGCGGCTACGGCAGCGGCGGTGGTGGTGGCGGCGGCTACGGTGGTGGCGGCGGCGGTGGCCGCGGCGGCTACAGCGGCGGTGGCCGTGGCGGCTACGGCGGCAACAGCGGCGGCTACTGATCCATCCGGCCCCTTCGCGGGGGCCACACGCAAGAAGGGCGCAGGTGACTCACCGGCGCCCTTTTTTCATGGCCGCGCATGCCCCACGCGGGGGCGCGGCTCAGCTGCCCTGGCGCGGCTTGCGGCCCCTGCCTGCCACAAGCCGATCGAAAAGCCCATTGGGCAAAATCCGCATCAGCTTGGCCACGACGCCCATCTGCCAAGGTATGACGCGATAACTGACACCGTCTTTGATCGCCTCGTACGCACGATCGGCAAAATCGTCCGGGCTCATCAAAAACGGCATCGAATAGGGATTGCGCTGCGTCAACGGGGTATCGATGTATCCCGGCGCCACCGTCACCACCTTGACACCAAAGGGCCGGCAATCCCCGCGAAGGCTTTCGCAATAGCTGACGACTGCCGCCTTGCTGGCGCAGTAGGCGCCATGTCCGGGTAAACCCCTGATTGCCGCCACGCTGGCAATGCCCACCAGCGTGCCGCTGCGCCGCTCGCACATCGGCGCGATGAACGGGTGGAAGGTGGCAGCCATCCCCAGGTTGTTGGTTTCCAGCGTCGCCCGCATCACCTCCAGGTCGGCCTCGATCGCCGAATCCATGCCGATGCTGATGCCGGCGTTGGCAATCACCACATCGGGCAGGCCCTGCTGCGCGATGCAGGCCTTGCCCGCCGCCACGATGTCGGTGGTCTGCCGCACGTCGGCGGCGTAGACGGCCCAGGTGCCTTCGGCCAGCCCTTGCGCCCGTGCCCAGGCGGCGGTTTCTTCGGCGCGCCGCGCCACCAGCGCCAGCCGCCAGCCCGCGGCATGGAAGCGCCGGGCCAGCGCCTGGCCGATGCCGCTGGAGGCACCGGTGATGAAGACGAGCGGCGGCTGCCGGCTGTCGACCCGAGGCGCGGCGCCTGCCATCGCGCTCACCGGCGCGCACCGCCAGCCGCGGGGGCAAAGCGGGCGCGCACCGGCGGCTTGAAGGTGGCCTGCTGGTCGAGGTGGCTGTATTCCATGCCACCGGCGCGGATCTCGCTGCCGCCCTGGCGCAGCACCACCGGCAGGTGCGAGCGCAGCTGCTCGGTGCGCAGGAAGGCATGCAGGAACTCGCCCTCGAACTGCAGCGGCGGCGCGCCTGAAGGGCCGCCACTGCGCTCGATGCGGGCGCCGCCCAGCAGCTGCACTTCGCTGGCGTCGGCATTGCTGAGTGCACGCCGCGCGGTGGCGTTGGTCAGCGAGCCATCGGTGGAAAACGCCTGGATGCGCACCGTGTCCACCTCCAGCGTGTCGGTGTCCGGAAAGTGCCTCAGCTGGTCGCCCTGCAGTTGCACCGTCAGCCGACCATCGCTGCCGAAGCGCTGCAAGGTGAAGCCCTGCATCGTGTAGTCGGGGTCGTGCCGCACCGGCGCTTGCGCATTGCCGGCAGGCGCGCCGGGCGTGTTGTTGACCAGCCACCAGGTGGCCAGCGCCAGCAGACCCATCAACAGCAGCGGCAGGTACGAAGACAGCGCCTCACGCAGCCGCCAGTGCCAGGGCAGGGTCGGCGTCATCGGCACCGGCGCGGCAGGCGGGGGCAGCGGCGCGGTCGCCATCAGGCGGCGTCCAGCGTGGTGAGCTGGCCGTGCAACAGGCGGGCGTAGGCGCCGCTGGCAATCAGCAGCAGGTCGCACAGCTCGCGGGCGGCGCCTTCACCGCCTTGCAGCGCGCTCACATGGTGAGCCACGGCCTTCACCTCGGCATGCGCGTTGGCGGGCGCGCAGGCCAGGCCGGCCCGCACCAGCAGCGGCAGGTCGGGCCAGTCGTCACCGATCACGGCCAGGTCGGCCCAGTCCACGCCCAGCGCGCTGATGGCCTGCTGCACCACGGCCAGCTTGTCCTTCACGCCGTAGTGCGCATGCTGCAGGCCGAGGTCGGCCACGCGGCGGCGCACCGCCGGCGAATCGCGGCCGGTGCAGATGATGGGCACGATGCCGGCCTGGGCCAGCAGCTTCAGGCCATGGCCGTCCAGGCTGTGGAAGGCCTTGAACTGTTCGCCCGACTCGGCGATGTAGAGGCGCCCATCGGTCAGCACGCCATCGACGTCGAAGACCGCGGCCTTCATGCCCAGGCCGCGGCCCTGGGCCTTGAGCAACAGCTCGGGGGCGAAGCGCAGCGCCGGCTGCAGGATCGACAGGTCGGTCATCAGATCACCTTGGCCCGCATCAGGTCGTTGCTGTTGATGGCGCCGACCAGCCGGTCCTGCGCATCGACCACCAGCACGCTGGTGACGCGGTGTTGTTCCATCACGGTGGCGGCCTCCACCGCCAGCACGTCGTCGCGCACGCGGCGTGGCGCGGTGTGCATCACCTCGTGCGCGCGGAAGGCACGCAGGTCGGTGCCGCGTTCGATCAGGCGGCGCAGGTCGCCATCGGTGAAGATGCCCTGCACCACGTCGTCGGGGCCCACCACCACGGCAAAGCCCAGGCCCTTGGCGCTCATCTCGTGCAGCATCTGCAGGAACTCGGCCTCGGGCGCCACGCGCGGCAGGTCGTCGCCCGAGCGCATCAGGTCGCGCACATGCATCAGCAGCTTGCGGCCCAGCGCGCCGCCGGGGTGGGAGCGTGCGAAGTCCTGTTCGTGGAAACCGCGTGCGTCCAGCAGCGCCACGGCCAGCGCATCGCCCATGGCCATCTGCGCAGTGGTGCTGGTGGTGGGCGCCAGGTTCAGCGGGCAGGCCTCGCGTTCCACCTTGCACAGCAGCACTTGGTCGGCATGCCGGGCCAGCGTGGAGCCGGCGCGGCCGGTCATCGCCACCAGCGGCACACCCAGGCGCTTGAGCACCGGCAGGATGACGTTGAGCTCGTCGCTCTCACCTGAATTGGAGATGGCCAGCACCACGTCCTGCAGCGTGACCATGCCCAGGTCGCCATGGCTGGCCTCACCGGGGTGCACGAACATCGCCGGCGTGCCGGTGGAAGCCAGCGTGGCCGCGATCTTGCGGCCGACGTGGCCGCTCTTGCCCATGCCCATCACCACCACGCGGCCGCGGCAGGCCAGCACCAGGCGCATGGTGTCGATGAAGGCCGAGGACAGCTCGGAGCGGATGGCCAGCAGGGCCTCGGCCTCGATCTCGAAGGTTTGGGCGGCCAGCCGCAGCGCACGCTCGGCGTCGAAGCTGGCGGCCGCTTGGGGCTCGATGGTCACGTGATCGGTCGCTCACTTAGGATCGGGCATTCTAGGTTGGCAGGCATGCCGCTTGCGCTGGGTCCACGCCGCATGGCTACAACGCTTGAACTGGTATTGCTTTACTTGGTGGCCGCGGTGGCCGGTGTGGTGGCCTGCCGCTCCTTGCGGCTGCCGCCCATGCTCGGCTACCTGGTGGTAGGCGTGGTCATCGGCCCCAATGCGCTGGCGCTGTCGCGCGAGAACGGCGGTGTCGAATACCTCGCCGAGTTCGGCGTCGTGTTCCTGATGTTCGTCATCGGGCTCGAGTTCAACCTGCCCAAGCTGCGCAGCATGCGCACGCTGGTGTTCGGCCTCGGGCTGTGGCAGGTGGCGCTGACCATGCTGGCCGCCATCGTCGGCAATGCGCTGCTGGGCGCCGCCTTCAGCCTGGCGGGCCGCAGCTACGGCCTGAGCTGGCAGCATGCGGTGGTGCTGGGCGGTGCGCTGGCCATGAGCAGCACCGCCATCCTCGGCAAACTGATGGCCGAGCGGCTGGAGCTGGAAACCGAACACGGCCGCCGCGTGATGGGCGTGCTGCTGTTCCAGGACCTGGCCGTGGTGCCGCTGCTGGTGCTCATCCCCGCCCTCACTGCGCCGCCCGAAGTGCTGTTCACCGAACTGCTGTTCGCGGTGCTCAAGGCGGCGGCGCTGCTGGCCCTGCTGCTGGTGGGCGGGCAGAAGCTGATGCGCTGGTGGCTCACGCTGGTGGCCCGGCGCAAGAGCTCGGAGCTGTTCGTGCTCAACCTGCTGCTGGTCACGCTGGGCCTGGCCTGGCTCACCGAACATGCCGGCCTGTCGCTGGCGCTGGGCGCCTTCGTGGCCGGCATGCTGATCGCCGAGACCGAGTACAAGCACCAGGTGGAAACCGACATCCGGCCCTTCCACGACGTGCTGCTGGGCCTGTTCTTCATCACCATCGGCATGAAGCTGAACATGTCGCTGGTGGTGGCGCAGTGGCCGCTGGTGCTGGCGCTGGCGGTGCTGCCGGTGCTGTTCAAGTTCGCCCTGGTCACCGGCCTGTCGCGGGTGTTCAACGCCACGCCCGGTGTGGCGCTGCGCACCGGCCTGTACCTGGCGCAGGCCGGTGAGTTCGGCTTCGTGCTGCTGACGCTGGCCCGCCAGCATGAACTGCTGACGCCGCGGCTGGAAAGCCCCATCCTGGCCGGCATGGTGATCTCGATGATCGCCACGCCCTTCATCGTGATGTACAGCAACCGCATCGTGATGCGGCTGTCGGCCACCGACTGGCTGATGCAGGCGGCGGCGCTCACCACCATCGCCAAGAAGTCCATCCGCAGCGAGGCGCACGTCATCATCTGCGGCTACGGCCGCAGCGGCCAGAACCTGGCCCGCCTGCTGGAGACCGAGCGCATCCCCTACATGGCGCTGGACCTGGACCCCGACCGTGTGCGCCAGGCCGCGGCCGCCGGCCAGAGCGTGGTGTTCGGCGACGCCGCCAAGCTGCGCAGCCTGATGGCCGCCGGCCTGGCCCGTGCCAGCGCGGTGGTGGTGACGTACCACGACACCGCTTCGGCGCTGAAGATCCTGCGGCTGGCCCGCGAGCATGCGCCCAAAGTGCCGGTGGTCATCCGCACCATCGACGACACCGACCTGGAGTTGCTGCGCAATGCCGGCGCCACCGAGGTGGTGCCCGAGGCCATCGAAGGCTCGTTGATGCTGGCTTCGCATGCGCTGGCGCTGGTGGGCGTGCCGATGCGCCGCGTGATCCGGCTGACGCAGGACGCCCGCAACGCGCGCTACGGCCTGCTGCGCGGCTACTTCCATGGCGCCGACGACGATGGTGCCGAGGAGCGCCAGCAAGCGCGGCTGCTGACGGTGAGCCTGCCCACCGCCGCCGCCAGCCTGGGCCAGTCGCTCGGCGCGCTGGCCTTGCATGCGGTGGGCGTGCAGGTGGTGTCGGTGCGGCTGGGCTCGGGCCAGGTGGTGGCCGCCGAAGACGGCCTGGTGCTGGGCCCGGGCGACACGCTGGTGCTCTCGGGCCTGCCGGAGCCGCTGTCGCTGGCCGAAGAAAAACTGCTGAAAGGCTGAACGTCGGGGGTTAATGGGGGGCCGGGCCTCAGCTCAGCGGCACCGCGCGTTCCAGGTTGGCGCGCGTGCGCACGGCCAGCACACCGGCGGCGCCACGCACCAGTTCCAGCGCCAGCGCCGGTGACCGGACCGCCAGTTCATCGAGCCGGGCTGCGCGCAGGCCCCACACCACGCAGTTGCTCATCGCTTCCACGTTGGCCATGCGGGGCGTGCGACCGAACAGGCCCGCTTCACCCACCACCGAGCCCGAACGCAGGATGGCCACGCGATGCGTGCCCGGTGCGCTGCGGGTGACGAAGACCTGCAGGCTGCCGCGTTCGAGGAAGTACATGGTGGCGTCCACCTCGTCCTGCTTGAGCAGCAGGTGGCCGACGCGGATTTCATGGCGGGTGAGCAGCGGCGCCAGGGCCTCCCAGGCCTCGTCGCTCAGCCGCGGGCCGAAGGCGTCGTCCGCGTTCAATGTCGCGACCGCTTCCTTCAATGCGCTCAAGTCCATCCAGGCTCCCAGTCACCCCTGGCGCATTATGGGCAAGCGCTAAGCGGGCCCCCCTGCCATGGGCCGCTTTGGTGCAGATTCACTTGCCGATGCAGAAGCGGCTGAAGATCTCGCCCAGCAGGTCGTCGGCGCTGAAGGCGCCGGTGATCTCGCCCAGCGCGTTGTGCGCCAGCCGCAGTTCCTCGGCCAGCAAGTCCAGCGCGGCATCGGCCGACTGGCCTTGCGCCTGCGCCAGCAGCAGATGTTCACGGGTGCGGCGCAGCGCCTGCACATGGCGTGTACGGGCGATGAACACGCCTTCCGGCGAGGCATGCCAGCCGGCCCGCTGCAGCAGCGCCTGGCGCAGGCCGCCCAAGCCGGCACCGGTGGCGGCCGACAGCTGCAGCGCATCGGCTGCCAGTGGGGCTGGTGCCGGCGCCGCCGCATCGGCCTTGTTGTACACGTGCAGCACCCTCGCCTGCTGGCGCGGATCGGCACCCAGCAGGCGCTGCGCGATCTCGGCATCACCGGCGTCGTAGTCGGGCTGCCCCAGCCGCGTGAGGTCGTGCAGGAAGATCACGGCATCGGCCTGCTCGATCTCGCTCCAGCTGCGCGAGATGCCGATGCGCTCCACCTCGTCGGTGGCCTCGCGCAGGCCGGCGGTGTCGATCACGTGCAGCGGCACACCTTCGATCTGGATGGTCTGCTGCACCTTGTCGCGCGTGGTGCCCGGGATGGGCGTGACGATGGCCAGCTCGGCCCCGGCCAGCGCATTGAGCAGCGAGCTCTTGCCCACGTTGGGCTGGCCCGCCAGCACCACACGGATGCCTTCGCGCAGCAACGCGCCCTGCTTCGCACGATCCAGCACCTCGTCAACGGCGCTGATCAGCCGCTCCAGCTGGCCGCGGGCATCGGCCTTTTCCAGGAAGTCGATCTCTTCCTCGGGAAAGTCCAGCGTGGCTTCCACCAGCATGCGCAGGTGCACGATGCGGTCGCGCAGCGTGTCGATCTCGTGCGAGAAGGCACCGCTGAGCGAACGGCTGGCCGAACGGGCCGCCGCCTCGGTGCTGGCGTCGATCAGGTCGCTCACCGCCTCGGCCTGCGCCAGGTCGAGCTTGTCGTTCAGGAAGGCGCGCTGCGTGAACTCACCCGGCTCGGCCAGGCGCAGGCCGATGCCCTCCCCCACCGCCAGGCAGCGCGCCAGCAGCAGCTGCAGCACCACCGGCCCGCCGTGGGCCTGCAGCTCCAGCACATGTTCGCCGGTGTAGGAATGCGGCGCCGGAAAGTACAGCGCCAGGCCATGGTCGATGGGCTGGCCATCGGCATCACGCAACGGCAGGTAGGTGGCGTGGCGCGGCTGCAGCACGCGGCCACAGACCGCGGCCATCAGCGGGCCGAGGTCCTGGCGGGCAGACACGCGCACGATGCCCACGGCACCGCGGCCGGGTGCGGTGGCGATGGCAGCGATGGGGTCTTCATGACGGGACAGCATGGGCGGGATTGTCGCGGCAACCACCCGCCGGGCCGCCCCAAGGGCGGGTGCGCCCCAAGGGTCCGAAGGGCCCTCTAAAAGGGCCCAGGGGGCCGCGAGCGCAGCGAGCTTGGGGGTGGCCATCCAAAAAAAAGCCCCGGCGCAAAGGCATGCGCCGGGGCCTGTTCAGCAGTCGGTCGTCAGACGCCGAGCCGCTTGTTGATGAACCACTGCTGCGCGATGGTCAGCAGGTTGTTGGTGATCCAGTACAGCACCAGGCCAGCCGGGAAGAAGAAGAACATCACGCTGAACACCAGCGGCATGATCCACATCATCTTGGCCTGCATCGGGTCCGGCGGCGTGGGGTTCAGCCACACCTGGAACAGCGAGGTCGCCGTCATGATCAGCGGCAGGATGAAGTACGGGTCCTTGGCCGACAGGTCGGTGATCCACAGGATCCAGGGCGCATCGCGCATCTCGACCGTGGACAGCAGCACCCAGTACAGCGCGATGAAGAAGGGCATCTGCAGGAAGATCGGCAGGCAGCTGCCCAGCGGATTGACCTTCTCCTCGCGGTAGATGCGCATCATCTCCTGCTGCATCTGCTGCGGCTTGTCCTTCAGGCGCTCGCGCATCTCCTGGATCTTCGGGTTGATGGCCTTCATCTTGGCCATCGAGCGGTAGGCGCTGGCGTTCAGCCAGTAGAAGGCGATCTTCAGCAGCACCACCAGCGCCACGATCGCCCAGCCCCAGTTGCCCAGCACGCCGTGCAGCTTGGTCAGCAGCCAGAACAGCGGCTTGGACAGGATGTGGAACCAGCCGTAGTCCTTCACCAGGTCCAGGCCCGGCGCCAGCGCTTCCAGCTTCTTCTCTTCCTGCGGACCGGAGAACAGCACGGCCTGCTGCGTCTTGGTCTGGCCGGGGGCCACTTCGCCCAGCGGAAGCACCATCGCGATCGAGTACAGGTTGTTGCCCACCTTCTCGGCGCGGAACTCGCGCAGCTGCTGGGTGTTCACCAGCCAGGCCGAGGCGAAGTAGTGCTGCACCATCGCGATCCAGCCGTTGTCCGCCTTGCGGTCGTACTCGGCGTCGTTCTTCTCGATGTGCTTGAACTCGATCTTCCGGAACTTGCTGTTCTCGGTGTAGGCCGCCGGGCCGGTGAAGGTGGAGTAGAACGACGACTCGCCCGGGGGCGGGTTGCCGTCGCGCACCAACTGCAGGTACAGCTCGGGCTGGATGGGCTGCGCCGAACCGTTGACGACGTCGTGCTGCACGCCGATGGTGTACTGGCCGCGGCTGAAGGTGTAGGTCTTGACCAGCTTCACGCCGTCCACGGCCTGCGACTCGAAGCGCACCTGCACGTCGTTCGTGCCGTCGGCCAGCGTGCGCGGGCCCGGCACCGCCGTCATCGCGGTGAAGTGGTTGGGCAGCTTGGCGCCCGCGGTGGCGCTGATCAGGCCGGTCTGCGCCAGGTACACGCGCTGCGCGCTGCGGTCGAACAGCACGACGTTGCGGCTGTGGTCGTTCTGGTCGCGCTGGCCCAGCAGCTCCAGGTACACCAGCTCGCCACCCTGGCTGTCCAGCACCGCCTTCACCTTGTCGGTGGTGACGGTGATCTGTTCACCCTTGGGTGCGGCAGCGCCGGGTGCGCTGGGCACCGCGCCGGCGGCGGCTGCCGTGGCCGTGGGCGCCGGCACGCCGGAGGCGCCGACCGCAGGGGCCGAACCGGCCGCGGCCGGCTTGGCGGCCGGAGGGCTGAAGAACGACGGCTGGCCGGTGTGCTTGTTCCACGCGTCCCACAGCAGGACGAGGGACATCGTGAACACCACCCAGAGCAGGGTACGGCGAATATCGGTCATGGAGCAGTCTTCTTGGGAGAATCGGAGGCAGCGCGGTCGGACGACAGGAACGCGAACAGCCGCGGCGGCCGCTCGGGCACCGGGTCGCAACCGGCTTCACACCAGGGATGGCAACGCAGGATGCGGCCCGCGGCCAGCGCACCGCCGGCCAGCGCGCCGTGGCGTTCCAGCGCCTGCAGAGCATAGAGCGAGCACGTGGGCTCGTAGAGGCACCGGCCGCCGATCCAGGGACTCAGCAGCAGGCGGTAGGCGCGCACCGGCAGCATCAGCGCACGGCGCGGCAGCAGCGCGAGCCAGTCAGGCACGGCAGCTCAGCGCGGCGCCGAGGCGGCCGCGCGAATCATGCGTTGGAGTTCGGCACGCGCAGCATCACGCAGCGCCTGCGAAGCAGCGCTGCGGAACTGGCGAGCATCGAACGGTGCGCGCAAGCGCACCACCCACAGGCCGGGCGGCAGCTGTTCAGCCTGCTCACCCACCACGGCACGGATCTGCCGTTTCAGCAGCGTGCGGGTGACCGCGCGGCGCGCATGGCGCTTGGGCACCACCAGGCCGAGCCAACGGCCTGCGGGGGCCTCGGCCGGCAAGTCATCCACAGGCGCGGTCGGTGCGTCAACAACATCTGTTGACAACTTGTCGCCAGACGTTTCAGCACCGGCCGCCGCCGCTGAATCAACCGCCGGGCGGCGGGGTGAACGGCGAGCAGGCTGCGCCGCGACGAAGTGCATCGCGAAATGCGGACTGCGCGCCTTCTGAGGCGCGCCGAGCACACGCTCGAAGTCAACGGATTGCACGAGACGTTGCACGCGCGTGGGCAGTGACATGCTGCGTGAGCTCGCAGCCCGCGGGGCTTAGACCGCCAGGCGCTTGCGGCCCTTGGCGCGGCGTGCCTTGATCACGGCGCGGCCACCGCGGGTCTTCATGCGCACGAGGAAACCGTGGGTGCGGGCGCGGCGGGTCTTGGAAGGCTGGTAGGTACGCTTCATGATGACGTGCTTTCGGTGATGACCCGCAGGATCAGGCGCTCTGTCGGAGTCTGTGGCAACGGTTGGGTTGCCTGAGGTTGCAGCCGGGGTCTGGCCTGATCGCTGCTGGCCCGGCGTCCGGGGCTTGGAAGCCGCGGACTCTCGACCGTTCCGCGGTCTTGCGCGGCCACGCGAGCTCTGTCTTGCTGCGCGCGGCGCGACCTTCTCGCGTCCGGAAAACCCGTGATTACAGCAAAAAGCCACAGCGCGGTCAATTCAGGGGCCGCAGGTGTACCACGGCGGCGCGCTCCGGC